>NZ_LRON01000021.1:0-126052 GCF_001758795.1 Duganella sp. HH101 | reverse complement strand
GTGCTGGGACGGACGCTGCCGCTGCCGGCCGCCGCGCCGCAGCGCATCGTCGTCATCGGCGACACCGGCTGCCGCCTGCAAAAGAGCAGCAACAGCTACCAGGCCTGCAAGCACGAAGCCGACTATCCGTTCGCCACCATCGCGGCCGCCGCCGCCGCGTGGCGGCCCGAGCTGGTGATCCATGTCGGCGACTACCACTACCGCGAAAACGCCTGCCCCGAGGGCAACGCCGGTTGCGCCGGCAGCCCCTGGGGCTATGGCTGGGACGCCTGGAACGCCGACTTCTTCGCGCCCGGCGCGGCGCTGCTGCAGGCGGCGCCGTGGATCATGGCGCGCGGCAATCATGAAAATTGCGCGCGCGGCGGCCAGGGCTACTGGCGCCTGCTCGATCCGCGCCCGCTGCTGCCCGGCCGCGACTGCAACGCCGCCGCCGACGACGCCAGCGGCAATTACAGCGCGCCCTACGCCGTGCCCATCGGCCAGGACACCCAGCTGCTGGTGATGGACACCGCCAACACCACCTGGAAGGGCTTGAAGCCGGGCGACCTCGGTTATGACAAGTACCGCGAGCTGTACCGCCAGGTCGAGGCGCTGGCCCGGCAGGCGCCGCGCAACATCGGCATCGACCACCACCCGCTGCTGGGCATGGGCGCCGACCGCAAGGGCGACGGTCCGGTGGTGCTGCTGCCGGGCGACGCCGGCCTGCAGCAAGCCTTCGGCTCGCTCAACCCGCAACTGCTGCCGGCCGGCATACAGGCGATGCTGTCCGGCCACGTACACCTGTGGCAGCAAGTCAGCTTTGCCAGCGGCCACCCCAGCCAGTTCATCGCCGGCTTTTCCGGCACCGCCGAGGACATCGTGCCGCTGCCCGAGCGCCTGCCGGACGGCGTGACGCCGGCCCCGGGCGCGGTGGTCGAGCAGTTCAGCTCCTGGGTCGACGGCTTCGGCTTCATGACCATGGAGCGCCAGGGCGCCGAGCGCTGGCTGGTGCAGGTGCACGATCTGCGGGGCCGGGTGCGCAACACCTGCCAGCTCGACGGCAAGCGTTCGCGCTGCGCGCTGGCGCAGGTCAAATGAGCGCCGGCGCCGCCGCAGGTGTCACAAGCTGTTACATCGCTTAGCGGCCCGGTGTTACCAAATGCACTAAAATACGGCCCATTCCGTGTAATATGCTGCACCCGAGTGTTGCCGGCCCCTATTCGTTTTGGAGAGAGATTTTATGAAAAGTTCGTATCTGCGTCCGGGCCTCGCCCTGCTGTGCGCCGCCCTGCTGAACGCCTGCGGCGGCGGCAACAATGGCAACCTGCTGCTGTCGGGCACCATCAGCGGCCTGACCAAGCCCGACCTGGTGCTGGTCAACAACAAGACCGGCGAAAAACTGCCGGTGCCCGCCAACAGCACCAGCTTCAGCTTCACCAAGCTGATCGCGGTCGACGAGCAATATGATGTGCAGATCTCCACCCCGCCCACCGGCGCCAAGTGCGAGGCGGTCAACGGCAGCAACGTCGGCAAGGCCAACGCCTACACCGCCTACCCGATCACCCTCAAATGCACCACCAATCCGTGGACGCTGGGCGGCGCCGTGAGCGGACTGCGCTTCCCGGGCCTGGTGCTGGCCAACGGTGCCGATCTGGTCAGCGTGCAGCCGCCGCCGGCCACCGTCAGCGCCGCAGTCAACTTCGAATTCCAGAAGGTCGGCGACGGCTCGCCGTACGGCGTGACCGTGCTGTCGCAGCCCAAGGATACGACGCCGGGCAGCACGCTGACCCAGGTTTGCACGGTCAGCAACGGCGTCGGCACCATGCCCGCCGGTGACTTCCGCGGCGTGATCGTCATCTGCCAATAATTTCCGGGCCGGCCATCGCGCGATGGCCGGCCGCCCCCGCCTCTTTTTGGAGTAATAGATGAAATTTTCGACTTTGAGCGCCATTGCGGCGCTGATGCTGGCCGCCGCGCTGTCCGCCTGCGGCGGCAAGGCCCAATTCGCTGTGCAGGGCACCATTTCCGGCCTGGGCAATCCCGGCCTGGTGCTGGCCAACGGCAGCGACACGCTGAACGTGCCAGCCGGCGCCTTGTCGTTCACGATGCCACGGCAAATTCCTTACGGTACCGAGTACAACATCACCGTCCAGCACGATCCCGACCACCAGACTTGCCAGGTCGTGGCGGGCGCCTCCGGCTCGGCCGGCCATACGGTGTCGATCGCCGCGCAGGTGCTGTGCCAGCAGAAGACTTACAACGTCAGCGGCCAGTTCATCGGCCTGTTCCCCAACAATGACGCCACCGCCACCACCGCCGCCACGCCGCGCATCGTGGTGCTGACCAATGGCTCCGCCGGCGGCACGGTATCGGTATCGAGCGCCTCGGCCCTCGACGCCGCGCTGGGCAAGGGTAACTTCCAGTTCGACACCAAGGTGCCGCACGGTATCGCCTACGGCGTCACCATCCTGTCGCAGCCGGCCGACCTGAACTGCAGCCTGACCGGCGGCACCGGCGTGATCAACGATGCCGACGCCAGCAATCTGTTGCTGACCTGCAAACCGAAGTAATCACGAGCAAGGCGCCGCGCGCCCTGCGCGGCGCGGCGGAAGTGGGGAGAGTTATGCGATATCGTGATGTTCGATATTCGAAAAATAAACTTGCGTTATATGCCGCGACGCAGCATACTTGACTCGTCTCCTCCACTTCTTGCAAAGGAATTGGATTCAGCCCGCTTTCACCAGCGGGCTTTTTTTTTGCCTTGTCGCTTATTGCGGCTTGAGCAGGTTGGCCAGCGCGACGTACTCGGCCAGGCCCACCGCTTCCGGACGGTCGGTCGGCCTGATGCCGGCGGCGACGATCTGCTCTTCGGTGAACATGCCGGTCAGGCAGTTGCGGATCACCTTGCGGCGCTGCGAGAAGGCCTTCAGCACCACCGCCTCCAGCGTGGCGCGGTCGCACGGCAGCGGCCTGGCCACCGGGATCATGCGCACGATGGCCGACTCCACCTTCGGCGGCGGGTCGAACGCTTCCGGCGGCACCACGAACAGCAGTTGCATGTCATAGCGCCACTGCAGCATCACCGACAGGCGGCCGTAGGTCTTGCTGCCCGGCTCGGCCACCATGCGCTCCACCACCTCCTTTTGCAGCATGAAATGCTGGTCCTGCACCTGCGGCGCGAAATCCGCCAGGTGGAACAGCAGCGGGCTGGAGATGTTGTACGGCAGGTTGCCGACGATGCGCAGCTTCTGGCCGGCCGGCACCGGGATGCTGCCGAAGTCGAACTTCAGCGCGTCGCCGGCGTGGATGGTCAGCTTGGCCGGGTTGTAGGTCTTTTCCAGGCGCGCCACCAGGTCGCGGTCCAGCTCGACCACATGCATCATCTTCAGCGTGCGCATCAGCTGTTCGGTCATGGCGCCCAGGCCGGGGCCGATTTCGACCATGGCGTCGTCCGGCGCCGGGGCGATCGCTTCGGTGATGCTGGAGAGGACGTATTTATCGTGTAAAAAGTTTTGGCCGAAGCGTTTGCGGGCGACGTGTTTCATAGTGGTTCTTCTGATTGGGAGGATGGGGAGGAGGCGGCCACGGCGTCGGCCATGGCCACGGCGGTGGCGATCGCGGCTTCCATGCTGCCGCAGTCGGCCAGGCCCGGGCCTTGCGCCGCCAGGTCCAGCGCGGTGCCGTGGTCGACCGAGGTGCGTATCAGCGGCAGGCCCAGCGTGATGTTGACGCCCTGGCCGAAGGTGGCGTACTTCAGCACCGGCAAGCCCTGGTCGTGATACATGGCCAGCACGCAGTCGGCGTCGCGCAGGTATTTGGGCTGGAACAGCGTGTCGGCCGGATACGGGCCGCGCGCATCGATGCCGCGCGCCCGCGCCGCCGCGATGGCCGGCGCGATGACGTCGATATCCTCGCGGCCCAGGTAGCCGCCCTCGCCCGCGTGCGGGTTCAGGCCGCACAGCAGGATGCGCGGGGCGGCGATGCCGAACCTGGTCTTCAGGTCGTGGGCGATGATGTCGAGCGTGCGCCCCAGGCCGTCCTGGCTGAGCGCGGCGGCGACATCCTTGAGCGCCAGGTGGGTGGTGGCCAGCGCCACCCGCAGCGGCGGCGGCGCCGGCTGCCCGGCCGGCGCCAGCGGCTGGCCGGCCAGCAGCATCACCACTTGCGCGGTGCCGGTGCGGTCGGCGAAATATTCGGTGTGGCCGGAGAACGGCACGCCGGCGTCGTTGATGGTGCTCTTCTGCAGCGGGGCCGTCACCACCGCCTCGAACCAGCCGGCCCGCACGCCCTCGATGGCGGCGTCCAGCGTGGCCAGCACGCTGCGGCCGTTTTCCTTGTCCAGCTTGCCCGGCACGACGTGGGCCGCCAACGGGATGTCGATCACGCACAGGCGCTCCGGCCCGAACCGCGGCAGGCCGCCGTTGCGCAGCGCCTGCAGCGACAGCGCCGCCACCTTGATCTCCGGATCGATGTAGCTGGCCGTCATGGCCAGGAAGGCGGCGTCGCCCAGCAGCACGCAATTGACCTCATGGCGGCGGGCCCAGGCGGCGCGCAGCGCAATCTCCGGGCCGATGCCGGCCGGCTCGCCGACGGTGACGGCGATGGCCGGGCGGCCGGCGCGGTGGACGGGACGCAGCGCGCTGCGCCCGGTGTGTAAAGTGGCGCTCACGCGTGGTCCCCTTGATGATTACTTGGCGGCGGCGGCGCCGTCTTCGGTGCGGAACTCGACGTAGGCGCGGTCGCGCACTTCGCGCTGCCAGCTTTCCGCCGCTTCCTCGACCTTGCGCTCGCGGATGGCCTGGCGCGCGTTGTTGCGCTCGCGCTCTTTCGAGACGTCGTCGCTCTTACGCTCCAGCACTTCGATCAGGTGCAGGCCGAAGCTCGTTTCCACCGGCTGGCTCACTTCGCCGATCTTCAGGTTGTTCATCGCCGCCTCGAATTCCGGCGTGACGTCGCCCGGCGCCAGCCAGCCCAGGTCGCCGCCCTTGGAGGCCGAGCCGTCGTTGGAGACCAGGCGCGCCAGGTCCTCGAACTTGGCGGCGTTGTTGTCCAGGCGTTCCTTCAGCTCGGCCAGCTTGCGCTTGGCGTCGGCCGCGCTCATGGTCGGCGTCACCTTGATCAGGATGTGGCGGGCGTGGGTCTGCTGCACGGCGGCCACGGCTTGCGCCTCGGCCAGGCTGCGGCGGTCGACCGCCTTCAGGATGTGGAACGCGCCCACGCTCTTGATGATCGGCGTCACCTGGCCAGGCTTGAGCTTGGTCAGCGCTTCGGCGAACACCGGCGGCAGGCGCTCGGGCTGGCGCCAGCCGACCACGCCGCCCTGCAGGGCGTCGCTGGCGTCCGAATAGGTGGCGGCCATCTTGGCGAAGTCGGCGCCGGTGCGCAGCTGGCGCATCACTTCCTCGGCGCGCGCGCGGCGCTGGGCGATCACTTCGGCGGTGGCGTTGTCGGGGATGCGCACCATGATCTGCGAGATGTTGATCTCGAACTGCTCGGCGGCGGCGGCCTTCTCGGCGGCCAGGAAGCTCTCGACCTCGGCTTCGGAGATCTGGATCTTGGCGTCGACCTCGTGCTCGCGCAGGCGCTGCATGATGATTTCTTCGCGGATGTCTTCGCGGAAGGCGGCGTACGGCGTGCCATCCTTTTCCATCTGGTTGCGCAAGTCCTGCACGGTCAGCTTCTGCGCTTCGGCGATGCGGCCGATGGCGCGGTCGAGCTGCTGGTCGTCGACCCGCACGCCCATTTCCTTGGCCATCTGCAGCTGGGCGCGTTCGACGATCATGCGCTCGAGCAGCTGGCGGCGCAGGTCGGCCGGGTCCGGCATCTGCACGTTCTGCGCCTTCATGCGGGCGGTCACGCTCTTGATGCGGTTGCTCAGCTCGCGCTGGGTGATGACGTCGTCGTTGACCACCACCACGATGGAATCGATCGCCACATTGCCCGATTCGCCGGGCGGCAGGAAGCCCTTGCCGTCGGACTTGGCGGCGCCGGCGGGCGTGGTGTTCAGTGCGGCGCTGGCGGCAGGCGCCGGCGCGGCGGCAACGGCGGCCGGGGCCGGAGCAGGCTTCTTCGAAAACAGGCTGCAGCCGCCGAGGGCGGTGGTGCACAGCAGGACGGCCAGAATTTTCATTTCGAACTTCATCTTAAGAACGCTCATGAGTCAGGTGTAAAAAATCAAAAAGCGCCCGCTGCCCTGGTACGGCGGCGGCGGACGCCGGTGTGGCTTGCTTTAGCGGCCGTAGCCCTCGTTCAAACGCTGATAACCGGGGATGCTGTTCTTCATCGCCTCCAGCGGGCTGCCCACGCCCAGGTGCGACAGGCCGTTCAACTCCAGCTGGAAGAAGATCGGCGTCGACGCCTTGGTCGAGGTGGTCACGAAGCGCTGCGCGCCCATGCGGAACACCCAGCAGTCGGCGTTGTATTCCAGCCCGACCAGGCTTTCCAGGATCTTCTTGTCCTGCATCGAGTAGCTGACCCGGCCGACGCCGTACCAGCGCTGGAAGATCGGCCACTGGCTCGACACTTCCAGGTTCTTGAAGCTGCCGCGCAGGTAGCGGTAGCCCAGGTTGAGCACCTTCTTCTGGCCCGGCATCCATTGCGCGGTATAGCTTTCCGACACCACGCGGCGCTGGCTGGGGCTGTACTGCACGGCGCTGTCGAAGCCCCAGGTGTCGGAGATGCGGCCGGTCGCGGCCAGCAGCATGTCCGAGCGCGAGTCGACCACCGGCGTCGTCGACGCCAGCTGCACGCGCTGGTCGCGGAAATAAAAGCGCTGGCCGAACGCCAGGCGCAGCGTCTCGGCGCCGGCCGCGTCCAGGAAGCGCGACACCAGCGCCGCCGTCAGCTGGTTGGCGTCGCCGATGCGGTCCGAGCCGACGAAGCGGTTTTCGCTGAAGATCTGGCTGAAGTTGAAGGTGGCGGCGTCGGTGTCGAAGGTCGGGAACTGGCTCTGGTCGCGGTACGGGGTGTTGACGTAGAACAGGCGCGGCTCCAGCGTCTGCGTGACATCCTTGCCGCCGAGCTTGGTGTCGCGCTCGAACACCAGGCCCGAGTCCAGCGAGAACGTCGGCACCGCGCGCGACAGGTTGTCCGACTTTTGCGTGCCGAAGCTGTCGAGCTGGTAGCTGCCCAGGTTGACCATCACCTTGGGCGTGATGAAGTAGCTGGGGCCGACGATCGGGTAGCTCAGCTGCGGGATCGCCACCAGGCGCGTGCCGTTGATCAGGGTCGGGTGGTAGAAGCGGGTCAGCTCGCTGTCGACGGCCCAGTCGAAGCCGCCGGCCACGTCGTACTGGGCGGCGTGGAAGTTGATCGCCGGCAGGCGGTCATAGGGGCGCGACACGAACAGCGACTTGTCGACCAGCGATTCCGGGTCTTGCAGCACCTGGTATTTCTGCACGCGCGCGGTCAGCGTCCAGAAGTCGCCGTGGTAGTCGGTGCGCAGCTCGCGCAGCAGCTGGCGCTCGGTCGAGCTCGACACAGTCTTGGAGAAATCGTTAGGATAGTTGTTGTCCGAGGCGGCGCGGATGCTCCAGCCGTACGACCAGTCCTTGGACAATTCCTGCGCGTGGCTGGACTTGATGGTCCAGCGGTCGGTCGAGCCGCCCGGCGTGGTCGGCACGTATTGCTTGTCGTGCGGCAGGTACTCGACGTAGGTCTCGCCCTGATACAGGCCGCCGTCGGTCTCGCCCAGGTAGCGGCCGTTGGCGCCCAGCTGGAAGCCGCGCCGCGGGATAATCTTCGGATATACCGTCACATCGCGGTTGGGCGCGATGTTGAAGTAGTACGGCACGGTCAGCTCGGCCGCGCCCTTGGAGCCGAAGCCCGGCATCGGCGACAGCCAGCCGGAGCGGCGCGCGCCCGACAGCGAGAACGACAGCGCCGGCGTGCCGAGGATGGGCACGTCCTTGAAATAAATGATGGTCTTGCCGGCGGTGCCGACGTCGCGGCCGGAATCGAGGTTCAAGGTGTTCGAGCGCAGGTACCAGTCCGGCGTCGGCCCCTGGCAGGTGCTGTAGGTGCCGTTGACCACCACCGCCTCGTCTTCGTTGATGAAGTTGATGCGCTCGGCCTTGCCCTGGGCGTGGTTGGCCTCCAGCCGGTAGGTCGGATTGAGCATATAGCCCTGGCCGCTGTCCATGTTCAGCTTGAGCTCGTCGCCGGTGAAATAGTCGCCGAAGCGCCAGATCTTGACGTTGCCCTTGGCCTCGACCTCGTCCTCGACCTGGCGGTAGCAGGCGGTATCGGCCTTGACGCGGGTCTTGTCCTTGAGCAGCTCGGCGTCCCGCTCCAGCGTGATTTCACGCTCGGGGCGGCCGCTGATGTCCTCGGCCTGGATGGTGGTGACGGCGTTCTTGTCCTCCACCCGCGGCGCGCGCGCCTTCGGCGGCAAACTCTGGGCGTGGGTCGGCACTGCCGTCACGGCGGCGATGGCAGTCAGGGCAAACGCCCAGCGTTGCGTGGTGGTGGGGGGGGCCGGAAGCCAGCGCATGCGACTCATGAAAAGAAGGGATGAAACACCATGACAGGCGATTTTTTGATTGGAGGGTAGGAAGACTCCATTACTGGAATCCTCCCCCCTAGGAACCGTGCGTGCGACTTTCACCGCACACGGCTCGAGCTAAATAAAAGTTCCTAAACAGGAACCGGCTTCGTTACTTTCAACCCACGTTGGTGCACCTGCGAGTGGCAATTAGGGTGCAATAATACTCGATTTCCCAGGGCATCGGACCCGCCTACCATACGATATTCTATATGGTGATCGTGCCATCCGGTGTCAAAGTCCATCTCATTACCGCATGACGCACACTTACCGCGCTGTTCCACATAGAGGGTGATCCATTCCTTCCGGTAACGCATGTTTTTTATCATGCGCTCCTTCCGCAATACCTCGCCGTACATTTCCCAAGCCGGATCATAGGGGTTAAACGCCCCTTTGATTTTCGTGTGCCGCTCAATGGCTGTGCTCGCGAGCGAGTACAGGTCCATGATTGCCTTACCGCCTTGCTCTATTGCAACTTCGCATGCAAACACCCAGTTCCTATTGCCGATTGAGCGCCAATATTTCTTGCGTATCCAATCCGCGCGCTTGGTTGGGTGCCGGCGTTTTGCCCACCGCATAAGCCGCCAGAAAATCAACGACTCCATGCGAGAGAACGCTTGTTTGGCAACTACAGGGGAGTGATATTGCGCCCACCCACGTAGCATCGGATTAAGCAGGCGTATCATGTTCTCCTGCGTTGCACCGAGATTGTCACTAATGGCGGCCCTGAGCTTTTCATAAAATGCTTTCACATTCTTCTTACTCGGCTTGATGAGCAGCGTCCCCGAGTACTTCCGGAAATTCCACCCCAGGAAATCAAACCCGTCGTCGATGTGTACGATTTTGGTTTTGGCCTTTGCTAAGCGTAGCCCCCTCAAGGCAAGGAATTCCTCTACCCAAGGTTGAATCTCGTTCGCCAGCAGCTCTTGTGAAGCCCCGGTGATGACGAAATCATCCGCATATCGTATTACGCCGACTTTGAGTTTCTTGGCTTTAGCCACACCCCATTTCGCATCAAGATGCGCTATGAGGTCAGCCTCAAGACCATTTAATGTCCAATTTGCCAACGCAGGACTGATGATACCTCCCTGCGGCGTTCCGGCTGTGGTTGCTTGCAATTGCTTACCATCCACTACTCCGGATTTCAACCATTTCCTTAAGATCAACTTATCCATGTGGATGTTGTCAATCATCCAGTCGTGGTTGATGTTATCGAAAAACCCTTCAATGTCCGCGTCTAACACCCATTCGGCCGAACCCTTGCGGGACAACCTGATGAAGATTTGAGACATTGCGTCGGCGGTTGAGCGACTTTTCCTGAACCCGTAAGAGTTCTGGTCGCTAACCGTCTCCAAGACCGGATCGAGTGCCAGCAGATGAAGCGCCTGCATGGCCCTGTCTCGCATGGTGGGTATGCCCAAGGGGCGTAACTTCCCATTCGGCTTGGGGATATTGACCCTCCTTAATGGCAGGGGTCGATACCGGGATTTTTCGAGGTTCGCTATTGCCGCATGCTTATGTTGCGGAGTTTCCCAAAGTTGCCGGTCCACTCCTGCGGTGCGCCTTCCTTGATTTTCTGTCACTCGTTTTACGGCCAATGCTTTGGCGCAAAACGAGTGGGTCAGCCACCTTTGCAAAGATTTCACCCTGCGCCAGTTGCCTTCCGACGTTGCCTTCGCTAGACGATGCTGCATGACCCTCACGTTCCTCTGAACTTTGCGCCAATTGATGGCGCTCCATTCGGTCGGTACGCGCGAGGACGCAGAATCGAACTGTTGTTCAATTACTCTCATTGCTGAACCTCGTAAGTGAAAGCCTTTCCGAGGACGCAACTTTCCCCGAAGGGATCGTGTACATCCCTTCGGGGCGATTGATTGTCTATACAGCCGTTTGACGACTATTTCACCAGATGGAAGTCTGCCCGCTTTCGCGGCGGGACAAATCTTGAATCCCTATCCAAGCCGTTACAGCCTGGCATTCGCTTTTTCCATCCTCCCATACCTGCTCCTCCAACAGCTCCCCTTGCGGTTCGCCTGCCTTGTGGCTCGAAGATGCCGAGCCCAGGGCAGAGAATCAGGCTTACCACGTTCCCTGAGATGCCAACGCAGATCTTGCATTGCGCTTGACTGTTTAGGGTCTGCCTATCCCCCGGTGGTTGTAATGACGACGCATTCCCAGATTCAACAAGAATGTCCTACCACGGCACCGTTTGGTTAAGGCCTTGCAGCAGCTTAGGCCCATCAATATTTACGAGGGTTCAAACGGCAGTTCACATTACATTACCCTTGCAGCACTCACCTAGCCCCTGAACCGCCTTGCTGCTGGCAGTCTCCATCCCGATCATTCGCATAAGCGGGATGCCGTAGCTACACGGGGGTACATTGTCTTCGAAGCTTCACACCCCACCGTTGCCAGTGACGCATGTTCGAATAGGTGACGGGTGGTCGTACGCCCGGTCGTAGCACCTGATATTCAGGGTACGACAAGACATCTCAGAGCTTGCGCCCCGTTCGTAACAATAGTTCCAGCTCGATGACTTCAACGCCATTTCTGGCTTGCCATGATGACTCGCGAACGAGTCACCCAGATTCAACGAAAGTTCTTTTCGTGTCGTCGCAAAATAGCAACACCCATTGGCTTTTTGGGCCAATATTTCGACGTGTAGACGTGTAAGCGACAGGAAAACCTGTGCATAGACGTTGTCGGACGAAATTGAATGGGTGGGAATTGAAGATAGACTGTAAGGATTCCGATGGACGGAGTTATACAGCCCACGCTAACATCCTTCGAAATTCAAGGACTTAGCGCATTTTTGTAGGTATATTGCTTGAACATGCTACCTCGACGGCAGCTATTTAGCGACTACGTGTCGCACTGAATCCCTTATTATATGGGAATCTTCACCCAACACCGGTTTCCCGGGCCCGCTTAATGTCTTTATTACAGAATTTAACTTCCGATACATCTTCCGCGGCGCAGCCCGACCTGCGCCTGGAGCAGCTGACCGCCTGGCTGGCCACGCTGGGCGTGGTCGACGTCGCCAGCGCGCGCCCGGCCTCGGCCGACGCCAGCTTCCGCCGCTATTTCCGCGTCGATGTATTGCCCGATCAACAAGCCGCGCTGGGCGCGACGCTGGTCGTCATGGACGCGCCGCCCGAGCGCGAGAACGTGCTGGCCTATGTCAAGCTTGACGAAATGCTCACACATGCCGGCGTCAGCGTGCCGCGCATCGTCGCCACCGACTACGAACGCGGCTTCCTGCTGATGTCCGACCTGGGCGTGACCACCTACCTGCAGGTGCTGGACCACGACAACGCCTCGACCATGTACGCCGAGGCGCTGGAGGCGCTGGTCAAGTTCCAGCTGACCAGCCAGCCGGGCGTGCTGCCCGAGTACGACCGCGCCTTCATGCTGCGCGAAATGAACTTGTTCCCCGAGTGGTACATCGGCCAGCACCTGAAAGCCACGCTGACCGACAAGCAGAGCGCCGAGCTGCAAGCCGTGTTCGAGGCCATCCTGGCCAACGTCACGGCCCAGCAGCAGGTGTATGTGCACCGCGATTTCCACTCGCGCAACCTGATGTGGATGGACGCCGGCAACCCCGGCGTGCTGGACTTCCAGGACGCGCTGTACGGCCCGATGACCTACGACCTGGCCTCGCTGCTGCGCGACGCCTACGTGCAGTGGGACGAGGAACTGGTGCTGGACTGGGCGATCCGCTACTGGCAGCACGCCAAGTCGGTCGGCCTGCCGGTCAACCAGGACATCGACGGCTTCTACCACGACTTCGAGTACGCCGGCCTGCAGCGCCACCTGAAGATCCTCGGCCTGTTCTGCCGCCTGAACTACCGCGACGGCAAGGCCCAGTACCTGAACGACCTGCCGACCGTGATGGACTACGTGCGCAAGACGGCCGGCCGCTACAAGGACCTGCGGCCGCTGGTGCGCCTGCTCGACCAGCTGGAAGACAAGCAGCCGCAAGTCGGCTACACCTTCTGAGGCGGCGCGCATGAAAGCCATGATCTTCGCCGCCGGACGCGGCGAACGGATGCGCCCGCTGACCGACACCACGCCCAAGCCGCTGCTCAAAGTGCGCGGCCGGCCGCTGATCGTCTGGCACATCCTCAACCTGGTGCGGGCCGGCATCACCGAGATCGTCATCAACACCGCCCACCTGGGGGACCAGATCGAGGCGGCGCTGGGCGACGGCAGCCAGTTCGGCGCCAAACTGATGTACTCGCGCGAGGACGCAGCGCTGGAGACGGCCGGCGGCATCGCCACCGCCCGCCACCTGCTGGGCGAGGAACCGTTCGTCGCCGTGTCCGGCGACATCTACATGCCCTACTTCGACTTCGAACAGGTCAAGGACGTGTTGCACGACAAGGACATGTGGGGCAATCCCTACCCGGCGGACCAGCGCGACATCTGCTGGCTGTACCTGGTGCCGAATCCGGACTTCCATCCCGAGGGCGACTTCGGCCTGACGATGTACACGCTGAGCAACGAAGGCTCGCCCAAATGGACCTTCGGCAACGTCGGCGTCTACCGGCCTGAAATGTTCGACGGCATCGCGCCCGGCGAATACGCCAAGCTCGGCCCGCTGATCCGCGCCTACGCCGACAAGCAGCAGGTCGGCGGCGAGGTCTACCAGGGCGAGTGGCACAACCTGGGCACCGTACAGCAGCTCGACCTGCTCAACGCGCCGCCGGCCTCGCGCCTGGCGGCGGCCAAGGGCGTGCAGTGATGTCGGCCGGGCTACAGTCCTACGCCGCCCGCCGCGCGCGCCTGTTGGCGCACATGCCGCCCGGCGCCGTGGCCGTGCTGCCGACCGCGCCCGAAGTCACGCGCAACAGCGACAGCGAATACCTGTACCGCCACGACAGCTACTTCTACTACCTGACCGGTTTCGCCGAACCGGAAAGCACGCTGGTGCTGGTGGCCGCGCGCGGCGATGCGCCGGCGCGCGCCATCCTGTTCTGCCGGCAGAAGAACGTCGAACGCGAAATCTGGGAAGGCTTCCGCCACGGCCCGGACGGCGCGCGCGCCGCCTTCGGCTTCGACGCCGCCCATGCCATCGAGGATCTCGACACCGAGATCGTCAAGCTGCTGGCCGACGCGCCGGCCCTGTACTACGCCTTGGGCAGCGCACTGGACGCGCAGGTCAAGCTGTGGCTGGCCAGCGTGCGGCGCATGGCGCGCACCGGCGTCAGCGCGCCGGCCAGCGCGGTCGACCTGCTGCCGCTGCTCGACGAAATGCGCCTGTTCAAGGACGACGCCGAACAGGCCACCATGCTGCGCGCCGCCACCATTTCCTCGCACGCGCATGCGCGGGCCATGCGGGCGTCCAAGCCCGGCATGTACGAATACGAAATCGAAGCGGAGCTGCTGTACGAGTTCCGCCGCAATGGCGCGCAGGCGCCGGCCTACAACTCCATCGTCGCGGCGGGCGCCAACGCCTGCGTGCTGCACTACAGCGCCAACAACGCGCAAAGCCGCGACGGCGAACTGATACTGATCGACGCCGGCTGCGAACTCGATGGCTATGCCTCCGACATCACCCGCACCTATCCGGTCAATGGCCGCTTCAGCGCGCCGCAAAAGCGCCTGTATGAACTGGTGCTGGCCGCACAATCGGCGGCATTGAAGGCGATCGCGCCCGGCCTGCCGTATGCCGGCGCGCACGAGGCGGCGGTGCAGGTGCTGGCGCAGGGCATGCTGGACCTGGGCCTGCTGAACCAGAACGCGCATGGCAGCCTCGCCGACATCGTCGCCAACAAAAGCTACCTGCAGTTCTACATGCACGGCACCGGCCACTGGATCGGCATGGACGTGCACGACGTCGGCCAGTACCGCGACACGGCGGCCGAAGGCAAGCCCTCGCGCGCGCTGCAGCCGGGCATGGCGCTGACGGTGGAACCGGGCATCTACGTGCGCCCGGCCGACGGCGTTCCCGAGGCATACTGGAACACCGGCATCCGCATCGAGGACGATGTGCTGGTGACGCCGGACGGCCACACCATACTGAGCGCCGCCGCGCCGAAGACGGTCGCCGACATAGAACAACTGATGCAACAGCAATGACAGATTCCACTTTCGATGTCGCCATCTGCGGCGCGGGACCGGCCGGCATGGCGCTGGCCGCGCTGCTGGCCAAACGCGGCACGCCCGCACAACGCATCGCCCTGATCGACGCCAAGACGCTGGAGCAAGCCAGCAAGGACCCGCGCTCGATCGCGCTGTCCTGGGGCAGCCGCCAGATACTTGAGGAAATCGGCGCATGGCCGGTGGCCGCCACGGCGATCCACCAGATCCACGTATCGCGTCGCGGGCAGTTCGGCCGCAGCCTGATCGACCGCGACGAACACAAGCTGCCGGCGCTGGGCTACGTGCTGCGCTACGGCGATCTGGTGACGGCGTTGGGCGCGGTTTGCGCGCGCGCCGGCATCGCCACGCTGCGCCCCGCCCGCGTTGAAGCCATCGACGAAAGCGCGGATGCGGTCGCGCTCTCCATCGCCGGCGCGGATTCCGCCACGGCCGCCATCGTCGTGCAGGCCGAAGGCGGTTTGTTCAGCGATCAGGAAAGCAAGGCCCAGCACCGCGACTACCAGCAAACCGCGATCATCGCGCAGGTGCGCAGCAGCCGCCCGCTGGCGCATCGCGCCTACGAACGCTTTACCGAACAAGGCCCGCTGGCCCTGCTGCCGCAAGGCGAAGAATACTCGCTGGTCTGGTGCGTGCGGCCCGATACCGCCGCGCGCCTGCAGGCGCTGGACGATGATGCCTTCCTCGCCGAATTGGGCGCGGCGTTCGGGGAGCGCGTCGGCAGTTTCACGCACGCCTCGCCACGGCTGGCCTTCCCATTGGGATTGAACGCCGATCCGCGCAGCACCGCGCGCACGGTCGCCATCGGCAACGCGGCGCAGACGCTGCACCCGGTGGCGGGGCAAGGCCTGAACCTCGGCCTGCGCGACGTCGCCGTGCTGGCGCGCCTGCTGGCGCAAGGCGCGACGCCGGCGATGCTGGCGCAATTCACAGAACTGCGCCGCCAGGACCGCCACACCACCGTGCGCCTGACCGACACCATGGCCCGCATCTTCGCCAACGACTCGCCGGCGCAAGCGCTGCTGGGCCTGTCATTGGCCGCCATCGACATGGTCGCCCCCGCCCGCAGCGTGCTGGCCGAGCTGATGATGTACGGCCGCCGTTGACCTGAGAATACACACGGGGCGCGCGCTGCACGGCCCTTGGCCGAACGTCACTATTTCCGCTCTCTCTTCCCCATTCGTTTTCTCTATTTCCCTCTCTAATTCGCAAAGGTCGAAAATCAGAAAAGAACCAAGAAAAATAGAAGGAAATAGAGAGCGAAAATAGGGAGGTTCTGCCAAGGGTCGTGCAGCGCCACCCCATACATATACGCTGCGCCGGTCTACGCTCAGGTACGCGTGATCGAAGCGCCGCCATCGACCAGCGACGCCGTGCCGGTGACGAAGGACGAGTCGTCCGACGCCAGATACAGCACCGAGCGCGCCAGTTCCTCCGGCTGCGCCACGCGTTTCAGCGCATGCAGATTGGTGACGAAGGAAGCCGACTCCGGCGTATTGTTCATATCGCGATACATCGCCGTATCGACCGCGCCCGGCAGCACCGAGTTCACGCGCACGCCTTGCGGGCCGTATTCCGAAGCCAGCGCCTGGGTCAGGCCGATCAGGCCCGCCTTGCTGGCCGCATAAGCCGCCACGCCCGGGAAGGCGAAGCTGTAGCCGACGAAGGTCGACGTGAAAATCACCGAACCGCCGCCATGCTTGATCATTTCAGGGATTTGATGCTTGGCGCCGAGGAAGGCGCTGGTCAGGTTGGCGGCGATGGTCTCGTTCCAGCCCTGCTCCGACACACCGGTGGTCTCGCCCATTTCGCCCAGCGTGCCGGCGTTGTTGTAGGCGATATCGAGCCGGCCGAAAGCCTCGACGGCAGTGGCGACCAGTTGCGCATTGAACGATTCGGAAGTGACATCGCCGGCCAGCGCGACAGCCTTGCCGCCATCGGCGGCGATTTCCGCCACCAGCGTATCGAGCTCGGCCTGACGGCGCGCAGCGACGACAAGCTTCGCGCCTTCAGCGGCAAACAGTTTGGCGGTGGCACGGCCGATGCCGGAGCTTGCGCCGGTAACGATAGCGACTTTGTTTTGTAAGCGGTTCATGGTGAGACTCCTTGAGGTGGGTTGATGTAGCCATCGTAGGCTTCATCAACCTCACCATCAATCGGCCAAAAGACCATGAACCATTCACAAATTGTGAATCAACTTTACTCTACAGCCTTGACCATGTCCTCGATGACCTTCTTCGCATCGCCGAACACCATCATCGTGTTGGCCTGGTAGAACAGCTCATTGTCCAGACCCGCATAGCCGGAAGCCATCGAACGCTTGTTGACGATGATGCTCTTGGCCTTGTACGCCTCCAGAATCGGCATGCCGGCGATCGGCGATTTCGGATCCTTGGCGGCGGGGTTGACCACGTCGTTGGCGCCCAAAATCAGCACCACGTCGGTCTGGCCGAATTCGCCATTGATATCCTCCATCTCGAACACCTGGTCGTACGGCACCTCGGCCTCCGCCAGCAGCACGTTCATGTGGCCCGGCATGCGGCCCGCCACCGGGTGGATCGCATACTTCACGGTCACGCCCTTGTGCGTCAGCTTCTCGACCAGCTCCTTCAGCGAGTGCTGCGCGCGCGCCACGGCCAGGCCGTAGCCCGGCACGATGATCACGCTTTCCGCGTTGGCCATGATGAACGAGGCATCGTCGGCCGAACCGGATTTGACCGGACGCTGCTCCTTCGAACCGCCGGCACCCGCCTCCGCCGGCGCGCCGCCGAAGCCGCCCAGGATCACGTTGAAGAAGGAACGGTTCATCGCCTTGCACATGATGTACGACAGGATCGCGCCGGACGAACCGACCAGCGAACCGGCGATGATCAGCATCGAGTTATTCAGCGAGAAGCCGATGCCCGCCGCCGCCCAACCCGAATACGAGTTCAGCATCGACACCACCACCGGCATGTCGGCGCCGCCGATAGGGATGATGATCAGCACGCCCAGCACGAAGGCGATCGCGGTCATGATGAGGAACGGCGTCCACGCCGGCTCGGTGCCGCCGGCGAAGCAGAACACCAGGCCCAGGCCCACCATGACGATGGCCAGGATCAGGTTCAGCATGTGCTGGCCGGCGAAGCTCACCGGCGCGCCCTGGAACAGGCGGAACTTGTACTTGCCCGACAGCTTGCCGAACGCGATCACCGAACCGGAGAACGTGATCGCGCCAACGAAGGTACCGATGAACAGCTCGATGCGATTACCGAACGGCAGCGCCTCGCCCACCGCCGCGATGCCGAATGCATGCGGCTCCGACACCGCCGCCACCGCGATACACACGGCGGCCAGGCCGATCAGCGAGTGCATCGCCGCGACCAGCTCAGGCATCTTGGTCATCTCGACCTTCTTGGCCAGCACCGCGCCGATGCCGCCGCCGACGATCACGCCCAGCGCCACCAGGCCCAGGCCCATGCCGCCGGACGTCCCCGCCACTGCCGCCGCCGTGGCTTCCGCCTTCAGCTTCAGGATCAGCGCGATCGTCGTGACGGCGGCAATCGCCATGCCCGACATGCCGAACGCATTGCCGGTGCGCGCCGTGGACGGCGACGACAGGCCTTTCAACGCCTGGATAAAGCACACCGATGCGATCAGGTACATCATCGTCACCAGGTTCATGGAGATGAAATTCATGCGTGATCTCCCTTTTTCGCTTTAGGTTCTTTTTTCTTGAACATCTCCAGCATGCGCTGCGTCACCAGGAATCCGCCGAACACATTGACGGCGGCCAGCGCCACCGCGACGGTGCCGGCGACCTGGCCGATCAAACCCTCGGTCAGCGAGGCGGCCAGCATGGCGCCGACGATGATGATGGCCGAGACGGCGTTGGTGACGGCCATCAGCGGCGTATGCAGCGCAGGCGTCACGGTCCAGACCACGTGGTAGCCGACGTAGATGGCGAGCACAAAAATGATCAGATTGATGATGGTGTGGCTGACTTCCATTATTCTTTCCCCTGTTATTTTCTAAGCAGCTCGCCGCCGCTGCACAGCAGCGTGGCCTTGATGATTTCATCTTCGCGGTCGATCGCCAGCTGGTCTTCCTTGTCGATGATCAGCTTGAGGAAGTCCAGCACGTTGCGCGCATACAGCGCCGACGCATCGGCCGCCACCAGCGTCGCCAGATCCGGCTCGCCGACGATGTGCACGCCATGCCGCACCACGGTCTTGTTGAGCTCCGACAGCGGGCAGTTGCCGCCCTGCGACACGGCCAGGTCGACGATCACCGAACCCGGTTTCATCGCCTTCACCGTCTCTTCGGAAATCAGCACCGGCGCCGGACGGCCCGGGATCAGCGCGGTGGTGATGATGATGTCGGCCAGCTTGGCGCGCTCGTGCACCAGCTCCGCCTGGCGGCGCATCCAGTCCGCCGGCATCGGCCGCGCATAGCCGCCCACGCCCTTGGCGATTTCCTTCTCCTCGTCGGTCAGGAAAGGCACGTCGATGAACTTGGCGCCCAGCGACTCCACCTGCTCCTTGACGGGAGGCCGCACGTCGGACGCCTCGATCACCGCGCCCAGCCGCTTGGCCGTCGCAATCGCCTGCAAGCCCGCCACGCCCACGCCCATGATCAGCACCCGCGCCGCCTTGACGGTGCCGGCCGCGGTCATCAGCATCGGCATGAATCGTTGATAGGTATTGGCCGCCACCATCACGGCCTTGTAGCCGGCGATGTTGGCCTGCGACGACAGCACGTCCATCGACTGCGCGCGCGTGATGCGCGGCACCGCCTCCAGCGCGAAGGCTTGCAACCCGGCCGCCGCCATCGCCGCGTTGTTGTCGGCATCGAAGGGATTGAGCATGCCGATCACCACCGTGCCGGCCGGGATCAGCGCCCGCTCTTCCGCATTCGGCGCCCGCACCTTCAGCACCACCTGCGCCGCGAAGGCTTCCGCCGCGCCGACGATCTGTGCGCCGGCCGCGGCGTAAGCCTCGTCCGTCACCGATGCCGCCACGCCCGCGCCGGCCTGCACGATCACTTGATGCTTGGCTGCGAGCTTCTTGACTGTCTCGGGCGTTGCCGCTACCCGGGTTTCCCCCGGCCGCGTTTCGGCCGGTATGCCTATCCTCATGGTGCCTCCAAATGATTAATAAACTGACTAGAATCTAACACGGAATGCATGGGCAGCAACGCCCGTCGATGGCTTCATGATACTTAATATCTATTTATCAATAAATAGCGCTTTCATCACATCATTTATTACTATTTGTAATGAATTGCCGTTAAAACAGCTAATTTCGCACACGGCAGCCACTCCAACATGGATTAAGGAGACAAACCTTGCGATATTTCAATACGAACCCATATTTCCGTGCAGGCGGGTTCAAACCAAACGCCCGGAACAGGCTAAAATGTCGGCTCTTTCAAGGATGACTCATGCCGCGTATCTGGAAACCCTCTGTTACTGTTGCCGCCATTGTCGAAAAAGATGGCAAATTTTTGCTGATCGAAGAAGAAACCAGCGATGGCATCCGCATCAACCAGCCGGCCGGTCATCTCGACCCGCACGAATCGCTGGAGCAGGCCGTCATCCGCGAAACGCTGGAGGAAACCGCCTACGACTTCACGCCGACCGCGCTGGTGGGCATGTATATGTCGCGCTACACCTCCAACCGCACCGGCGAGGAAGTGACGTATCTGCGCTTCACCTTCTGCGGCGTGCCGGGCGCCCAGCATGACCGTCCGCTGGACGAAGGCATCCTGCGCACCATGTGGTTGACGCGCGACGAACTGGCCGCCTGCGCCGACCGTCACCGCAGCCCGACGGTGCTGCAATGCGTGGACGAATACCTGGCCGGGCGCCGCGCCCCGCTGGAACTGATACAAACCCACACCTCGGTGTACAAGGAAGCGGTGAGCACCGCGAATGGATAAGGCAGGAAAGTAAGATGAGCAAGAAAAAAGTCGTGATCGGTATGTCAGGCGGGGTCGATTCCTCGGTCGCGGCGTGGATGCTCAAGGAACAGGGCTACGACGTGGTCGGCCTGTTCATGAAGAACTGGGAAGACGACGACGATTCCGAATACTGCTCGACGCGCCAGGACTGGATCGACGCCGCCAGCGTGGCCGACGTCATCGGCGTCGACATCGAAGCCGTCAACTTCGCCAGCGAATACAAGGACCGCGTGTTCGCCGACTTCCTGCGCGAATACCAGGCCGGCCGCACGCCCAACCCGGACGTGCTGTGCAACGCCGAGATCAAGTTCAAGGCCTTCCTCGACCACGCCATGCACCTGGGCGCCGATTTGATCGCCACCGGCCACTACGCGCGCGTGCGCCAGAACGGCGAGCGCCACGAACTGCTCAAGGCCGTCGACCACACCAAGGACCAGAGCTACTTCCTGCACCGCCTGAACCAGGCGCAGTTGTCCAAGACCCTGTTCCCGCTGGGCGAGATCCCGAAGACCGAAGTGCGCCAGATCGCCGAGAAGCTGCAACTGCCCAACGCCGCCAAGAAGGATTCGACCGGCATCTGCTTCATCGGCGAGCGCCCGTTCCGCGAATTCCTCAACCGCTACCTGTCGTACAAGCCGGGGCCGATGAAGACGCCGGACGGCAAGGTGGTCGGCGAGCACGTGGGCCTGAGCTTCTACACGCTGGGCCAGCGCAAGGGCATAGGCGTGGGCGGCATGAAGGCGTACAAGAACCCGGACGGCAGCAGCGACGCCTGGTATGTGGCGCGCAAGGACGTGGCCGAGAACACGCTGTACATCGTGCAGGGCCACGACCATCCATGGCTGCTGTCGTCGACCTTGCGCGCCGACCAGGCCAGCTGGATCGCCGGCGAGGCGCCGTCGCCGCGCGCGATGTCGGCCAAGACCCGCTACCGCCAGGCCGACGTGGCGTGCGAGATCGCCCCGGAAGGCGATTCCGATTTCGCGTTGAAGTTCATGGATGCCCAGTGGGCGGTCACGCCGGGCCAGTCGGCCGTGCTGTACGACGGCGACGTCTGCCTCGGCGGCGGCATCATCGACAGCTCGACCTTCGCCGCCTGATGTTCCCCGCCTAGCCGGCCTGACTACTCGGCGGCGGGCTCGCCGCCATCGCCTTCCGGCGCGTCCGCGCCGGCGTCCTTGGCCAGCGCCGCGCGCTGGCGCTTGACCATGGCGATCACCGTATTGCGTATCGTATTGAGCACGGTGTCGGCCTTGAACGGCTTGACGATAAAGCCGTTCACGCCCATCGCATGCGCGGCCTGGATGGTGGCCGCATCGAATTCGCTGGAGACCATGAAGATCAGCGCCTTCGGCCAGTTGGTCTTGATCTCCCGCACCACCTCTTCGCCGTTCTCGATCTGCTCGCGGGCGATGCAAACGATATGGGGATTGTGCTTGAGCAGCAGCGCCAGGCCGCTGGCGCAGGTGTGGGTCTGGCCCACCACGTCATAGCCGCCATCGAGCAGGACCGTGTTGAGCAGGCCGCGCGCGATCGCGCTGCCGTCGATAATGACCGCTTTTAACATCTTGCAAACCTTGTCTTAGTGGGCGTGCGCTTAGTTCTTGTCCCAAGCCAGCATGTTCCAGGTCACGCCGACCCGCACGTCCGTTTTTAATTGCACCAATTGTTTCGAAAGATACAGCATTTCGCGTTCTTTTCGTAGAGTTTCGCCCAGCGTATCCTTCAGAATGCCGGCCCCGGCCATGATCGCATCCAGAGTGCCGTAAGTACGCAACAGTTTGGCCGCCTTCTTGACGCCGACCTTGGACACGCCGGGGATGGAATCGGTGGCGTCGCCCATCAGCGCCAGCAGGTCCGGCAGCTGCTCCGGGGGCACGCCCCATTTCTGCTCGACCCAGGCGTGGTCGTGCCATTCGCCCTTGAAGTGGTCCCACACGCGGGCGCCCTGCGCGATCAGGCCGTGCAAATCCTTGTCGGTGGAGGCGATGGTGGCCTCGCCGCGGCCGTCGGCCAGCCAGCGCAGCACCACGGTGCCGATCACGTCGTCCGCCTCCACTTCCGGCAGCGACACCACATGCAGGCCGACGCCGCGCAGCTTGTCGTAGAAGGCCGGCAGCGCATCGCGCAGCGGCGACGGCATCGGCGCGCGGGCCTCGCGGTAGCCGGCGTACAAATCATGGCGCCAGGTGGGGCCGCCGAAGTCGAAGGCCGGCAGCACGTGGGTCGGCTCATGGTCGTTGAGCAGTTTGCGGAACGAGGACAGCGCGTGGCGCAGCGCGATCTCGGCCTTTTCAGGACTATCGGGTTCGGGGCTGGCTTCGTAGACGCGGCGCACGATATTGAGGCCGTCGATGGCAAGGAGTCTACCCATGTTCAACATCTTCCGGGCTTGTTCAATCCATCATTTTACCCGAGCGCGCCGCGCTTCCCTATTGGCCTGCGCCGCCCGGGAACAACTGGTCGACCAGTTCGCGGATTTTCTTGTCGGCGTCGATGAACTTGGCGGTGTTCATGCCGGCGCCCTTGGCATCGTAGACGGCTTCGCCGATCGGCTTGCCGCCGTTATAAACCTTGATGTCGGCATAGGTCATGTAAAGCGCCAGGTCCCAGCGCCAGTTGGCCACATACGTCGACGTGATCGCGCAGTCGACGATGGAGGCGTTGGACGGCATCTGCCGCGCCACATAGCCCTTGGCCTCCAGCGCCTGCTTGTATGACACCATGAACCCGGTCTTGACCGCCGGATTCTCGATGATGCACACTTGGTGGTCGGCGAAGCGCTCGACCGGCTTGACGGTCTGGTTGATCGCGCAACCGGTGAACAAGGTGACAACCAGTGCTGGCAAGGCAAGGCGCATGAACATGGGGCATCCTGAAATGGGGTTTATGATTCGACATCATATGCCCCGCAGCATGCTATTGAGAAATTTATTTTATTTCAACAATTCGTACGGGCCGCCGCGCTCCAGCGCGCGCTGGAAGGCCGGGCGGCTGTGGATGCGTTTGAGGAAGGCCGTCAGGTTAGGACGGCGCTCGTCCAGCCCGCCGCGCGCGGCGGCCGCCTCCAGCGGAAAGCTCATCTGGATATCGGCCGCGCTGAACTCGGCGCCGGCGAACCACGGCGTCTTGCCCAGCTCCGCCTCCAGGTAATCGAGGTGGGCCTCGATCTGCGGCTGGATGTAGCTGCTCTTGACCTTTTGCGCGATGCCGCGCGCGATCGGCTTGACGAAGAACGGCGCCGGGCTGGTCTCGACCCGGTCGAAGATCAGCTTCATCAACAACGGCGCCATCGCCGAACCTTCCGCATAGTGCAGGAAGTAGGTCCAGCGGCGGCGATCCGCCGTGCCGGCCGGCGGCGCCAGCCGGCCCTGGCCATAAGTCTCGACCAGATACTCGACGATCGCCCCCGACTCCGCCACCACGATATCGCCATCGCTGATCACCGGCGACTTGCCCAGCGGGTGGATGGCGCGCAGCTCCGGCGGCGCCAGCATGGTCTTCTTGTCGCGCTGGTAGCGCACGATCTCGTATTCCAGGCCCAACTCCTCCAGCAGCCAGAGCACGCGCTGCGAGCGCGAATTATTCAGATGGTGGACAACAATCATGGTGAGCTTCCCGGAAAAGAACGGCCGTGCGCCGCAACGCCGCTAGCTTAGCATTGTTGGCAATCTTGCGTGCCGGCAGTACACTGCCCTCACCAGCAGCCGCCAACCGGAGCCTTCATGAACCTGTTTTCCCCGCGCTACCTCGTCTTCAACGCCGCCGTCGTCGCGCTGGCCGCGTCGCTGGCCCTGGGCGCGCCGTGGTGGATACCGCTGACCGCCGCCGCCCTCACCGTGGTCGGCATCACCGACCTGCTGCAGACCAAGCGCGCGCTGCGCCGCAACTACCCCATCCTGGCGCACTTCCGCTTCTTCTTCGAATCGATACGCCCGGAGATCCGCCAGTACTTCCTGGAAGACGACACCGTCGCCGAACCGTTCTCGCGCAACCAGCGCAGCATCGTCTACCAGCGCGCCAAGATGGACACCGACAAGCGCCCCTTCGGCACCCAGCTCGACGTCTACGCCCCCGGCTACGAATGGATCAACCACTCGATCAGCCCCGCGCCCGAACAGCACCACGACTTCCGCATCGAGATCGGCAACCACCCCGACTGCCGGCGCGCCCAGCCCTACTCGGCGAGCGTGTTCAATATCTCGGCGATGAGCTTTGGCGCGCTGTCCTCGCACGCCATCCTGGCGCTGAACGGCGGCGCCAAGGCCGGCGGCTTCATGCACGACACCGGCGAAGGCAGCATCAGCCCCTACCACCGCCAGAACGGCGGCGACCTGGTGTGGGAGATCGGCTCCGGCTACTTCGGCTGCCGCAACGCCGACGGCACGTTCTCGGAAGCGAACTTCGTCGCCAACGCCACCTCGCCGCAAGTGAAGATGATCGAACTGAAGATGTCGCAGGGCGCCAAGCCGGGCCACGGCGGCGTACTGCCCGGCGCCAAGGTGACGATAGAAATCGCCACCACGCGCGGCGTGCCGCAGGGCCAAGACTGCATCTCGCCGTCCAGGCACTCGGCCTTCGGCACGCCGCTGGAGATGCTGGCCTTCATCGACCGCCTGCGCACGCTCTCCGGCGGCAAGCCGACCGGCTTCAAGCTGGCCATCGGCCACCCGTGGGAATTCTTCGGCATCGTCAAGGCCATGCTGGCCACCGGCATCACGCCCGACTTCATCGTGGTCGACGGCGGCGAGGGCGGCACCGGCGCCGCGCCGGTCGAGTTCACCGACCACGTCGGCACGCCGCTGCAGGAAGCGCTGCTGCTGGTGCATAACACGCTGGTGGGGGCCAACCTGCGCGACAAGATCAAGATCGGCGCCTCCGGCAAGATCATCACCGCCTTCGACATCGCCCGCATCCTGGCGCTGGGCGCCGACTGGTGCAACTCCGCGCGCGGCTTCATGTTCGCGCTGGGCTGCATCCAGTCGCAGAGCTGCCACACCGACCGCTGCCCGACCGGCGTCGCCACCCAGGACCCGACCCGCCAGCGCGCGCTGATGGTGCCGGACAAGACCCGGCGCGTCGCCAACTTCCACGAGAACACCCTGAAGGCGCTGGCCCAGCTGATCGCCGCCGCCGGCCTGACGCACCCGTCGCAGCTGAAGGCGCACCACCTGGTGCGGCGCATCTCGCCCAACCAGGTCAAGCTGGCGTCGGCGCTACTGCCCTACCTGGAGCCGGGCGAGCTGCTCGACCCCAGCCAGCTGGCGCGCCTGCCGCCGGTGTTCGGCCTGTACTGGCCGATGGCGCAGGCCGAATCGTTCAACCCACTGTGCTGACAGACCATGACACGCTATACCATCGTCCATGCCACACCCTCCATCGCCACCTACCAGGCGCTGCGCATCGGCGCCGGCCTCAGTCCCAAATCCACGGAAGCGGCGGCGCGCGGCCTGCCCGCCAGCCTGTTTGCCGTGCAGGTGCTGTGCGACGGCGAGCCGGTCGGCATGGGCCGCGTGATCGGCGACGGCGGTTGTTTTTACCAGGTGGTGGATATCGGCGTGCTGAAGGCACACCAGGGGCAGGGACTGGGCAAGGCGATCATGAAGGAGATCAAGGCCTATCTCGACCGCGAAGTGCCGCCCGGCGGCTACGTCAGCCTGATCGCCGACGGCAAGGCCAACGAACTGTATGCGCAATACGGCTTCGCGCCGACCGCGCCGGCCTCGATAGGCATGGCCTACGTGGCCTGATCAGCGCTGCGCGCGCAGTATGATGACGCGCTTGAGCGGCGCGGAGCCGGATGCGCCGGACGGTGCGGACGGCGTGGTCTCGCAGGAGCCGCAGCTGGCGCAGCCGTCGCCGCAGCTCGATTTCGTGTTAAACAGTTTAGCCAGTTTATTCTGGTCGAAGCCGCGCCGCGACAGCAGGTAGACGATCTGCTTGCGCAAGGCCGCCGGCAGGTACTTGGTGCAGAAATGCACCAGCGCCGCCACCACGATCAACGCCACGATCACTTGCTGCCACATGCTCAGCCTCCGATAAGGAACAGGGAAATACGGTAAGTCAGGAAGGACGCCGTGTACGCCAGCGCGAACATATAACCGGCCATCATCAGCGGATAGCGGATGCTGTTGGTCTCGCGCCGCACCACGCTCAGCGTCGACATGCACTGCGGCGCGAACACATACCACGCCAGCAGCGACAAGGCCGTCGGCAAAGTCCACGAACCGGCGATGATGGGCGTCAGCGACTGCGCCAGTTCCTCGCCGCTCTGCGACAGCGCATACACCGTGCCCAGCGCACCCACCGCCACCTCGCGCGCGGCCAGGCCCGGCACCAGCGCGATGCAGATCTGCCAGTTGAAGCCGATCGGCGCGAACACATACTCCAGGCCGCGCCCCAGGATGCCGGCCAGGCTGTAATAGATAGGCGGATGCGTCGCCCCCTCGGGCGCGCCCGGGAAGGAGCTCAGGAACCACAGCAGCACCATCAAGGTCAGGATGATGGTGCCCACACGCGACAGGAAGATCTTGCAGCGTTCCCACAAGCCCAGCGCCAGGTTCTGCATATGCGGCCAGTGATAGGCCGGCAGCTCCAGCATCAGCGGCTGCTTGCTGTTCGCCCCCATGGTGCGCTTCATGAAGTAAGCCACCGCCATCGCCGACGCGATGCCCGCGAAATACAGCACGAACAGCACCAGGCCCTGCAAGCTCATGAAGCCATACACTTCGCGCTCCGGGATGAAGGCCGCGATGATCAGCGCATACACCGGCAAGCGCGCCGAGCACGTCATCAGCGGCGCGATCATGATCGTCACCAGGCGGTCGCGCGGATTCTGGATGGTGCGCGCCGCCATCACGCCCGGAATCGCGCAGGCAAAGCTCGACAGCAACGGAATGAAGGCGCGGCCCGACAGGCCCACGCCGCCCATCAGGCGGTCCAGCAGGAAGGCCGCGCGCGGCAGATAGCCGCAGTCCTCCAGGATCAGGATGAAGAAGAACAAAATCAGAATCTGCGGCAGGAACACCAGCACGCTGCCGGCCCCGCCCAGGATGCCTTCGACCAGCAGGCTGCGCAGCAAGCCATCGGCCATCGCGCCCTTGACCATGGTGCCGACGCCGTCGACGCCGGCCTTGATCATATCCATCGGCACATTGGCCCAGCTGAACACCGCCTGGAACACCAGGAACATCAGCACCGCCAGGATCACCGGGCCCAGCACCGGATGCAGCACCACGTTGTCGATCTTCTCGGTCAGGTTGCCGGTGTCGCGCGCGTCGCTGCTGACCAGCGCCAGGATGCGGCGCACCTCGCGCTGCGTGTCCTCGACGCCGACGGCGTCGATCGCCGCCAGCGGCTGCGGCGCGCTCTCGTGCAGCGGCCACATCGCGTCCAGCGCGCGCAGCAGCGACTTCTCGCCGCCCGCCTGCACCGCCACGGTTTCCACCACCGGCATGCCCAGCTCCTGCGCCAGGCGGTCGGCGTCGATCTCGATGCCGCGCTTCTTGGCCACGTCGACCATGTTCAGCGCCAGTATCATCGGCAAGCCGAGGCGCTTGATCTCCAGCACCAGCCGCAGGTTCAACCGCAGATTGGTGGCGTTGACCACGCACACCACCACGTCCGGCGACTGCTCGCCCGCGCGCAGGCCGGCCACCACGTCGCGCGTGATGGCCTCGTCCGGCGTGTGGGCCGACAAACTATAAGCACCCGGCAAGTCCAGCACGCGGAAGCCATGGCCCGCAGGCGAGCTGAACGAGCCCTCCTTGCGTTCGATGGTCACGCCGGCGTAGTTCGCCACCTTCTGGCGCGCGCCGGTCAGGCGGTTGAACAGCGCGGTCTTGCCGCAATTCGGATTGCCCAGCAAGGCCACCATCGGCGTCCGGGAAAGCAGCGGCGCCTGCGGCACCGCGATATCGACTGCACCCATGGCTTATTCCGGTTGGATCGAAGGTTGTAGCCAAACCAACGCCGCCTCGAAGCGGCGCAGGGCGAACGTGGAGTTGCCGACTTTGATCGCCAGCGGCTCGCCACCCGGCATGCCGCGCTTGAGCATGCGGATTTTTTCGCCGGGCACAAAGCCCAGCTCCATCAGGCGGCGCACCAGCGTGGCGCCGTCGTCGGCCGAGTCGCCGGGGCGCACATGGGCCACGGTGGCGCTCTGGCCGACCTGCAAGGTATCGAGGGTGATCAAGGGAACAGCGTGCGTCATGGCTAAGTCCGTTCAAATCGCCGCCCGGCCTGCGCCGCCGCGGCTTGCCGGCGAACTGCAAGATCGCGTTCTCGCCGGAAATAAGATACTAGCATTATAAACGGTAATGCGAATTACTTCTATTTGCGCTTGCATCCCGCTCAAACTTGAGGCAGTATACGATTAATGATAATGATTCGCATTAAGTAGCTAACTAGCAATCATGTCAGTTTTTTCTTTTCGTAGTGCCTAGCCAGAAGGTGTATCGATGATTGTATGTGTCTGCAACAACATATCTGATCGTGAAATCCGTCAAGCCATGGAATTGGGATTGACGTCGATGGAAGAACTGCGCCGCGACCTGGGCGTGGCGACGTGCTGCGGCCAATGCTTTTCCTGCGCAGAAGAAATCCTGAACGAACACCTGGCAGCCAGCGCCGGGATCCAGGAAACCGTACTGAAGCGCCCCGCCTTCAGCAACTAAGAATACTCTCATGAACACCATGACCTATGGCCGGACGGCGACGCCGCCGGCAGACGACAGCGGCCTGGCCGCGCAGCTGAAACTGCAATGGCAAGTGCGCGGCCGCAAGTTCGCGCCGCTGGCCGCCATCGTCATGGTCCATGCGTTCGGGTTTTATATGTTCCAGTCGGGAATGCTGCGCCAGGTCTCGCACGCCATCCTGCCGCAAGTGGTCAACGTCACCTTCGTCGCCTCGCCGGAGCCGCTCAAGCCGGCCCCGCCGCCGCCGAAGACCGTGCCGGTCGTGCGCCAGGCGCCGGCCTTCATTCCGCCGATTCCATTGGTGAACGTGGTCCAGACCGAGCCGACCATCACGGTCGCCCCGCCGCAGCCGCGCACCAGCGAGCCGGCCGCAGTCTCCGCCCCGGCAGCGCCACCGGCGCCGCTGCATGTGGCCGCGCCGAGCCAGCCGAAAACCGTGTCGGGCGTCGAATACGTGCGCGCGCCGCAGCCGGTCTATCCCAACATCTCGCGCCGCATGGGCGAGAGCGGCGTTGTGATCCTGCGCGTGCTGATCGGCGAAAAAGGCCAGGCCGAGCAGGTCGTGATCCACAAATCGTCCGGCTCCAGCAACCTCGATGAGGCAGGCCGCCAGGCCGTGATGCGCGCCCTGTACAAGCCGAACATGGAAGACGGCAAGCCGGTCCCCGTGTACGCGCTGGTGCCGATCAACTTCCAGCTGGGCTGATCACACGTCCAGCCTGCCCTCGATCGAGTCGTCGAGGGTCTTGCCGATCACGGCGCCGATCAGCATCTTGACGCTGGCCACCGCCTTGCCGTGTTTGGTATCCCAATAGTAGCCGTAGGTCGGCGCGAACTTGATCAGCGTGATGCGCGGGTCGTCTTCGCCGCCGGTGAACCACGTCTTCATCGTAAAACTCCACAACTCCTTCAGCTTGACCGGATCGCGCAGCACCGTGGCGATGCCTTCCAGGTGCATGAACTCCGAATGGGCCGAACCCTGGAAGTACAGCGTGGCCGACGGCTCGGCCGCCAGCTCCAGGTTCTTCAGGCTGTCGCTGGCGCTGATGAACCACAGGTTGCCCTGCGCATCGACCTGCAGCGCGGTCATCGGCCGCGCGTCGCCGGGGCCGCCCGCGACATCGCTGGTGCAAAAGAAGCAGCCGGGCGTATTGTCGACAAACTCGCGGATCTTCTTGACGGCGTCTTCGCCGATCAAGTCCTGGTGGTTGTTCTCTGGCTGATTGGCATTGATCGTATCCATGGCGCTGCGCTCCGGTAGGGGTGGTGGATCATTGATACTACCCCTGGCGGCGCCAGCACTCCGTGGGTTGTCTCACACTTCCGCCCACATGCGCAGCAGGTTGTGATAATGGCCGGCCAGCTCCACCGAAATCTCATCGTCGCCATGCGCGGCGCGCAGCTTCTGGATGTTCTGATCGAGCTCGAACAGCATGCCGCGCTTGGCGTCGTCGCGCACCATGCTCTGGCTCCACAGGAATGAACTGACCCGCTCCCCGCGCGTCACCGGCGCCACGCGATGCACACTGCTGGACGGATAAACGATCGCATCACCCGCCGCCAGCTTGACCTCGTGCGTGCCATAGGCGTCGCTGACGATCAATTCGCCGCCGTCGTACTCCGCCGGCTCGCTGAGGAACACGGTCGACGACACGTCCGCCCGCATCGCATTGGCCGTGCCGGGCCGCGTGCGGATGGCGCTATCGATATGCATGCCGTAATGCTCGCCGCCAGCGTAGCTGTTGAAGTACGGGGGCAGTATGCGCAGCGGCAGCACCGCCGCGAAAAACAGCGGATGATTCGCCAGCGCCTGCGTGATCACGCCGCCCAGCTCCTGCGCCAGCGGCGACAGCTCCGCCAACTGGCGGTTGCGCTTGACCTGCGCGCCCTGCGGGCCGGCGGTGGCGCGGCCGTCGATCCATTCGGCCTGCGCCAGGCGGCGCCGGAACTCCTGCACCTGCGGCTTGGTCAGCACGGCGGGGATGTGCAGCATCATGGGCGCTCCTTTCGTATCGACGGTATGCGAATGTTAATTGTTTTCATTTGCCCCAACAATCTCAGTCCGGGGATATTGGTACACTTTCGCACGCCCCACTGTGGGAACCGCCCCGTTCGTGGCAAAATGTCAGTATTCCGCCACCATTGTAGAAAGATTCCCATGAAGGGTGATCCAGAAGTTATACGCCTGCTGAACGCTCAGCTGACCAACGAACTCACCGCAATCAACCAGTACTTCCTGCACTCGCGCATGTACCGTCACTGGGGTTTCGAGAAGATCGCGAAAAAGGAATACGAAGAATCGATCGGCGAAATGAAGCACGCCGACAAACTGATCGACCGCATCCTGATGCTGGACGGCCTGCCTAACCTGCAAGCCATGCACAAGATCATGATCGGCGAGAACACCGAAGAAATGATCGGCTGCGATCTGAAGCTGGAAAAAGGCGCACAGATCACCGTCAAGGAAGGCATCGCCGCCGCCGAGAAAGCCGCCGACTATGTGTCGCGCGACCTGCTGCTGATGATTTTGGAAGACACCGAAGAACACATCGACTGGCTCGAAACGCAGCTGGACCTGATCGGCAAGGTCGGCATCCAGAACTACCTGCAAAGCCAGATGAACGACGAGTGATCTAACTCGCCTCGTTCAGCTCACCGAGCCGCAGCTTCGCCTGCGGCTTTTTTATTTTCACCGCCAGCACGGCCAGCGCGCCGCACAGCATCAGGCCCCCGGCCAGGCGGATCACGTTCTCCGGGTTCCCGCCCAGCAGGCTGCGGTAGTACAGCGGCAGCGTGAAGATCTGGATGATCATCGGTATCACGATGAACATATTGAAGATGCCCATGTAGACGCCGGTGCGCTCCGGCGGTATGCAGCCCGCCAGCATCACATACGGATTGCCCATGATGCTGGCCCACGCCAGGCCTATGCCCACCATCGGCACGAACAGCAGCGCCGGCGAGTGGATCATCGGTATCGACAGCATGCCGATGCCGGCCAGCGCCAGGCAGGCGCTGTGCGTGAGCTTGGGCCCATAGCGGCGCGTGAACGGCACCAGCGCCAGCGCGCCCACGAACGCGATGAAGTTGTAGAACGCCCCCACCTGCCCCGCCAGCAGCCCCGCATCGCGGAAGCCCTGCGAGGCCTGGTCGGTCGTGCCGTAGATGGTGGTCGACAGCGACAGCATGATGTACTGCCAATAGCAGAACATCGCATACCACTGGAACAGCTTGACCCAGGCCAGCTGCTTCATCGTGGCCGGCATCTCGCGGATAGCGCTGGCGACATCGCCCAGCGTATGCCGCCAGCCGGCAGGCCGCGCGCGGATCTGCGCCAGCTCCTCGCTGCTCAACGGGTATTCGGGGGTGGTCTTCAACGTCCACAGCACCGAGGAAATCGAGAACACCGCGCCGATCAAAAAGGCGACGATGACGATGTGCGGAATATGGCTGCCGTTGACGGCATCCTTGTTCATGCCCAGCCAGACCAGCAGCGACGGCGTCAGGTAGGCCAGCGTTTGTCCCAGGCCGGTGAAGGCGCTCTGCGTCAGGAAGCCCAGCGAATGCTGCTGCGGATCGAGCTTGTCGCTGACGAAGGCGCGGTACGGCTCCATCGTCACGTTGTTGGCCGCGTCCAGTATCCACAGCAGGCTGGCCGCCATCCACAGCGTGGGGCTGAACGGCATCGCCAACAGGCCAAGGCTGCACAGGATGGCGCCGATCAGGAAGTACGGCGTGCGCCGTCCCCAGCGCGTGACGGTGCGGTCGCTCATGGCGCCGATCAGCGGCTGCACCAGCAGGCCGGTCATCGGCCCGGCCAGCCACAGGTAAGGCAGGCTGGCCTCGTCCGCGCCCAGGTATTTGTAGATCGGGCTCATGCTGCTCTGCTGCAGACCGAAACTGAACTGGATGCCGAAGAAGCCGATGTTCATGTTCACGATCTGCCAGAACGACAGCCGCGGCTTCATGCGACGGCTCCGGGCATGACGGCGTCGCCGCGCCATGCGGCTATCCAAGGCTGGTAGAACGCGATATCGGCAGGCACCGCACCGGAGATGCCGCAGATGGCGCCAGCGAAGGCATTGGCCCGCGCCAGCGTGAGGCTGACCGGCCAGCCCTTCGCCTGCCCGAACAGGAACACGGCCGAGAAGGCATCGCCCGCACCCACCGTATCGACGATGCGCACCGGTGCATGGCAATCCTGGTTGGCGATGACGCCGCCCTCGGCGCCGAAGTACAGCGCGCCGCGCTCGCCCAGCGTGACGATCAGGCCTTGCAGCGAGAAGATGCGCATCAAGGCCTGGCAGGCGTCCACCATCTCGGCGTCGTCGATGGCCTTGGTGCCCGGCTTGGTGTGGGTGTACCAGCTAAACAAATCCTTCAGCTCATCCTCGTTGACCTTGACGATGTCCGCCAGATGCAGGGATTCGAAGGCGCAGCGCTCCGTCACCTGGCCGTCGCGCACATTCAGGTCCAGGTAGCGCCGCACGTTGAAGGCGGCGGAAGCATCCAGCATCGCCCGCAGCGCCGCGCGCGATTGCTCGTGCCGCTGCGCCATGGTGCCGAAGTAGATCGTGCCTGGCGCAGCCTGCGCCAGGGCCGTAAGCGCCGGCTTGGTCTCGACGTAATCGTAGGCCTGGTCGGGCAGGATGATGAAGCGGTGGCCGTCCGCATTGCGCTCGACCACCACACGGCCCGTGGCCTCCTGCGGATCGCGCTGCAAGCCTGCCTCGTTCATGCCGAAACGGGCGAACTCACTGCGCACCAGCGCACCGTTCTTGTCCGCGCCGATGCGCGTGACCATCAGCGTCGCCATCCCGAAGGCAGCCAGATTGCGCGCGACGTTGAATGGCGCACCGCCGACGACCTGCTCGGTGATGAAATCGTCAACCAGCGCTTCGCCGAATATGGCAATGGTTTGTTGGGTCATGCTTGTCTCCACGCCCTGCTCGGGCGATTCTATATTATTCGCGTTCCAGCCAGCACATCGCGTACGGTTCCAGCACCAGCGTTCCACTCGTCGCCTGCTCCGCCACGCAATCGTGCCATGCGTCCTGCAAGGCATAGGTTTGCGCTTGGCCTGAGAAGTTCATCAGGGTCAGGAAGCGTTCGCCGCGTGCCAGCGCCAGCATGCCTTCCGGCGCATCGGCCAGCAGCGCACGCGGCGCGTTGGCGGCCAACGCGTCGTGGCGGCTGCGGATGCGCACCAGCTTTGCCAGCGCCTGATGCATCGCGCCCGGCACCGTGGACACATCGTAGCGATGCTTCCAGCGCTGCTGATCGAACACCGGGCGTTGCAGCCAGCGGCTGTCCATCGCGTGTTGCGGACGATGCAGATAGCTGTAGTCGTTTTCCATCGCCAGCTCGTCGCCCATGTACAGCACCGGCAGCGCGCCGAAGCTCAGGGCAAGGCCGTGCAGCAGCAGCATGCGGCGCAGCGCCAGTGTGCGCTCCTCTTCGGTGGCGGAGGATTGCAAGCCGGTCAGGGACGCGGCCATGCCGTTGCTGCCATGCGCCGCGTTCGGATCGGTGCTCTGGAAGGCGGCGCCGATGGCGTAGCTGCCTTCCGCTCCGCTGAAGAACCGGGCCACGCGGGCCAGCCGCGCCGTGCTGTCGCTGCCGTCAGCGGAGGCCTCCGCCCGCAACACGTTCCAGCCGATGTCGTCATGGCAGCGCACGTAGCTGAGCCACGTCGCAGCGGCAGGCAGCGCTGGCGTATTGCGAATCACCTCGCGCAGCACACCGGTATCCTGCTCCGCCAGCGCCACCCAGCCGGCCGCCATCAGACTGCTGTGATAGGCGATGTGGCACTCCGGCGCAGCGGCGCTGCCAAGATACGCAGGCAGCTCACGCGTCGGCACGATGGCCTCGGCCTTCAGCAGCACGCCCGGCGCGACGATATCGACAATCGCCCGCAAGGCTTGCAGCAGCTGGTGCGCTTCCGGCTGGTTCATGCTGTTCGTGCCTTCGCGCTTCCACAGGAAGGCCGTCGAATCGAGCCGGAACACTTCGATGCCGCGATTGGCCAGGCGCAGCAGCGCGCCGGCCATCTCGGCGAACACCGCCGGATTGGCGTAGTTCAGATCCCACTGATACGGATAAAACGTCGTCCACGCCCAGCCATCCAGCGCTTCGACAAAACTGAAATTGCCCGGCGCGACCTGCGGGAACACCTGCCCCAGCGTGCGCTCGTAACGATCCGGCATGGCGCGGTCGGGGAACACATGGAACATCGCCCGCCCGCCAGCATCGCCCGCCTTGGCCGCCTGCGCCCACGCGTGATCGTCGGCCACATGGTTCAGGATAAAGTCCGAACACAGGCTGATGCCCGCCTCCCGCAACTGCGCCGTCAGCGCATCCAGATCGGCATTGGAGCCCAGCGCCGGATCGACCTCGTCGAAGCTGGAGACGGCAAAGCCGCCATCGTTCTCGCCCTCGCGCGGACGCAGGAACGGCAGCAGATGCAGATAGCTGACGCCCAACTCCCGCAGATACGGAATGCGCGCCGCCACGCCGTTCAAATCGCCGCCGAAGTTCTGCACGTAGGCGCAGTAGCCCAGCATGCGCTGGCTGAGGAACCACTCCGGCTGCGCCGCCCGCTGCGCGTCGAGCGCCCGCAGCTCCGCCGGCCGCGCCGCGTACAGCGCGCCCAGTGACGCCATCAGATCGCCCAGCCACGCATCGAAATCGGCACGCTCGCCATACAGGCCGGCAAGCAGCCGGCGCAGCACCGGCTCCGCCGCCGTCAGCCGCTGCGCAGCCTGCGGCCGCAGATCATCGGAAAGGACCGCCAGCAGACGGTCCGAAAAAACTTTAGAAGGCATAAGACAGGCTGACTTTCGCGGCACGGCCGGAGATGGAGCGGGCGGCATGGCCGTCGCCTTCGACTTCGGTGTAGCCGATTTTATTAAGCAGGTTGTTCACGCTCAGCGACAGGGTCGCCTTCTCCGTCACGCGATAATTGACGAAGGCGTTCACCACCTGATACGCCGGCAGCACGATGGTGTGCGCATCGTCGCCCCACGACTTGCCGGTGCCGATCACGCTGGCGCCGACGGTGGCCTGGCCGAAGGTGTAGGTCGGCGCGATCTGGTACACCACCTTGGCCTGGCGGCGCGGCGTGTTGCCGATCACGGCCACATCGCCGGGCGCGGTGCCGGTGATCTTGGCGTCGGTGTAGGTCATGCCGCCGGTGACGCGGAAGTCGTTCAGCGCGTATGCGCCTTCCAGCTCCACACCCTTGGCGTCGTACTTGTTGGAGGTGCTGCGCTGCGTGGTCGCCTCGTAGTTGCTCTCATCGGTCTTGGCCTGGAACAGCGTCACGAAGGTGCTGATGCCGCCGCTGCGCCACTTCACGCCGCCCTCGATCTGCTTGACGGTGTTGATGTTGATCGGCGCGCTGCCATCCAGCGGGGTGCCGAACAGGATGCGGTCCGCATTGAAGGCCACGCCATCGCTGACGCGGGCGAATGCCGCCAGGTTGCTGGTGATGCGGTAATTGCCGCCAATCGAATACGAGTTGTGGTTGATCTTGTAGTCCACCAGCTGCTGCGTGGCCGGATCGTAGCGCAACGCACCGCCGCTGATGGTGGCGATGTTGGCCGTGCCGCTGGCGCGCTGGCGATCCTGGCGCACGCTCGCGTCCACGTTCAGCGGGCCGGTTTCATAGCCCACGTTCAGGTAGGGCGACGTCAGTTTGTATTCCATGTCGACCGCGCGCGAGCAGCAGCCGCCGAAGGCCGGACCGACCAGTCCCGGCGTGGCGCTGGCCGTTTGCAGCAAGGCCGGCTTGTCGCCGCTGGCCTGCATCAGATACTCGTTGAAGTTCCAGGTCAGCGCCAGCTTCTGCGTCGACAGGTACAGGCCTGCGGTGGTGGTCAGCTTGGAGCCGTCGGCCAGCTTGAAGGTCTTGGCCAGCTTGGTGTCGTTGAGCGTATTGCCGGCATCGTCGATCGACGTGTTGAACACCACGGCGGAGAAGGCGCGGCCGTTGTAGGCCTGGCCCTTGTTGGGCCCCGTCGCGAACACATAGCTGCCGACCGTGCCGTTGTTCCCGGCGAAGACGCCGGTGAAGCGCCCGCTGTTGCTGGAGGTGCGGAACTTGTCGCTCAGGTTCCAGCCGTCGCCCAGGTCGAACGAACCTTCCAGGCCGACCGTATCGCTCTTCACTTTCAGGCCATCGTTGACGTTGGTCGACACCGGCGTATTGTTCTTGCCCAGCGTGACATCGCGCACCCAGTACGGCGAGTAGAACGTCACCTTGCGCGGATCGATGCCGGGGATCTCGGTGATCTGCTGGTTCACCACCTGCACCGGCACCGGCAGCACCGTCGGCGACTTGTCGTCCACGTGCTTGAACGACAGGCGGATAAATCCATTGTCCAGGTCATGCGTGATATTACCGCGAATCTGGCCGCCGTCCTCGGTGCTCATGCCCGTGTTGCGCACGCCCTCGCCGGTGCGGTAGTTCCCGCCGATGAAGAAGCGCGTCTTGTCCGAGATCGGCGCGCCGTAGTCGAAGTCCAGCCGCGTCTCGTCGTAGCCCAGGCCGTGGCTGATGCCGATATGGCCGCCCTTTTCCTCGCCGGTCTTGGTGATGAAGTTGATGATGCCGCCCGGCGCGTTGGTCGCCAGCGTGGAGGCCGAACCGCCGCGCACCACTTCCAGATGATCCAGCGTGCCGTCGATCTTGACGTAGCTGTCCGGTGTGATGAAGTTGAAATCACCCGATTGCAGCACCGGCAGGCCGTCTTCCTGGATCTGCACATAGCGCGCGCCGCCGGCGGAAATCGGCACGCCGCGCACCGTGATGTTGGCGTTGCCCTCGCCGCCCGACGATTCCGAACGCACGCCCGGCACCGAACGCAGCACCTCGGCGGCGCTCAGCGGCGCGCCGTTCTTGATGGTCTCGCCTTCCAGGGTACTGATCGACACGCTCGATTTCATCTTGGTGGAACCGCCGGAACTGCCGGTGACGACCACACGCTCCATGTTCAATCCATCGGCGGATGGCGCGGCTTGCTGCGCCGAGGCGCCGCCCATATGCAGGACAGCCGTTGCAACAGCGGCAGCGATGCCGCCCAGTTTGAAGGTGCGTTGTTCCATTGTCGTCTCCAGATATTGTCGTTTTGATCTGCTCTTTTATTGAGCAGGTACGCCATTATTCAACGGATTTCGATTTAATGCAATCGATTGCATAACTCTGCAAAAATATATTTACAGGCCTTGCTATGAAGTTTATGCAATCGGTTGCATAAATCAGACAGAACTGCTGCGGACGATCAACTGGGTGGGAATTTGCAGAGAGGGCGCCGGGCGGCCGTCGACCAGCTCCAGCAGCTGGGCCACCAGCGCCCGGCCGGCCTCGCGTATCGGTTGCTGCACGGTGGTCAGCGGCGGATGGAAGTAGCCGGCCAGCTCGATATCGTCGTAGCCGACCACGGCGACCTGCGCCGGCACATCGTAGCCGTGCTGGCGCAGCGTGTTTATCGAGGTCATGGCCATCAGGTCGCTGCCGGCGAAGACGGCGTCGAACGGCACGCCACGGTGCAGCAACTCCTGCACCGCATCCCTGCCGCCTTCCGGCAGGAAGGAGACCGACACCTGCAACGCCGGATCGGCCTTCATGCCGGCCCGCTCCAGCGCGCGGCACAAGCCTTCGTAACGCTGGCCCACTTCGGGCAGGTTGATATCGCCGAAGAAGGCGATGTGCTTGCGGCCCTGCGCGATCAGATGCGCGCCGGCCAATTCGCCGCCGGCCACGTTGTCGCCGCCGACGGTGCAGTACAGCTGCTGCGGCAATTGCGCGCCCCACACCACGATGGGCACATGGCGCGCGGCCAGCTGGTTCAGTTGTTCGTGGTGGCGCCACTGGCCGATCAGGATGATGCCGATCACGCGGCCGGTATCGAAGGGCGCGGCGGCCGCGTCCAGCTCCTCGGCGTCCACGCGAGAAACCAGCATATCGAAACCCAGTTCGGTCAGCGCGTCGGCCAGGCTGCCCAGCATCGACAGGAAGAAGGGATCGGACAAATGCTGGCGCGTGGCCGAGTCGTAGGGGATCACCACGCCGACGGTGCGGTTCTGCTTCATGCGCAGGTTCTGCGCGCCGATGTTGATGGTGTATTTGAGCGAGCGGGCCAGCTCCATGATGCGCACCCGCGTCTCTTCGCTGACCAGCTTGCTGCCCGCCAGCGCCCGCGACACGGTAGACGTCGACACGCCGGCCAGCCGCGCGATGTCGGCCATTTGCAGGCGCCGCTGTTGGGCGGAACTGTCCGCGTCGGGCGGCGTGGTCTTGGGCATGGCTTACTGGGGAACCGTGTCCTTGAACGACTGGCGCTCGGACAATTTATCGAACAGGCGCGCCAGGTTGGGATGGTCGTCGCGCCAGGTGATTTCCGGGAAGCGGAACGACAGCCAGCCCAGCGTGCAGCCCACCGCCACGTCGGCCAGCGAGTAATGGATGCCGGCGCAATAGGCCGACTCGCCCAGCTTCTCCGACAGCGAGGCCAGGCCCAGGTGCACCTTGCGCATCTGGCGCGCCATCCAGTCCTCGCTCTGCAATTCAGGCGGACGCTGGGTGCGCTCCAGGCGCACGATGATGGCGGCGTCCAGCATGCCGTCGGCCAGCGCTTCCCAGCACTTGATGTCGGCGCGGTCGCGGCCGTTTGGCGGCAGCAGCTTGCATACCGGCGTCAGCGTGTCGAGATACTCGACCATGACGCGCGAATCGATCATGACGTTGCCGTCTTCCATGACCAGGCTAGGCACCTTGCCCAGCGGGTTCAGCTTGTCGATGGTGGTGTCCGGCGCCCACACATTTTCCAGTTCAAACTGGTAATCAAGCTTCTTTTCCGCCAGGACAACACGAACTTTGCGTACATAAGGACTGGCGAGGGAACCGATGAGTTTCATAGAGGCTTAGAGTGGAAGATCAGACAACAGTATAACATCGGAGGCCTCGCGCCCGGCCAATGGTAAAATCTACCTTTGCGCAATTTTAACCCTGCCTTCCTTCCCATCATGACCACTACTCCTTACTCCACGCTGTCGGCGCTGTCGCCGCTGGACGGCCGCTACGCCGGTAAAACCGACCTGCTGCGTCCCATCCTGTCCGAATCGGGCTTCATGCACCACCGCGTCAAAGTAGAAATCTCCTGGCTGCAAGCGCTGTCGCTGGCCGGTTTCGCTGAAATCAAGCCCTTCTCGGCCGCCGGCACCGCCCTGCTGGACAAGATCGCCAGCGACTTCAGCGAAAAAGACGCCGCCCGCATCAAGGAAATCGAAGCCGTCACCAACCACGACGTCAAGGCCGTGGAGTACTGGCTCAAGGAGCAGGTCAAGGATGTGCCGGAACTGGTGGCCGCGTCGGAGTTCATCCACTTCGCCTGCACCTCGGAAGACATCAACAACACCTCGCACGGCATGATGCTGAAGGCGGCCCGCGACAGCGTCATGCTGCCGTCGCTGACCAAGGTCATCGCCCGCCTGAAGGAAATCGCCATCGACAACGCCGACGTGCCGATGCTGTCGCGCACCCACGGCCAGACCGCCAGCCCGACCACGCTGGGCAAGGAGATGGCCAACGTCGTCGCCCGCCTGCAGCGCGCCATCAAGCGCATCGAGCAGGTCGAGATCCTCGGCAAGATGAACGGCGCGGTCGGCAACTACAACGCCCACCTGTCGGCCTACCCGTCGTTTGACTGGGCCAACTTCTCCAAGGACGTGATCGAGCAGCGCCTGGGCCTGGTGTTCAACCCGTACACCATCCAGATCGAACCGCACGACTACATGGCCGAACTGTTCGACGCCTTCGCCCGCGTCAACACCATCCTGCTGGACCTGAACCGCGACATCTGGAGCTACGTCTCGCTGGGCTACTTCAAGCAGAAGACCAAGGCCGGCGAAATCGGTTCGTCGACCATGCCGCACAAAGTCAACCCGATCGACTTCGAAAACTCGGAAGGCAACCTGGGCCTGGCCAACGCCGTGCTGAAACACCTGTCCGAAAAACTGCCGGTCTCGCGCATGCAGCGCGACCTGACCGACTCGACCGTACTGCGCAACATCGGCGTCGGCCTGGGCTACACGCTGCTGGCCTACGACAGCTGCCTGCGCGGCCTGAACAAGCTGGAAGTGAACCACGCCCGCCTGGCGGCCGACCTGGACGCCAACTGGGAAGTGCTGGCCGAGCCGGTGCAGACCGTGATGCGCCGCTACGGCATCGAGAACCCGTACGAGCAGCTGAAAGAGCTGACCCGCGGCAAAGGCATCTCCAAAGACGCGCTGCGCGACTTCATCACCGGCCTGGCGATCCCGCAGGAAGCCAAGGACCTGCTGCTGGCCATGACCCCGGCCAACTACATCGGCATCGCGACGGATCTGGCTAAAGCCATCTAAGCAAACCCGCCAAACTGTTTTACACTAGCCCCCGCCGACATTTGTCGCGGGGGCTTTTTTTTGCCCGTCCAGCACGCATCGCATTTCTTTGGTATATTAGTCCTAACACGTACTATTTCTGGAGTTCAAGCTTATGCAACGCTATACCAAAACGGCAATGCTGCTGCACTGGCTGACCGCCCTGCTGATCATCGCCGCCTTCTTCCTCGGCCTGACCATGGTGGACATCCACGGCATCACGCCCACCAAGCTCAAATACTATTCCTGGCACAAATGGCTGGGTGTGACGGTGCTGGGCGTGGCCGCCATCCGCCTGCTGTGGCGCTCGGCCAACCGCCCGCCGCCGGCGCTGGCCAGCATTCCGGACTGGCAGCACAAGGTGGCCGACGGCATGCACTACCTGCTGTACTTCTTCATCTTCGCCGTGCCGGTGTCCGGCTACCTGTATTCGTACGCGGCCGGCGTGCCGGTGGTGTACCTGGGCCTGTTCCAGCTGCCTGCCCTGATCGAACCGAACGCCGAACTTAAGCCGATCTTAAAAACCGTTCACTATGTTCTGACCATGACGATGGCCGCCGCCGTAGTGGCCCACGCCCTCGCCGCACTCAAGCATCACTTTGTCGATCGCGACGCCACGCTCAAACGCATGCTGCCGTAATCCCCACTCATCACCGGAGCCTACTATGAAAACCATGAAAAAAATCGCCCTCGTCTCGTTGATGGGTGTTGCCCTGGCCGCCAGCGCCGCCGCCCTGAAGACCGATCCGGCCAAGTCCACCGTGTCGGCCGTGTTCAAGCAGATGAACGTGCCGGTCGAATCCAAGTTCAAGAAATACACTGTCGCCATCGACTACGACGCGGCCAAGCCGGATGCCTCCAAGGCCACCGTCGAAGTCGAGACCGCCAGCCTGGACGTCGGCGACGCCGACATGAACAAGGAAGTGGCGAAGAAGGAATGGTTCAACTCGGCCCAGTTCCCGAAAGCGACCTTCGTCTCGTCGTCGATCAAGAGCGCCGGCGCCGGCAAGCTCAACGTCACCGGCAAGCTGACCATCAAGGGCAAGACCGCCGACATCACCTTCCCGCTGACGGTCAAGGCCGACGGCGGCAAGCAAGTGTTTGAAGGCGCGCTGCCGATCAAACGCCTGGCCTACAACATCGGCGAAGGCGAATGGAAAGACACCGGCATGGTCGCCGATGAAGTGACCATCAAGTTCCACGTCGTCGCAGGCCAATAATTCAACCACGGAGACAAGCGCATGAAATTTCAAATCCTGATCGCCACGCTGCTGGCAGCCTCGGCCTCGTCGGCCATCGCCGCCACCTACAACATCGACCCGACGCACACCTACCCGAGCTTCGAGGCCGACCACATGGGCCTGTCGGTATGGCGCGGCAAGTTCGACAAGACCAGCGGCACCGTGACCATGGACCGTAGCGCCAAGACCGGCGCGCTGGACATCGCCATCGCCGCCGACTCGATCGACTTCGGCATGGACAAGATGAACAGCCACGCCAAGACGGCCGACATGTTCAACGTCGAGAAATTCCCGACCATCACCTACAAGAGCAAGTCGTTCAAGTTCGATGGCGACAAGCTGGTGGGTGTCGACGGCGAGCTGACCCTGCTGGGCGTGACCAAGCCGGTGAGCCTGAAGGTGGACAAGTTCAACTGCATCATGCACCCGCGCTACAAGCGTGAAGTGTGCGGCGCCAACGCCGTGGCCGAGTTCAAGCGCACCGATTTCGGCCTGAACTACGGCACCCCGGCCTTCGCGCCGGAAGTCAAACTGGCGATCCAGATCGAAGCCATCAAAGCCGACTAAACCCTGGCGCTCACCGCTGGGGTCACACCCCTGGGGTCAAGTCTGACATTCGGACACGAGCTCTGCCCTAGCAACCGCTAAGGCAGAGCTCGTGTCCGAATGTCAGACTTGACCCCGGTTTTTCGTTATACTCCCGTCGTTGTTCCCCTTACCACCACTTCAACAACGACAAAAATGCATAAGACACTGATCGCGCTCGCCATCCTGAGCACCGCAGCACAGGCCGATGAAGGCATGTGGATGCCGCAACAGCTGCCACAAGTAGCCAAGCAACTGAAAGCCGCCGGCCTGAAACTGGATCCCGCCAACCTGACCAAACTGACCGAGTTCCCGATGGGCGCCATCGTCAGCCTGGGCGGTTGCTCGGCCTCGTTCGTCTCGCCGCAAGGCCTGGTCGCCACCAACCACCACTGCGTCTACGGCAGCGTGGCGCACAACTCCACGCCGGAGCGCGACCTGCTGGCCAACGGCTTCCTGGCCCATAACTTCGGCGAAGAACTGCCGGCCGCCCCGGGCAGCCGCATCTTCGTGACCAAGGCCGTCACCAACGTCAGCAAGCAAGTCGTCACCGCCGATGTCGCCAAACTGAGCGGCAAGAAACGCAGCGACGCCATCGAGAAGAACCAGAAATCCATCCAGGCCGAGTGCGAAAAAGACGAAGGCCACCGCTGCACCGTGTCGTCCTACTACGGCGGCCTGGAGTACTACCTGATCAAGCAACTGGAAATCCGCGACGTGCGCCTGGTGCACGCGCCACCGGCCGGCGTCGGCAAGTTCGGCGGCGACACCGACAACTGGATGTGGCCGCGCCACACCGGCGACTACGGCTTCTACCGCGCCTACGTCAGCAAGGACGGCAAGGCCGCCGACTTCAGCAAGGACAACGTCCCTTACCTGCCGCAGCACTTCCTGAAACTGGCCAAGGAAGGCAGCAAGGAAGGCGACTTCGTCATGGTGCTCGGCTACCCAGGCCGCACCAACCGCCACCGCCTGCCGTCGGAAGTGTCGTACACCTTCGACTGGAGCTACCCGACGTTCGTGAAGACCTCGGCCGAGAGCCTGGCGACCATCGCCGACACCACCAAGGACAACAAGGACACCGCGCTGAAATACGCGTCGCAAGTGGCCAGCATCAACAACTACTACAAGAACCGCCAGGGCATGCTGGACTCCTACGCCGGCAGCGACATGCTCAAGCGTAAAACCGCCGAGCACGAAGCGCTGAAGACCTGGATCAACGCCAACCCGGCCCGCAAGGCCGAGTACGCCGGCGACATCGAACTGGTGGAAAAGCTGATCGCCCAGCGCGACGCCGAAACCAAGCGCGACTATTTCCTGTCCTCGTCCAAGCCACGCCTGCTGAACACCGCGCGCACCTTGTACCGCCTGGCCAACGAAAACACCAAGCCTGACGCCGAACGCAAGGCCGGCTTCCAGGTCCGCGACGTGCCGCGCATCAAATCGTCGGTCGCCGCCCTGGTGCGCAACTACGATGAAAAGGTCGACAAGGCGCTGGTGATGAACAGCCTGACCAAGTACGCCGCCCTGCCGGCAGCCCAGCGCAACGCCGAGTTCGACGCCGTCATCGGCATCAAGGACGGCATGAGCAAGGCCGACCTGCAAGCCGCGCTGGACGTGATGTACGCCGGCAGCAAGCTGGGCGACGCCGCCGAGCGCACCAGCTGGATCGGCAAGACCCCGGCCGAGTTCAAGGCCAGCAACGACGCCTTCATCAAGGCGGCCGTGGCCCTGTACGAACCGGGCATGAAGGAAGAAGCGGAAGAGGAAGAGCTGGGCGGCAAACTGCAACAGGCTTACGCCAACTATATGAAGGCCAAGATCGCCTTCATGCAGAGCAAAGGCCGGGCCGTCTACCCTGACGCCAACGGCACGCTGCGCGTGACCTTCGGCAAGATCGCCGGCCGCGACCACGGCGCCGACGGCACCACCTGGAAAGCCTTCACCACCGTGGAAGGCGTGGTCGCCAAAGCCACCGGCGAAGGCGAGTTCAACGCGCCGAAAGCCCAGCTGGCCGCGATCAAGGCCAAGGACTTCGGCAAGTACTTCGATCCGAAGCTGAAATCGGTGCCGCTGGCCTACCTGGCCACGCTGGACATCACCGGCGGCAACTCCGGCTCGGCCGCGCTGAACGCCAAGGGCGAGTGGATCGGCCTGGCCTTCGACGGCACGCTCGATTCGATCATCTCGGACTGGGACTTCAACAAGGCCAACACCCGCGACATCCAGGTCGACCTGCGCTACATCCTGTGGAACATGAAACACGTGGACCACGCCGACAACCTGCTGAAGGAAATGAACGCGGAATAAGCCGTCTCCGCCTTCCCCTCGAAACCACGCCCCGGCAACGCGGCGTGGTTTTTTTATGGATCGGTTACATTAAGGTTCCCTCAACCATCTTCAGGAGATGTCATGGCCGCTAAAAAAGTCGCTGTAGTAATCGGCAGTCTGCGCAAGGATTCGCTGAACCGCAAGTTCGCCCACGAGTTGATCGCGCTGGCGCCGCCATCCCTGCAGCTGGAGATCGTCGAGATCGGCGAACTGCCGCTGTACAACCAGGACCTGGAGGAAAACGGCGCCACCGCGCCGCAAACCTGGACCCACTTCCGCCAGCGCATGCAGGACGCGCAGGCGGTGCTGTTCGTCACGCCGGAATACAACCGCTCGGTGCCGGCGCCGCTGAAGAACGCCATCGATATCGGCTCCCGCCCCTACGGCAGCAGCATCTGGAGCGGCAAGCCGGCCGCCATCGTCAGCGTGTCGCCGGGCGCCACCGGCGGCTTCGGCGCCAACCACCATCTGCGCCAGTCGATGGTGTTCCTCGACATGCCGCTGCTGCAGCAACCGGAAGCCTATATCGGCGGCGCCGCCAAGCTGCTCGGCGACGACGGCAAATTGAACAACGACAGCACCCGCGAGTTCCTGCAAAAGTTCATGAACACCTTCGGCGCCTGGGTCGAGGCCAACGCCAAAAACTGATCAGCGCTTGAGCGCCTTGAAGGCGTGGCCGGCCTCGGTCAGCGCGGCAGGCTTGGCGGCTGCATAAGCGGCCGCCGGCCGCGCCGCGCGTTGCAGCGCCAGCAGCAGCGGCGCTTTGCGCTCCGGGTCCGGCAGCAATGCCAGGTCGGCGCCCGGCAAGCGTTGGGCCAGCGCCCCCGCCTCGTCCGCCCCCAGCTGCTCGCAGCTGACGTACAGCCGGTACGATGCCCAGCTATTGCCCACCTCCAGCATGAAGCCCGCCACATTCGCCGTGCCCGGCTGGCCCGGCAGCGCCGTCACGCGCAGCCTGGTCTTGCCCTTGCGCAGATGCAGCGTATCCCAGGGCTGCATCGGATAGAAGCGCGGCGCAACGGCCCCCTCCAGCTGCGACGATGCTGCGGCCGGCTCCGCCACGATCACCGGCAGCTTGCCCAGCGACGCCAGCGGCGCCACCCCGCCGTAGCGGCCGCTGCCGGCCGGCGTCACCAGCAGCAGATCGGCCGCCGGCCACTGGCGCACCGCCTCGGCGCTGTAGGCGTCGGCGTCGGCGCCCACGGTGAGGATGCTCAAGCCCTGGAAGTGAATCAGCGCCAGCCCCCTGCCCGCCAGTTGCACCCGCCCCGGGGCCGCCGGCGCCACCGGCGCAGCGCCCTCCAGCTCGATCACATAACGCGGCCCGATCTGCGCCAGCCCCACCTTGCAGCCCAGCGCCAGCAAGGCCACCACGATCAATGCCCGCCATCCATAGCTGTTGCCCATCGCATTCTCCCGCGCATCCCCGTCGTTCTCCAGTAGAACACCGGCGGCGCGGGGTTTTCTTGAAGCAACTCAAAAGGCGGCCCCGCTTCGGCTGGCGGCGCTCAAAAATCGGGCACGAATGATACAATTCCGCCCTCGGCAGCGCGTTGCAACGCTTACCCAGCGCGGCGTGCCTTTCCATCCAACTCCCTCTGAGATCCAGACTGCCATGCACCCAGATATGCCTACGCCTTACGAAAAAGGTAATCAAAACCAGACCACCCTGTGGACCGAATGCATTGCGTTCTACCAGGAACTGGCGCAGCGCTTCCCGCAAGTGCTGCGTTTTGAACAGATCGGCACCTCCGACGGCGGCATCCCGGTGCATGCGGGCGTAGTCAGCGCGGACGGCGTGTTCGACCGCAACCAGATCAAGGCCGAAGGCCGCACCGTCTTCTTCAACAACAACGGCATCCACCCCGGCGAACCCGAAGGCGTGGACGCCTGCATGGCCATCGTGCGCGACCTGTGCTTCGATCCGGCCCGCCTGGCCGCGCTGGGCAAGACCGTGCTGCTGTTCGTCCCGCTGTACAACGTCGACGGCGCGCTCAACCGCGCCAACACCTCGCGCGTCAACCAGGACGGCCCGGAGCAGTTCGGCTTCCGCGGCAACAGCCGCCACCTGGACCTGAACCGCGACTTCATCAAGTGCGACACGCTCAACGCGCAGCTGTTCAACCAGCTCGTCACCAGCTGGGATCCGGACGTGATGGTGGACACCCACACCTCCAACGGCGCCGACTATCCATACACGATGACGCTGATCCACACGCAGGCGGACAAGCTGGGCTACGGCCTCGGCCCCTTCCTGCGCGAGACCATGCTGCCGCACATCTACGCCGAGATGGAAGCCAAGGGCTGGCCGACCTGCCCCTACGTCAACCCGGTGCAAGACACGCCGGACGACGGCATCGCCGAATTCCTCGAAGTGCCGCGCTTCTCGACCGGCTTCGCAGCGCTGCACCACGTGATCGGCTTCATGCCGGAGACGCATATGCTCAAGCCCTTCAAGGACCGCTACGAGTCGATGCGCGCGCTGCTGGACGTGACCATGGCCTTCACCGTCACCCACGGCGAACAAATCCGGAAGCTGCGCGCCGACGCGCGCGAGCAGGCCGCCAACGCCAAGCAGTGGACCGTCAGCTGGCAGATGGATGAAGCGAATCCGTCGACCTTCCGCTTCAAGGGCTACGCCGCCAAGCGCAGCCCCAGCCTGCTGGGCAACTACACCCGCCTGTCCTACGACCGCAGCCAGCCGTGGGAAAAGGACATCGCCTACTACAACAGCTTCGTGCCGTCGGCCACCGTGCGTGCACCGAAGGGCTACGTGATCCCGCAAGCCTGGCGCGAAGCCATCGAGCGCCTGCAATGGAACGGCGTGGAAATGGCGCGCTTCGACGAAGCCTCCACCATCGAGGCGCAGTACTACCACATCGCCTCCGTCACCTCGCGTCCGCACGCCTACGAAGGGCATATGTACCACGACGTGGTGGAACTGGAAGCGCGCACCGGCAGCTTCACCGTGCAGCCGGGCGACTACTTCATTCCGCTCAAGCAGGCCAACGCCCGCTACGCCGTCGAAACGCTGGAACCGCAAGGCCACGACTCCTTCTTCCGCTGGGGTTTCTTCAACAGCGTGCTGGAGAAAAAAGAAGCGTTCTCCGACTACGTGTTCGAAGACCTGGCGATGGAGATGCTGGAAACCGAGCCTGAGCTGAAAGCCAAATTCGAACAATGGAAGGCCGCAAATCCGGCGCTGCTGTCCGACCAGGAGAAGGTACTGGGCTTCATCTTCGAAAACGGCAAACGCCACGCCGAGCCGGAATGGCGCCGTTACCCGGTGCTATCCGTCTTCTAAGTCCCCGCAAGCATCAACTAGCGTTACCCCATGCGCGCAGCGGCGATCCCGCGGCGCGCATGCAAGCTGCCCACAAGGCCATAGCCATGCATTACGCACTCAACCTGCGCACGTTTTTTTACAGCCATTACTTTTACCTCGGGCTGCGCTTCGCCGCAGGCCTGGTCGGCGTCACCCTGATCACCCTTCAATTCGCCGACATGGCCACCGCCATGACGGTGTGCATCGGCGCGCTCTGCACCGCGCTGATGGACATGCCCAGCCCCCTGCGCCACAAGTTCAACGAGATGAGCGCCTCGGTGCTGCTGTGCAGCGCCGTCACGCTGCTGATCAGCCTATGCGCGCCGGTGCACTGGCTGCTGATGGTGATGCTGGTGGCGATCAGCTTCCTGGCCTGCATGATGGTCGTCTACGGCAAGAAGTCGATGCCGCTGCAACTGGCCACGCTGTTCATCATGACCATGTCGATGGAACACGACATGACAGTGCGCGAGTCCTTCATCCATACCGGCCTGTTCACGCTGGGCGCCGTGGCCTACCTGGCTTACGCGATGGGCATCTCGTGGATACTGCGCCACCGCATCAAGCAGCAGGTGCTGGCCGAGGCGCTGTTCGAGCTGGCCGCCTACATCGACATCAAGGCCGACTTCTACGACACCCGCTACAACCTCACCGAACAGTTCAACAAACTGGTGCGCCACCAAAGCCTGCTGGCCGACCGCCAGCAAGCCTCGCGCGACCTGATACTGCGCAGCCACCAGAACAGCAAGGACGCCATCGTCGTGCAGACCCACGTCTGCATGCTGGACCTGTATGAGCTGATCCTGTCGACCCACACCGACTACGCCCAGTTGCGCGTGCATCTGGCCGATTCGCCGGTGCTGAAATCGCTGCACGACCTGGCCTACAAGGCGGCGCGCGACATCGAATCGGTGGCCTACGACGTCACCCGCAAGAAAGCCTCCTACCCCGAGATCAGCTACGAGCCGGAGCTGGACGCCATCGAGGCGGAGCTGGCATCCCTGCAGCGCCGCGTGGACGAAGGCAAGCCGGCGCAGGAAGCGCTGGCCGTGCTGCGCGCGCAGCGCAACAAGGTACGCGCCATCATCACGATGATCGTCGAGCTGCACCGCGCCAGCCAGAAGGTCTACGACAGCACGCCGTTCTGGGTCGACGCCGACATGGGCCCCTTCCTGTCGCAGCAGAAGTACGAGCTGCGCATGATCCTGTCGCACCTGCGCCTGGACTCGCCGATCTTCCGCTTCTCGCTGCGGGTGGCGATGGCGATCTCGGTCGGGCTGGCGGTGGCCGCGTGGCTGCCGTATGCGGCGCACAGCTACTGGATCGTGCTGACCATCGTCATCATCCTCAAGCCCAGCTTCAGCATGACCAAGCAGCGCCGCAGCGACCGCATCGTCGGCACCATCGTCGGCTGCGTGATCACGGCGCTGATCATCAAGTACCTGAACTATCCGGCGGCGATACTGGGCTTCCTGATTCTGTCGACGGTGGCCACGCCGACCTTCATCTACCTGCGCTACCGCTACGCGGCGATCGCGGTCAGCATCATGATCCTGCTGCAGATGCACCTGATCGCGCCGGGCAACCATGACCTGATCATGGAGCGCCTGATCGACACCTTCATCGGCGCGGCCGTGGCGACCGCCTTCAGCTTCGTGCTGGCCAGCTGGGAATATCAATCCCTGCCGCGCCTGATCCGCGAAGTGCTGGGCGTGAACCTGCGCTATATGCAGGCCAGCTTCGATCTGCTGCAAGGCAAGGGCAAGGACGATTTCGCCTACCGCATCGAGCGCAAGCGTCTGATGGACAGCCTGGCCGCGCTCAGCTCCGCGCTAATGCGCATGCTCGACGAGCCGGCCCGCAAGCAGCGCGCGGTGGAGGACATCAACCTGTTCATCGTGCAGAACTACCTGCTGGTGGCGCATGTGGCCGCGCTGCGGTCCATCCTGCGCCGCCACCAGAAGGAGTTGCCGACGGCGCACGTCAACGCCATGCTGAACGAAAGCCACGAGCAGGTGGTGCGCACGCTGGCGCAGGCGCTGGCGCCGCAAACCGCCAAGCCGGCGTCAGCGGCGGCCGAGCCGTCGCCGGTCGCCGCGCCGGCCGTGGACACCGCCAGCGTGCCGTGGTCCGGCTGGCCGCTGGTGCAGCGCCGCATCCGCCTGTTGCAGGCGGACGCCGTCAAGATCATCGTCCACAGCGAAGCCATCGTCCGCAACGTCGCCTGATCGGCCGGCCCCCTGCGCCGATGGCGCGGGCCTGCTACTATGGCTGGATGAGCGCCTCCACCTCCCCATCCGCCTTCAGCACCCGCGACCTGGTGTCTGCGCTATTCGTCGTCCTGATCTGGGGCACCAACTTCGTCGCGATGAAGGTCGGCCTGCGCGACCTGACGCCGTTCCAGATGGGCGCCGCGCGCTACATCTTCGCCGTGCTGCCGCTGATCCTGTTCATCCGCCCGCCCAAGTTGCCGGTGAAATGGATCGTGGCCTACGGCCTGTGCCAGGGTGTCGGCCAATTCGGCCTGCTGTTCCTGTCGCTGAAGGTCGGCATGTCGGCCGCGCTGGCCTCCGTGATCCTGCAAACGCAAGTCTTCTTCACCGCCTTCTTCGGTTTCGCGCTGCTGCACGAACGCGCCAGCCGCGCACTGCAAGCCGGCCTGCTGCTGGCCGCCGTGGGCCTGGTCTGCTTCGGCATGAACTACGTGCAGCCCGGCCACGCAGGCGGCACCACCGCCGGCGGCTTCGTGCTGTGCCTGGCCGCCGCCGCGATGTGGGCGGCGTCGAACATCGTCGTGCGCCGCGCCCAGCAGGCCACGCCGCAATTCGATGTGGTGGGTTTCATGGTCTGGTGCAGCCTGGTGCCGATAGTGCCCTTCGTCGGCCTGTCGCTGGCCTTCGACGATCCGGCCACGCGCTGGAGCTGGACCAGCGCGCCGCTGGCCACCTGGATCTCGGCCGCCTACCTGGGCTGGATGGCGACCATCCTCGGCTACGCCATGTGGACGCGTTTATTGAAGCGCCACCCGGTCAACCGCGTGGCGCCGTTTAGCCTGGGCGTGCCGGTGGTCGGCATCAGCGCCGGCATGATCGCGCTGGGCGATGTCATCACCGGCTGGCAGTGGGCCGGCATCGCGCTGATCGTCGCCTCGCTGATCTGCACCATGTTCGGCGGGCGCTGGCTGGGGCAGCGTGGCTAGTTAAGCGAAGCAGACGCGGTTGCGGCCCGTCTGCTTGGCGCGGTACAGCAGCTCGTCGGCCTTCTGCAGCATGGCCTCGGCGGTGCCGGCGGCCAGGTCGGCGTACACGCCCATGCTCATCGTCACCTTCAGGTCCGGGTGCACCTCATGCCACGGGAAGCCTTCGATCATGTTGCGTAGCTTGTCGCACAGGGCGGCGGCCTGCGGCAGCTCGGTCTCCGGGAAGGCGATCACGAACTCCTCGCCGCCGTAGCGCGCCACCAGATCGCTCAGGCGCATATGGCTGCGCAGGATCTCGCCCACCTGGCGCAGCACCGTATCGCCGGTGGCGTGCGAGAACTGGTCGTTGATACGCTTGAAGAAATCAATATCCCCTATCACCACGCTTAATGGCCGCTTGTGGCGCACCGCGTGGCTGAACAGGGTAGTGGCCTGCTCGTCGAAATGGCGGCGGTTGTGCAGTCTGGTCAGGGCGTCGCGCACACTGAGCTCGCGCATCTGCTCGGCCTGCGCCAGGATGGTCTGGTGCGACTCCTTCAATTCCTCGTGCGAGCGCGCCAGCTGCTCGCTCATGTCGTTGAAGGCGCTGGCCAGCGCCGCCACTTCATCCTTGCCCTCCACCGGCACCCGCTGCAGCAGCGAGCCGCCGTGCATGGCGCGCACCGCACCGGTCAGGTGACTGAGCTTGCGGCTCAGGCCACGGCTCAGCAAAACGCCCAGCACCAGCGCCAACGCGGCCGCGCCGGTCACGCCGGCCACCAGCGCCTCGCGCATGGCGTCGATATATTGCTGCTCCTGTTTGCTGGGCGTGAACACGCCCTCCGGCGAAATGTAGGCCTCCACGCGCTCGCCCACCTTGACGGCGCGCGCATCCTTGCGGGCCGACGCCGGCAGCACTTCGCCACGCCGGTATGCGCCACCGCCCATCAGCACGCGGAAATCCTGGTCGGCCACGATGAAGTGGTACGGCGGCTCGCCGCCGCGTCGCGGCGGCGGACGGTCGCCCTGGCGTGGCGGCCCCTCGCCTGCGCGCTGCGGTTCTTCGTCCGGCGGCGGTGGCGGGCGGTCATCGCCGCCATCCTGCTCCGGCGGTGGCGGAGGACGGCCACGCGAGCTGTGCATGAAGTCATCGAAGGACTCGACGGCGATGGCGGCCTGCCAGCTGCCGTACTTCTGTAAATAGGCGCTCATGCCATCGTAAAAATGATCGGCGGCGCTCTGCCGGCGGATCACATCGACCTTCTTGGTCATGCCCACGTAGGCCAGGCTGCCCACCATCGCCACGGCCGCCAACCCGGTCAGCAGCAAAGCAAGCATGAATTTCGTGCGCAGGGACATCGGAGCTCCGTCAAATTATTGCCAGTTGGACAGTAATCATACCCGATGGCAGTCGGCCAGTAAAAAAATCCAGCCTAAAAAAATTACTCTTGAGAACGCTTTCCTCATAGGAGAAACCGCCAGTTATACGGAATACTTATGGCGAGTATCACAAATCAAAAGTTTATTTATTACTGAAAGGCGCGCATACTGCACTGCAACAAACGAACATTTATGGAGCTTCTGATGAGCGCAACTAACAACCTGATTTACATCGACCTGACCTCGACCCGCTATGCAAGCAACGTTGCCGCCGCAGCGCGCCAGCTGATTGCCGCACTGTTCGCAGTCAAGCCACGTCCAGCTGTCGTCGCTGAAGAAGTTGTTACGCAGCGCCAGCAAGAGTCCGCCGCATCCTGGCTGAACAGCATGGCCAATGACTGCGAACGTCATTCGCCCAACCTGTCCGCCGAATTGCGCTACATGGCGTCGCGCGGTTAATCGCACCGAATTCAACTTCCTGGAGATCACCATGCTGACCATCATCGAAAACCTGCCTGCCGCCATCGCCCTGTCTGGCCTCGTACTGCGCCTCTACCTGGGCGCCAAGCCGGGCAAAGACGAAGCGTAAGCCGTCTGTAGCGCATATGAAAAAAGCCCCGGCCGCTTGCGCGTTACCGGGGCTTTCTCGCTTCCAGCCTGCTTACTTGGCCGTATTCAGGCGCGAGTTGCGCATGCCGTACAGGAAGTAGGTCAGGACCGCCGCGCTCATCCAGATGATGAAGATGGTGTAGGTCGTCAGCGACAGGCCGAACATCAGGTACAGGCAGGCGGCAATGCTCAGCCCCGGCACCACATACGGGCCGAACGGCACGCGGAAGCCTTTGGTGCCCTTGCCGTTTTCCTTGCGGCGCATCACCGGCACCGCCAGCGACACCACGATGAAGGCCGTCAGCGTACCCATGCTGACCATATCCCACAGGAAGGTCGCGTCGACGAAACCAGCCACCAGGCCGACCACGATGCAGACGATCAGCGTGTTATGCACCGGCGAGGCCGTGCGCGCATTGACCTTCTGGAACGACTTGGAAATCAGGCCATCTTTCGAGATCGCGTACAGGATGCGGGTCTGGCCGTAGATCGTCACCAGCGTCACGCTGAACACCGAGATCACGGCGCCGGCCGACAGCACCAGCGCCGGCCAGGTCTTGCCCGTCACGTTCTGCAGGATCACGGCCAGGCCGGCTTCCTGCCCGGCGAACTTGTACGCAGGCTGCGCACCCATCGCGGCCACGGCCACCAGCAGGTAGAACAAGGTCACGATGCCCAGCGCCGCCAGGATGCCGATCGGCACATTGCGCTTGGGATCGCGCACTTCTTCGCCGGCCGTGGCGACGGTGTCGAGCCCGATGAACGAGAAGAACACCGTGGCCGCGGCGGCCGTCACGCCGGTCATGCCGGTGATGTGGACGCCGTTGTCCGGGCTAAAGAACGGATGGAAATTGTTTATATCAAAACCGGAGAAGGCGATCACCACGAAGAAGATCAGGATCGCCAGCTTGATCATCACCATGATGGCGTTGGTGGTGGCCGATTCCTTGGTGCCGCGTATCAGCAGCAGGCAGCACAGGCCGACCAGCAGGATAGGTGGCAGGTTGATATGGCCGCCATGGAACTCGATGCCCTTGGGTGTGGACACGATCATCGGCGATCGCAGCACCTCGGGGATGTGCACGCCGAAGGCATTGTTCAGGAAGTTGTTCAGGTAATCGGACCAGCCGATCGCCGTGGCGCTGGCCGCCAAGCCATATTCGAGCAGCAGGCAGGCCGCCATGATAAAGGCTAGGAACTCGCCCACGGTTGCGTAGGCAAACGAATACGACGAGCCGGATGCCGGAATGCGGAACGACAGTTCGGCGTAGCACAGCGCGGTCAGGCCGGCGGTGATGGCGGCGAACAGGAAGGACAGGATCACGGAAGGCCCGGCTTTCGGCACCGCCTCCACCATCGTGAAGAAGATCCCGGTGCCGATCGTGGCGCCGACACCGATCATTGTCAGGGGAAACAAGCCTATGGAGCGGTGCAGGCCGTTGCTACTGGAGGGAGCAGTTTCTACAGTGTGGTTGACCGGCTTGGTACGGGTCAGTTTCTGGACCAGCGTTTGGTTCACAGGCAATCCTTGTGGGAGATATGTACGGGCAAAAAAACTAAGCGATTATAGGGCCTTCCGGCCCATCGCAATACAGTAATTTTGTGTTAGAAAAACAACTCAGACCCCAAGCGGGGCAAGGGCTCCGTTACAGTTGCTTACTTTTGATACAGCGGGATGTATAGATTGGAAATTATTGTCAAGTTACTCTAGGGACAAGTGTTACAACTAGCCTAGCCCAAGCCCAAGAGAGCCTGCCATGCCTATCCAAAAAATCCCCACTGTATCCCGGCGTTTTCATCCTGTCGTGACTGGCGCCGCCGTTGCCCTGTTGGGTTTGGCGGGCACGCTGGCTGCGTGGCTGGCGCGCGGCTGATTCAGAACGGCCCGAGATAATCGCGCTTGCCGACCGGGACGCCCTGGTTGCGCAGGATATCGTGGGCGGTGACGATGTGGAAGAAGAAGTTCGGCAACGCGAACGTCAGCAGATAATCGTCCCCTTTGAACTCCGGCTGGAACGAACCGAAATTAAGTGTGATCGTGCGCGCCTCGCTGTCGGCGAACGCGTTTTCATCGACGCTTTCCAGGTAGGCGATGGTGTCGGCGATCCGCTGCTGCAGCTGATCGAACGACGTTTCGTTGTCCTCAAACTTGGGCGCGGGCACGCCGCTCAAACGCTCCACCGACAATTTCGACGTATCGCTGGCGCGCTGCACCTGCGCCGACAGCGGCAGCATGTCATCGGCAAGGCGCGCCGAGATCATCGCATCCGGCACCGAGCCATGCTGCTCGACATAGGCCTCGGCCTTCTTCAGCAAATCCGACAAGACCTTCAAACCCCGTACAAACACGGGCACAGAAACCTGATGCATCGATAGCGACATCGCGAACTCCAGACATGAGATAGAGAACTGCGAGTGTAGCGCAATCGACGCAATCGAGACGCTCAGGCCAACTGGTCGACGTTGTTGCCGATCTTGCTGGCGTCGTTGGTTTTGTCGGGATGGGAAACGCTGTAGACCAGTTGCTCCTGTGCGGAGACTGTGCCGTCCTTGTTGGTGTCGGCCGCTTCGTAGGTCGTGGTTGAGCTGCTGGTGCTGCTGGCGCCACTCGCGCTTCCGCCGCCGCCCGCACCGTGCGCGCCCTGCGCACCCTGGCCGCCTTGAGCGCCGCCGGCACCACCATTTGGGCGCGGCGGCGCAAAGGTGCCGCTCTTGATCGCGGTCTCCAGATCGGACTGCGTGATCGAACCGGACTTCTGCGTGTCGATTGCATCGAACTGCTTGGTGGCGTCGTCTGCCGACACGCCTTTCTTTTCCAGGCCCGATACGAATTCGTCTTTATTGACCTTGCCATCCTTGTCGGCATCCAGATCGCCGAAAACCTTGGCCGCAAAGCGCGCCGCCCCCTTCGCAGGATCGAAGGAGGTGGGCTGGGTGCTGCCGCTTGAAACGCCGCTGATTGCTGTGGTCATGATGATTACTCCGTGGTTAAGGACACTGTTGTTCCTGTTAACGAACTAATCGATGTAACTATGACCCCGCAGAGTGTAAAGCGACGTAAAGATCAGGCGACCCGCACCACCATCAAGCCCGCACGCAGGCCGATACGAACATCAGGGTTGGGGAACACCACCAGCTCCTCGGGATGCTGAACGGTATAAACAGTATCGCCATCGCGGGCGATTTCCTCGCCCTGCTTCAGCGCCGTGAAGTTATGCGTCTCTTTGCCGAACGCCATCTGGAACTTGTCGCTCAACTTGATAATCTGACGCGCAGTGTTGAACACGTGCGGCTGCTGCTTGGCCTCACGCTTGGCCGCACCGCGCAGCAAATCGTCCAGCGCCTGCGACGCATCGACAAACTGCGACAGATCGTTCTGCCCCAGCGTACCGATACGCCCCAACTCCACCGTAGTGCCGGCCGCCGCATGATGCTCGGCCGAGTAATAACTGTAAGTCCCGACCGAGGCCGGGTTCATGATGACCGCGCCGATGCCGGCCAATCCCAGCCACTCGATCAACTCGCGGCGCGGCTGCTCCGCGATCAGCTCCGGCACGATAGCGAAGGTCGGATACACCGACGGCCGTATCGCCGTATGCAAATCCAGATGCCAGCGCACCGGCCCCGCGCCATCGAAGAACGCCGTCGTCGCGGCGATCATCACATCGGCGCGCGCCGCTTCCGCCGTGCCTTCCAGCGAACCGCGCTCCGTGCGGAACATGCGGTTCAAGTCGGCATCGATGAAGCGCTTGCCGGCGCGGATGGCGCCGATATTGCCAACGCAAAGCATCAGGTTGACCGCCAGCGACGACGCCTGCTGCGACAAGGCGTCCAGCAGATACGCCACCACCTCGATCGGGCCGGTCTCGTCGCCGTGCACGCCGACCGAAACCAGCACGCTCGGACGTTCGCCTTCGGCCTTGATCGTCAGGATACCGTCGGCCGGCTGCGTCACCGCAAAACCAGCCGCCGAAAAACGCTGCGCGACGGCGCTGAAATCGGCTTCAGCGAGCGCACGCACAGGTCCGGGCAATGGCCCCGCCGGCAAAGCCTTAGGCAAATCAGTCATCTACTTACACCACCAGCATCGTGTTACCGGAATTGGTCGCTTCGGACAAAGCCCAAACGTCCAGCATCGCCTGTTCCAGATCGGTCGCCGCCGCGTAGCCGGACAAGCCCAGCGTGTTGGCCACGACTTCCACCGCTTCCGCCGCCGTGTGGCCGCCGGTCGCATGCTGCAGCACCTGCGACAGCAGGCGTTGCTGCGTGCGGCGCAGCGCGTTCTGCGCGTAGCTGCGCAACTGCTCTTGCGAACGGCTGGTGGCTGGCAGTTTCAGGCCGCGTTCCAGCGTATCGATGCCGACCTGCGCACGCAGCGCCAGGCCAACCTGCAGGAACGCCGGCAGGTCCATGCCTTCCGGACGCGATACCGACAGCGCCGCGAACACGAACGCCGCCACCGCCTCGATCGCCTCGACAGCCTTCCAGGCCTGCACGAATTCGGCGCGCAGGCCGGAGGTAATGTCGGCATCCGACTGGCCGTCGGCAGGCGTCAGCTGCGCCAGCGTCTCAGGCTTGGCGAACAGCTTGGTCAGCTCGGCGACACCGGCGCGCAGCTGGTCGGCAGGCACCGTCAGCACGCCTTCGATCACGGACTTCTGCAGCACGCGGGTACGCGCATCGACCTTGATCGACACGGCACGCGGCACCTTCAACGCATCCGCATCCAGCGTCGTGAAGATAGGCGCCAGGTTCAGCGCGGACCAAGCCTGGCCCCACGCCAGGATCACATCCGATTCGTCCACGCCATGTTCGCCGGCCAGTTGGCGCAGCATCAGCGGGCCGCAACGGTTGACCGATTCGTTGGCCAGCACGGTCGCCAGGATGGCATTGGCCAGCGGGTGCGCCAGCGCAGGACGAGTCGCCACCAGCAGATCCGGGAAGTACGGCTTCAGCACCGACTCGGCCCAGCTCAAATCCGTCAGCGGCAGCGCCGACAGGATGCGCTTGTAGCGGTTCTTCACGTTGGCGATCACCACCGCCAGTTCCGGCGTGGTCAGGCCACGGCCGTCGGCCTTGCGGCGCGCCAGTTCAGCCACGCTAGGCAGCTGCTCCAGTTCGCGCGACAGCGCGCCCTCTTCTTCCAGCGACGCGATCAGCGCGGCATAACCATCCTGCACCGCGGCGTCGACCTGCGCTTGCGCTTCGCGCACCAGCAGCTGCGTTTGCAGCGTGTTGTCGCGCAGGACCAGGCGTTCGATGTCGGCGGTCATTTCGTTCAGCACGCGGTTGCGGTCTGCCTCGCTCAGCTGGCCGGCGTTCATTTCCACGTCCAGCCACATCTTCGCGTTCACTTCATGGTCCGAGCAATCCACGCCGGCCGAGTTGTCGATCGCATCGGTGAAGATGCGGCCGCCCGACAGCGCGAATTCGATACGGCCGGCCTGGGTCGCGCCCAGGTTGCCGCCTTCGGAAACGACCTTGCAGCGCAGCTGGTTGCCGTCCACGCGGATGTTGTCGTTGGCGCGGTCTTTCACTTGCGCGTGCGATTCGGTCGAAGCCTTGATGTAGGTACCGATACCGCCGTTGTAGAACAGGTCCACCGGCGCCAGCAGGATGCGGTGCATCAGTTCTTCAGGCGACAGCGCGGTTTCCTCGATATCCAGCGCGGCGCGGATCTGCGGCGACAACTCGATCGAACGGGCGGTACGCGGATACACGCCGCCGCCGGCCGAGATCAGTTCCTTGTTGTAGTCGTCCCAGGAGGAGCGCGGCAGCGCGAACATGCGCTCGCGTTCGACGAAGGATTTTTCCATGTCCGGATTCGGATCGAGGAAGATGTGGCGGTGATCGAAGGCCGCCACGATTTTCAGTTTGCGCGACAGCAGCGCGCCGTTGCCGAACACGTCGCCCGACATGTCACCCACGCCGACCATCGTCACTTGCGTGGCGTGGATGTCGTGGTCCATCTCGTAGAAGTGGCGCTTGACGGCTTCGAACGCGCCCTTGGCGGTGATGCCCATTTTCTTGTGGTCGTAGCCGTTCGAGCCGCCCGACGCGAACGCGTCGCCCAGCCAGAAGCCGCGCTGCACGGCGATGCCGTTGGCGATGTCGGAGAAGGTCGCGGTGCCTTTGTCGGCAGCCACCACCAGGTACGGGTCGTTGCCGTCGTAGCACACTGTGTCCGCTGGCGAAACGATGTTGCCCAGCACGCGGTTGTCGGTCATTTCCAGCAGGCTGGCGATGAACAGGCGATACACTGCTTCGCCTTCGGCCGCGATGGTTTCACGCACGGCGTCTTTCGGCATCTGCTTGCAAACGAAGCCGCCCTTGGCGCCGGCCGGCACGATGACGGCGTTCTTCACCATCTGCGCTTTCACCAGGCCGAGGACTTCGGTGCGGTAGTCTTCCATGCGGTCCGACCAGCGCAGGCCACCACGGGCGACCGGGCCGCCGCGCAGGTGCACGCCTTCGAAGCGGCGCGAGAACACGAAGATCTCCCGGAACGGACGCGGTTCCGGCACCAGCGACAAGCTGCTGGTGTCGAACTTGAAGATGATCTTGTCGCCCTTCTGCTCGTTCTGGAAGTAGTTGGTGCGCAGCGTGGCGACCATCAGGTCGGTCATCGCGCCCAGCACTTCTTCGCTGTCGGCGTGGTTGATCGCAGGCAGGCGGCTCTTGATGCCGGCCAGCTTGTCCAGCGCGGCGGTGCGGGTGGCTTCGTCCAGCGCAGGATTGAAGCGCTGCAGGAACGCGTCCACCAGCTCCTTGACGATGACCGGCTGCTTGCGCAGCGTTTCGGCGATGTAGCGCACCGAGAAGCGGGTGCCGGTCTGGCGCCAGTAGCTCATGTAGGCGCGCACCAGTTGTACCTGGCGTACGCTCAAGCCGCCTTCGATGACCAGGCCATTCAGGCGGCCGTCTTCGGCTTCGTTGTTGAACAGCGCGGCGAACAGTTCCTGCGCGACCGGCACGACATCGGCCTTGGCCAGGTTGGCGGCGCTGGCGGCGTCCACCGACAGGCTGGTGACGAAGTGGCGCTGGCCGTCCACGCGCAGCGAGTGCGCCTGTTCACGGTCGATCGACACGCCGGCGTTGTGCAGCGCAGGCAGGATGGTCGACAGCGACGGTACGCGGTCGACGGAATACAGACGGATGGTGGTCGCATCGGCGACGGTTTCCACACGCACGTCCACGCGCGACGGATCGGTGTTGCGCAGGATGGTGCCCAGGTCGTGGAAAGCGGCTTCCGGCGCGGTGGTGGCGACGTAGTCGGTCGGCAGCGTGGCGCACATCTTGCGCAGGCTGGCGCGCAGCGGCAGGTCCGCCACGGCGTCGGCCAGTACGGAGAACTGGTCGTGCCAGCCGTCCAGCACCGACAGCAGCGGTTGTTGGATATCGGTTTCCAGGTCCAGCGGGTAGCGCGCGGCGTGGGCGATCAGGTACACGCGGGCCAGCGGGCCGTCGGCCACCAGCGTCTGCGAGCTGACGTACTGCGCGCCCGAACTGGCTTGCAGCGCCTTGGCCAGCGAGGAAGCGACGCTTGCGCTGTAACGCTCGCGCGGCAGGTAGACCAGCACGTTCAGGTGGCGCGCATACACGTCGCGGCGGGCGAACACCTTGGTGCGCGGCTGCTTGTACAGCGACACGACGGCGCCGCAGACTTCGGCCAGCCATTCAGGTTCCGCTTCCAGCGCTTCGGTGCGCGGCAGCGATTCCAGGATCTCCAGGAATTTCTCTGCACGGAAGCCTTCCTGGCGCACACCGGCGATGCTCAGCACCTTGGCCACGCGGCCACGGGCGAACGGCAGGCGGTTCAGCGGCGTCGCGGTGGCGGCGCGGGTGAACAGGCCTACGAAGCAGTACTCGCCCAGGATCGCGCCTTGCGCGTCGGTGTGGCGGATGCCGATGAAGTCCAGTTGTTGATCGCGGTGCAGCGTGCCTTCCACGTCGGCCTTGACGATGGACAGCGTGTGGGCGCGTTTCGACAGCGTGTCGAAATCGCCGGGGATATTGGCCAGGCAGGTGCCGTAGACCGGATGCGACGTATCCTGCAGCACGCCGATGCGGCTAGGGATGTCGCGTTCCAGCTCGCGCACGCCCGGCTTGACCTGGTAGTAGGCGTAGCCGAACGGCTCGAAGCCTTCGGTCTTGGCCCATTCCAGGAAGGCGGCGACTTCCTTGCCTTCTTCGCCATGCGAAGCGGCTTCGGCGCCGATGCGGCTGAAGTGCTCCTGCATCGCGGCTTTGTCGCGGCGCACCACGGCGGCGTCGCGGGACACCATTTCCAGGCGCTCGACCAGCATGCCGATTTCGGCTTCAGGCAGGTCTTCGGACAGCAGGCACAGTACGTAGGATTCGAGTTTGTCGCCGGCCTGGCCGACGGCGGTGACGACGCCGTCCGCATTGCGCGCAACCGGCAGCACCGAGTTCAATACGCCGTTGACGCCCACGCGCAGCTTGCGCATGGCCATGACCATGGAATCGACCAGGTAAGGCACGTCGTCGTTCAGCACCAGCAGCGCGGTGGCCATGCCGCCGCGGCCATCCGCGTAGCGCAGCTTGGCGATCTGCGCGCCGGAGCCGGTGCGCTTGGAAGCTTGAGTGAAACCATCCCACAGGACCGGCGCCAGGCTGTTTGGCACGGTGCCGGCCAGGTCTTCGTCGTCCAGGGAACCGAGCCAGGCGCTGATCAGCGCGGCGACTTGAGTGCTGTCGCTGGCGGGCTTGCTGGCGTTGACCAATTCCAGCGTTTGTTTACGCAGGTCTTGTGGCATTTGTTTCATCGTTGCTTCTCCAATACGTTATGTGTATTTTATGTTGCAGGCGCCGCGCCGGCTTGTGGCTGCGCGGCAGGGTTGAGCGCTATTAGACACCAAATCCCCATATGGGGGCGAGATGGTGTTTTACAAATCATACAGTCCAGGCAAGCCCAGAATCCGGCTCAGGTCTTCCAGCGCGGTGTGCACTTCGATCGCCAGCGCCGGATCGGCCAGGTCGGACGGCTCCAGGCGGTCGCGGTAGTGCTTCTCCACCCACGCCACCAGCGTGTGGTACAGCGCCTCGGTCATCACCACGCCTTGATGCATGGCAGCCGCTTCGGCATCGGTCAGCGCCACGCGCAGGCGCAGGCACGCGGGACCGCCGCCGTTGCGCATCGACTGGCGCAGGTCGAAGTGAATCAGTTCGTCGACCGCGTTGCCGCTGGCGACCAGGCCTTGAAGATAGGCCGCGACGGCGGCGTTTTCCTCGCACTCCTGCGGGATCACCAGCGCCATCTTGCCGTTGTCCTTGCTCAGCAGCTGGCTGTTGAACAGATAGCTGTGCACCGCGTCGGCCACCGACACCTTGGCGGTATCGACGCGGATCGCGTTCAGCTCCGCGCCCACGCCGCCCATGGCGCGGCGCAGCTGTTCCAGCGCGCCCGCTTCGTCGGCGAAGGCCTGCTCGTGGTAGAACAGCACATTGCCGTTGCCGACCGCGATCACGTCGTTATGGAACACGCCCTGGTCGATCACGTCCGGATTCTGCTGGATGTAGACGGTGCGCTCGGCCGACAGGCCGTGCAGGCGGGCCACGGCCTGCGATGCTTCCAGCGTCTGGCGGGCCGGGTATTTTTTCGGCGCCGGCGCCGAGGCGTCGAACTCGGTGCGGCCGTAGACGAACATCTCGACGGCGGCGCTGCCGTGGTCCTTGCACAGGCGCGTATGGTTGGCCGCGCCTTCGTCGCCGAATGCCGGCGTGCCTGGCAGCGCGTCATGCACGGCGAAGTGCTTCTCGTCCTTGAAGATGGCGCGCAGCGAGCGCGCCGACTGCGCGTGCTCGAAGGCGCGGTGCAGCTTGTTATTCAGGTTGGCTGCGGTGAAGTGCGTGCGGCCGTCGGCGCTGTCGGCGGACGGGCTGACCGTGGCCGCGTTGGCGGTCCACATCGGCGAGGCCGAATAAGCGCACGCCAGGATCACCGGCGACTCCTTGGCGGCCTTGGCCAGCACCTCGGCATCGCTGCCGGTGAAACCGATGCTGCGCAGCAGGCGGAAATTCGGACGGTCCTGGGGCGGCAACAGCGCCTGGCCGAAGCCGCGCGCTGCCAGGGCGCGCATCTTGGCCAGGCCTTGCAGGGCCGCCAGCTTCGGATTCGAAGCGCTCTTGACGTTGCTGAACGAGGCCACATTGCCGAACGACAGACCGGCGTAGTTGTGCGATGGGCCTACCAGGCCGTCGAAGTTGAATTCGCGTGCGCGCATTTCAGTTCCTTAGAAGTGCATGCCCGGCGACAGTTTCGCAGGCATTTCAAGTACATTGTTTTCGATCGAAGCGACTGGGTAGGCGCAGTAGTCGGCCGCGTAGTAGGCGCTCGGACGATGGTTGCCCGATTGGCCCACGCCGCCGAACGGCGCGCTGCTGGCGGCGCCGGTGGTCGGACGGTTCCAGTTGACGATGCCGGCGCGTGCGCGCACCTGGAAGATCTTCCACAGGTTTTCGTCATTCGAGATCAGCGCCGAGGCCAGGCCGAACTCGGTGGCGTTGGCGGCCTTGATCGCGCTGTCGAAGTCCGCAACGCGGATCACCTGCAGCAGAGGGCCGAACCACTCTTCGTCAGGAATGCCTTTGGCGTCGGTCACATCGACGATGCCGGCCGAAACGAAGCCGGTGTTGTCGACCAGCTGGCGCATGGTCAGCAGGCTCTTGCCGCCCTTGGCGACCATGTCGGCCTGCGCCTGCACCAGGCGCTTGGCGATGGCCGCCGACACCACTGGGCCCATGAACGGCGCAGGTTCCGAGGCCGATGCGCCGATGGTCAGGCGGCTGGCCACATCGACCAGGCGCGCGACGATCGCGTCGCCCTCGGCGCCCTGCTTGACGATCAGGCGGCGCGCGCAAGTGCAGCGCTGGCCGGCCGAGATGAAGGCCGACGAAATCGCCATGAACACGGCGGCGTCAATGTCTTTAACGTCCCACACCACCAGCGGATTGTTACCGCCCATTTCCAGCGCCAGCATCTTGCCCGGCTGGCCGCCGAACTGCTTGTGCAGCGCGGTGCCGGTCTGGCAGCTGCCGGTGAACAGCACGCCGTCCAGCAAGGCGTTCTGGCCCAGCGCGATACCGGCGTCGCGGCCGCCGTTGACCAGGTTGATCACACCCTTGGGCACGCCGGCTTTTTCCCACAGCTGCACGGTCTTGACGGCGGTGCGCGGCGCGTATTCGCTAGGCTTGAAGACCACGGTGTTACCGGCGATCAGCGCCGGCACGATATGGCCGTTCGGCAGGTGGCCGGGGAAGTTGTAGGGACCGAACACGCCGAACACGCCGTGCGGACGGTGGCGCAGCACGGCCTCGCCGTCGGCGACCTTGTTCTGGGTTTCGCCGGTGCGCGCGCCGTAGGCCTGCACCGAGATGTCGATCTTGTTGGCCATGGTGGTCACTTCGGTGCGGGCTTCCCACATCGGCTTGCCCACTTCCTCGGCGATCAGCAGCGCCAGCTCTTCCGCATCCTGCTTCAGCAGATCGCGGAAGCGGGTGCACACGGCGATACGGTCGGCCAGCGGCGTCAGCGCCCAGGCTTCGAAAGCCTCGCGCGCGGCGGCGGCGGCGTGGCCGACGTCCTGCGCGGTCGATTCGTTGCTGGCCCAGGTCTGCTTGCCGTTCGACGGATCGATCGTCACCAGTTCGGCGCCGCTGCCGGCGAGCCACTCGCCGTTGATGAAGTTACTCAGAGCTTTAGACATGTGGATTCTTCCTCAGATTAAGGGTCAGCGTGCGCACCGTATCGCCAGGATGGCAGTGCAGGAGTTGTTGTTCGGCTTCCGGCAGCGCGATGGCGCCGTTGACCGGCACCGATTGCGACAGGATCATGCGGAAATCCTTGAGCGTGGTGTTCGACACCAGCATCGGTTCGGCGACCGCGGTCTCCGGCGCGCAGGCCGAATCCCAGTCCGTCGCCAGGCCGATTTCGGCCAGCGTGCTCTCGCGCATGGCGCGCAGTTCCGACACGCGCGCCTGCAGCACCGGGCCGGCGTCGAAGATGTCGACATAGCCTTCGAAGTACAGGCCTTCCTGTTCCAGCAGGCGGCGCGCAGGCGCGGTCGAGGTGTGGACCTTGCCGATCACTTCCTGCGCATCTTCCGGCAGGTAGGCCACGTACAGCGGCTGGCGCGGCATCAGCTCGGCGATGAAGGATTTCTTGCCGACGGCGGTCAGGTCGTCGACGTGGTCGAAGTCCATCTTGAAGAAGTGGCGGCCCAGGCCTTCGTAGAACGGCGAGCGGCCGCCCTCTTCCTGGTAGCCGCGCATCTCGGCGATCAGCTTTTCGGTGAACAGGTGCGGGAACTGGGCGATGAACAGGAAGCGGCTCTTCGACAGCAGCTTGCCGTTGTTGCCGGTGCGGTAGTCCGGCGCCAGGAACAGCGAGCACAGTTCGGTGCTGCCGGTCAGGTCGTTCGACAGGTAGAGCGTGTCCATGCGGGTGAACACGTCCAGCTCGCGGCTGGAGTGCACCAGCGTGCCGATGCGGTAGTTGTAGAACGGTTCGGTCAAGCCCACCGAGCCCTTGATCGCGCACACGCCGGCGATGCGGCCGTTGCTGGTGTCCTCCATGACGAACATGTAGTCGCGCTTTTCGGGCGGGATGGTTTCGGCGAACGAGGCCACGGCGATGGCCAGGCGGTCGCCCATCATCTTCATGTCCGGCTTGAGGGTGGTCATGCCGCTGCCGACCTGCGTGGCCATCACGTACAGGGCGTCGAGGTCGTTGGCTGTGATTGCGCGTACTACTAGCATAGGTGGTCCACTCTTAGATTCTGACGCAGATGACGGTATCGCCTTCGGCGATCTGAAGCGCTTCCTGCACATCGGCCGGCAGCGCCACGTTGACTTGCGATTCCAGCGCCGCGCAATGCGTGATCACGGCGCGGAAGTTGTGTTCGGAGCCCGACGACACGGCGTAGCGCAGCTGCGGCTCGCGGCCGCGGTCGGGCGATTCCACCGCCGTGGTCACGCGGCGCTGCAACGCGCCGGTGAAGGTGCGCAGCGTGTTCTTGTGCGCTTGCAGAATCGGGCCGCCGTCGAAGATGTCGATGTAGTCGTCGGCTTCGAAGCCTTCGGCCGTCAGCAGGTTGAACGCCAGCTCGCCCGACGGATGGATCTGGCCCATGGCCGCCTGCGCGTCGCCCGGCAGCAGCGGCACGTAGACCGGATAGTGCGGCATCAGTTCGACGATCAGCGTGCGGTTGCGGGCGCCGCCGATGACGCGTTCGGCGTCGAGGAAGTCCATCTTGAAGAACTTGCGGCCCAGCGCATCCCAGAACGGCGAACCGCCGTCGGCGTCGGTCACGCCGGCCAGCGGCACGAAGAAGCGGTCGGCGAAGCGGTGCGGCGCCAGCACGGCGAACATCAGGCGGGCGCGCGACAGCAGTGCCGCTTCCGGCGTGCCGTGTTCGCGTTCGCCGACGTAAAAGCTCGACAGCTGGGAATAGCCGGTCAGCTCGGAGCACAGCGTCAGCGCGTGCACGCTGTGGCTGATGTTCAGGTCGCGCGACACCTGCTGGATCACGTCGTTGCGGAAGGAGAAATAGGTGCCGTTGGAGCCGGCGGCGGCGAACATCGCGGCGGTGCCGACGATGGTCTTATCGGCCGGCGATTCCAGCACCAGCAGGTAGGATTCTTCGCTCGGGATGTCGACGTGGGCGGCAAACGAGGCGATCGAGCGCTCGATCATGTCGGCGATCTTCTCGCGCGTTTTCGGCAAGGTGTGCACACCCGGCATGGTCACTGCGGCCAGCGCTTCGAGGGCAGCAATATCCGCAAGTTCTACCGGACGGACTACATACATGGGAACTCCTCAGATTAACGCACAAGCCCGGAGCGCAAGGCACCGGGCTGAAATGAAAGGCGGCGGAACCAGGTCCGCCGCCGTAGGTGCTGTTTAGGCAGCCTTGATCATGCCGTCCAGCGACAGGCGCAGGATGCGGTCGACTTCGGCGATCTGGGCGTCGGTGACGATCAGCGCAGGCGCCAGGCGCACCACGTCCATGCCGGCGATCAGCACCATCAGGCCGTTGGCTTCGGCGGCGCGCTGGATGTCTTTCGAACGGCCTTTCCAGGCATCGGTGACGACCAGGCCCAGCAGCATACCGGCGCCGCGCACCAGCGTGAACACCTGCGAGTAGTCGGCCACCAGTTTTTCCATCGTCGAACGCAGCTTGGCGCTGGCTTCTTTCACGCGGGCCAGGAACGCCGGCTGGTTGATCGTGTCCAGCACGGTCAGCGCCACGGTCGCGGCCAGCGGGTTGCCGCCGTAGGTGGTGCCGTGGGTGCCCACGCCCAGCGTCTTGGCCAGTTCGTCGGTGGTCAGCATGGCGCCGATCGGATAGCCGTTGCCCAGCGCCTTGGCCGAGGTCAGGATGTCCGGGGTGATGCCGTAGGTCATGTAGTGGAACAGCTCGCCGGTACGGCCCATGCCGCACTGCACTTCGTCGAAGATCAGCAGGGCGCCGGTCTTGGTGCACAGGTCGCGCAGCTCTTGCAGGAAGGCCTTGTCGCCCGGGACCACGCCGCCTTCGCCTTGCAGCGGTTCGACGATCACGGCGCAGACGTCGTCGCCGATGGCGGCGCGTGCGGACTCGATGTCGTTATAGGTGACGTGCTCGATCGCTGGCGGCAGCGGTTCGAAGCCTTCGGTGTACTTGGACTGGCCGCCGACCGACACGGTGAACAGCGTACGGCCGTGGAACGACTGGTAGCACGACACGATGCGCGACTTGTGCGCGCCGAACTTGGTGTGGGCGTATTTACGGGCCAGCTTCAGCGCGGCTTCGTTGGCTTCGGCGCCGGAGTTGCAGAAGAAGGCGCGGTCGGCGAAGGTCGCCTCGGTCAGCGCGGTGGCCAGGCGCAGCACCGGCTCGTTGGTGTAGCCGTTACCCAGGTGCCACAGGGTGTTGGCCTGGCGGGTCAGCGCTTCGACCACGGCCGGGTTGCAGTGGCCCAGCGACGCCACGGCGATGCCGGAGGTGAAGTCCAGGTAGTGCTTGCCATTCTGGTCCCACAGGTCCAGACCAGAGCCTCGGACCGGTACCATCGCTGCTGGTGCATAGGTTGGCACCAGGACTTCATCAAAGGTCTGACGAGTTACAGGACGGGTGGTGACGGTCGTATCGAGCTTGGCGTTCATGGCATTCCCTATTAATGTTGGGTAAGGCGCGGCACAGCACCGCGTGGACCCATTATAAAAAGCGGCATGCTAAAACTCTTTTCAAATGGCGACAAGGATTTTCACTTTTGGCCGCAAAGTAAGCTTGTCAGAAAAGCTAGCTATCCCGGAGGCATTAATTTGCGCTGACGCTCCTCGCGGGGCGTGTTGCCGAACAAGGCGCCGAAGGCGGTCGAGAAGTGCGAGCCGGACGAGAATCCGCACATCAGCCCCACTTGGACGATGGAATGATTGGTTTCCAGCAGCAATTGGCGGGCGCGCTGCAGGCGCAACTCCAGGTAGTAGCGCGATGGCAGGCTGCCCAGGTATTGCTTGAACAGCCGCTCCAGCTGGCGGCGCGACAGGCCGACCAGGTTGGCGATGTCGTCGGTGGACAGCGGTTCCTCGATATTGGTTTCCATCAGCGTCACCGCCTCGGACAGGCGCGGCTGCAAGGCGCCGAAGCGCGCCTGCAAGGCCACCCGCTGGCGTTCCTCGTGGCCGCGCACGCGCTCGATGCACAGGCTCTCCTTGATAGCGGCCTGCACGGTGGCGCCGAACAGATGCTCGATCATGGTCAGCGAGAAGTCGATGCTGGCGGCGCCGCCGCAGCAGCTCAGGTGGCGGCCGTCCAGTTCGAACAGGTGCGGGGTCAGGATGGCGCGCTCGGAGATGCCCTCGGTGTCGGCATACAGCGCCCACGGCAAGGCGATGCGCACGCCCGCCATCAAGCCGGCGGTGGCCAGCCACAGCACGCCTGCGCCGACACCGCCCCAGTACTCGGCCGAGCGGCAGCGCTCGATGACGGCGCGGCTCAGCTCCGGGGCCATCGGCGCCTGGCCCTCGTCGGCCACCAGCAAGGCAAGGTGGGGATTGTGAGGCGGCCAGCCCGGCTGCGCCAGCACCACTTGCGCCGGCGTCATGGTTTCCAGGTGCAGCACGTCGCGGCCCAGCGCGGCGGCGGCCAGGCGCAGCGGCTGCACCAGGCCGGCCCAGGTGATCGCATCGGCTTCGCCCGCGTTCACCAGCAGCATGCGCAGCGGCCGCTCCTGGGTGACGCGGGATAAATTATCGAAAGACATCGGACCTCTACTCCGGAGCCAGCGCGGCGGCGGGCCGCTCGGTGCTCCATTGGCTGACGATCATGCCGGAAATCAGCAGCGCCGCGCCCAGCAAGCCATTCCAGGCCAGCGTCTCGCCCAGCCAGAAGTAGGCGAAGATCGCCGCACAGCCGGGCTCGAACGCATAGATCACCGCAGCCTCGTTGGCGCTGCTGTGGCTCTGGCCCCAGGTCTGCAGCGAAATGATGGCAGCCGTGGCGACCACGCCCAGGTAGACCAGGTTCAGCCCGTACACCTGCAAGCCCTTCCAGATGTAGCTGACGTAGTCGGGCAAATCCTGGCTGCGCTCGGCAAAGCCCAGCGGCACCTCGCGCATCAGCAGCCAAACGGCGGCGCACACGGCCACGGTCCAGATCTGCGAGGCGGTCAGCACCATCAGCTTGTCGACCTTGCGGGTGGTGGTTTCCATCAGCTTGACGTAGATGCCGAAGAACAGCGCGCACAGCAGCGCCAGCGTATCGCCGCGGCCCCAGGTGAAGCTGCCCTCCCAGCACAACGCGAACAGGCCGGCCAGCGCCAGCACCAGCGCGACGACGATGCGGCGCTCCAGCCGCGCGCCCATCAGCACGCCCAGCAGCGGCGGCACCAGCACGTTAAGGCCGGTGACGAAGGCGTTGCGGTTGGAGCTGGTCGGCGCCAGCCCCTCGATCTGGAACACGTAGCACAGGAACAACACCGCGCCGGCGATGATGCCCCAGCGGATATCATTCCATTTCGCCCGCCACATAAACGGCAGCAACAGCACGCCGGCCAGCGCGAAGCGGCACAGCACGATCCAGCTGGCCGACAGGTAGCCGGTCATGTCCTTCATCGCGGGGAAAGTCGTGCCCCATACCAGGGTCACGATGAGCAAAGCGGCAATGCCGCGCAAGTGTTGAGGCATGGTTTTTTTATTATGAATGTCCGTCCGCCATTATAGTCCCGGCCAGGATTGCCGGTGCGAACCGGCTATAATCACAGTCTATGGGTGAACGTTTTTTGAAAAGCATCCGGCTGCTGGCCGACTGCTTACAGAGCTATGAACGGCTCTCTGGCCAGTATGTGCGCCAGAGCGGCTTGACGCACGCCCAGTTCGATATCATCGCCACGCTGGGCAATACGCCCGGCATGTCCTATAAAGAACTGGGCGACAAGACGCTGATCACCAAGGGCACGCTGACCGGCGTCATCGAACGGCTCGAGCAAAAAGGCCTGGTGGAGCGTCAGCGCAACGACTGCGACAAACGTTCCTTCTTTGTCCGGCTGACGGCGGAGGGCGAGCAGGTGTTTTGCACGGTCTTCCCGAAAGTCGTCGGGGAAAGCGGGAAAGTGTTCGCGCATTACAGCGAAGACGATTTCGCCGCCCTTGAAAAAACGCTGTCCGAACTTAAAACTGTGATTACGGCCGGCCATACCGAATGCCCGTCCACCCACGACTCAACCAAGGAAATCATTTGAAAACGACTCTGCTCGAAGGCAAAAAGCCTGCCAAATTCGACAAACACATCATCGGCAACCTGCTGCTGAACCAGGCCACGCCTGACGAAGTGCGCCAGGAAAAACTGATCATCGGCGTACGCAACGAAGACGGCGAAATCTACCGCCTGATCGGCGCGACCAAGCACAACAGCTTCATGAACGCCATCGAAGAACTGTTCGACCTGGGCCTGACCGACGAACTGCAAGACACCGACGCCACGCAAGACGGCTGCGACGCCATCTTCAGCGAGCAATAATCGACGCTGAAGGCGGCTTGTTGTGTCGCGCAAAAGTATTTTCAGAAGAAGTGCCACAAGGCAATATTCCGAGTATAATTTTTTGCAATGGACAGACTCGACGCCTTCAAGACTATTGCTGCTCAGGCGAGCCGGGGGGAGCTCTCGTTCCCGGCCAACGTCAACGCCTCGCTGCGCCTGCAGCAGGCGCTGAGCGATCCCGACTGCCACGTCGAAGCGGCAGCCAAGCTCATCCAGGCAGACCCGTTGCTGGCGGCGCGCAGCGTCGCCATCGCCAACTCGGTGGCCTACAACCGTTCCGGCACTGAAATCTCCAGCGTGCGCGCCGCCGTGCAGCGGCTGGGCGTACGCACCCTGCAATCGCTGGTGGCGGCGCTGATCGTGCGCCAGATCGGCAGCCAGGTCACGGATCCCGGCCTGCAAGCCAAGATCAATCAACTGTGGGAACACACGGCGCACGTGGCCGCGCTGTCGCAAGTGATCGCGCGCCGTGTCACGCATGTCGATCCCGATACGGCGCTGTTTGCCGGCATCATGCACGAGGTGGCGGGCTTCTACATGCTGTCCTGCGCCGGCGACTTCCCGGAAGTGATGGACGGCGAGCCCGAAGACTGGGTCGAGCATGGCGAGGTGGAAATAGGCCGCGGCGTGCTGAGCAAGCTGGGCGTGCCGGACGGCGTCTACAAGGCGATCGAATCGATGTGGATAGGCTTGCGCGCGCTGCCGCCGGAAACCCTGGGCGACACGCTGCTGCTGGCCAATGATCTGTCGCCGGTGCATTCGCCGCTGTACCAACGTCCGGGCGCCACCACGCTGCAGGGCGCGCGCACCATCGACTTCGTGGTCGGCGAAGGCACGCTGCACGCCATCATGAGCGAATCGGCCAACGAGGTGCAGTCGCTGTACGCGGTGCTGATGCTCTGAACAAAAAAAAGCCCGCTGGGGAGCGGGCAAAGTCCAAAACTAGGGATCTCCTCCAGAGGAGACACACCCAGAGTACTCCGCCCGTCCCGCTCGCTCTGTGCGCCAGTTCACATATAAGCGCATTTTTCTATCACCACACCGGCTCCGATTGTTTCCACGCATCCAGCTGCTGAATCCGGCCCAGCCACGCCATCATTTTCGGATATTGAGTGACAGGCAATTTAGCTTGCTCGATGTACATCAACGGCGCGGCCACCGCGAAGTCGGCCAGGCTCAGCTTGTCGCCGGCAACCCACTCGCGCCCCGCCAAATGCTGCTCCAGTACGGCGCCGAAACGCGCCACCAGCCGTGCGCCCCGGTCCAGCTCCGCAGCATCGGGCATGCCGCCGCCAGTGATGCCCTTCCAGATATTTTCCCAGACGATGATGCCTATCGCCGGCGAAAAATGCTGGCTGGCCCACAGCATCCAGCGGTTGATGTCGGCCCGGTGCACGATGTTGTCCGGGTACAGCGTCTGGCCATGGGTGCGGTCGGCCAGGTATTGCATGATGGCGCAGGATTCCCACAGGATAAAGTCGCTGTCCTGCAGCACCGGCACCATGCAGTTGGGGTTGAGCACCTCCAGGCGGCGCCGGTCTTCTTCGCTCATCAGGTTGACTTCGGTCACGTCCAGCGGCGTGCCCATGTGGATGGCGGCCAGCATCACGCGGCGCGAATTGGAGGAAGCGGGGTGGTGGTATAAGCGCATTTGAAAGTCTCCATCAGGTGAGTTGAGGACTTCATCGTACGACCGGGCCGCGACAGTTTTTGTCAGTAGTCTTCGCGCAGGTTCTGTTGCTGGCGCCATGTCTTCAGCAAGTCGCTGCGACGGGCCGGATAACGCACGCCCAACGATTCTACGCCTGCTATGCGGTCGATGCGGAAATGACGGAAGGCCATGCGCATTTCGCACCACGCGGCCAGCAGCCGCTTGCCTTCCATGAAAGCCAGCGCGAATGGCCACACCACCCGGTCCGACGGCTTGCCCTGCTCGTCCTGGTAGGCCATGCGCAGCCGGTGCTGGTAGCGGATCGCCTCGCGCACCGGACGCACGTGGACATCGCTGGCGGTATCCTGGTCCTGGCCCAGCGGCACCCACAGACTGGTTTCGGCCATGTCGTCGCGCAGGTCTTTCGGCGTGGCGGCGGCGATCTTGGCCAGTGCGTTGTTGGCGGCGGCGGCCAGCGCCTCGTCGCCCTGCCGGCGCACCCAGCGCGCGCCCAGCACCAGCGCCTCCAGCTCGTCGGCGCCGAACATCAGCGGCGGCAGGAAGAAGCCGGCCTTCAACATGTAGCCGACGCCGGCCTCGCCCTCCAGTGGCGCGCCCAGGCCGGACAGGGTCTGGATGTCGCGGTAGATGGTGCGTTCGGATACGCCCAGCTGCTCGGCCAGGCGAGCGGCGGTGACGGGGCGGCGGTAGCCGCGCATCGCATCCATCAGCAGGAAAAGTCGGCCGGTACGGCTCATCGTTGCTCTCTCATTCGTCGGTGGGCGGAACGTCCGCCTGCCGACTAATCGAGGTCGAGCAGGAAGTTGCGTTGCGGTGCGTCCAGCGTGGTGTTGTCGGTGGCTGTTTCATCCTTGAGCGCGACGCCGGACAACTGGCGTTGGCGCGACTCGGACAGCAGGTAGTGAAGCTTGAAGGCTGCGTCGTCGTAGGTCAAGCCCGCAGGACGCACATTCGAGATGCAATTGCGGGCGGACGTCCGGCAGGCCGCTCTTCGGCGCCCAGGTCAGGTACAAGCCCATGCTGTCCGGCGAGCTCAGGCCGGGTCGTTCGCCGACCAGCACCACCACCGCGCGCGCGCCCAGCAACTCGCCCACCTCGTCGCCCACCGCCACCCGTCCCTGGCGCACGATGGACAGCGGCGCCAGCGTCCACGACTCGGCGGCCAGGCGCGCCATCACCACCTTCAGGAAGGGCAAGGCGTTCTGTTCGATGGCCAGCGCCGACAGGCCGTCGGCAATGACGAAGGCCAGGTCGTAGCCGGCAGGGGCGGATGCGCGCTCCAGCAGCGCCTGGCGCGAGGCCTCGTCCAGACGCCGCCCCAGATCCGGGCGTTGCAGATAGATGTCGCGGCTGGCGGCCGCGCTATGCAGCGGCAGGCAGGGCAAGCCGCTGGAGGCTTGCAGGGCGTCGCCCAGCGCGGCGTGGTCCAGCGCCAGGTGCACGGCGTCGCGCGCGCGCGCATGGGCCAGCTGGAACTCCAGTTGCGGCGCGGTCGGCTGGCTGACGCCGCTGCGGCCCAGCGCGATGCGCGCCGCCGTGAAGCGCCGCAGCGAACGCCACGGATTGGCGATGACGACGCCGTCCTCGTTGGCGCCGTCGCTGGTGGCCGGAAGCAGGTGCTCGGCGTCGTTCATGCGGACTCCCATCAGTTCAGACTCGACAGCGCGCGCTGGAAGGATGCCGGCAGCGCATTGCCCAGTGTAGCGCACTCGTCGCCGGTGAAGATTTCCATCTGCTTCAGCCAGGCCTCGAACTCCGGCGCCGGCTTCAGGCCCAGCACGCGGCGCGCATACAGCGCGTCGTGGAAGGACGTGGTCTGGTAGTTGAGCATGATGTCGTCCGAGCCCGGTATGCCCATGACGAAGGTGCAGCCGGCCGTGCCCAGCAGGGTCAGCAGGATATCCATATCGTCCTGGTCGGCCTCGGCGTGGTTGGTGTAGCAGACGTCGCAGCCCATCGGTAAGCCCAGCAGCTTGGCGCAGAAGTGATCCTCCAGTCCGGCGCGCACGATCTGCTTGCCGTCGTACAGGTACTCGGGGCCGATGAAGCCGACCACCGAATTGACCAGCAGCGGCTGGAACTTGCGCGCCACCGCGTAGGCGCGCGTCTCGCAGGTCTGCTGGTCGACGCCGTGGTGGGCGTTGGCTGACAGCGCGCTGCCCTGCCCCGTTTCGAAATACATGACGTTGTTGCCCACCGTGCCGCGTTGCAGCGACAGCGCCGCCTGCTGCGCCTCCGCCAGCAGGGCCAGGTTGATGCCGAAGCTGGCGTTGGCCGCCTCGGTGCCGGCGATCGACTGGAACACCAGGTCGATAGGCGCGCCGCGCTCGATGGCGGCGATGGTGTTGGTCACGTGCGTCAGCACGCACGATTGCGTGGGGATGCCGTAGCGGTCGATGATCTCGTCGAGCATGGTGACGATCTTGATCACCTGCGGCACGTTGTCGGTGGCCGGGTTGATGCCGATCACCGCGTCGCCGCTGCCGTATAGCAGGCCGTCCAGCACGCTGGCGGCGATGCCGGTGGCGTCGTCGGTCGGGTGGTTGGGTTGCAGGCGCGTGGCCATGCGTCCCGCCAGGCCGATGGTGTTGCGGAAGCGCGTGACGACGCGGCACTTCTTCGCCACCAGGATCAGATCCTGGATGCGCATGATCTTGGAAACAGCCGCCGCCATCTCCGGCGTGATGCCCGGAGCGACGGCGGCCAGAACCGCCTCATCGGCGGCGTCGCCAAGCAGCCAGTTGCGGAAGTCGCCCACGGTCAGGTGGGCGATGCGGGCAAAGGCGGCGCGGTCGTGATCGTCGATGATCAGCCGCGTCACCTCGTCCTGCTCGTACGGCACCACCATCTGGTTGAGGAACAGCGACAGCGGCAGTTCGGCCAGCGCCATCTGCGCCGCCACCCGCTCCTCGGCGCTGGCCGCCGCCAGCCCCGCCAGATAGTCGCCGGAACGCGCCGGCGTCGCCTTCGCCATCAAGTCCTTCAGGTCGCGGAACTGATAAGTCCTGCTGCCTACCGTATGTGCAAAGCTGCTCATGGCCGTACTCTCCCGATAATGCCGGTGCTCTAGAAGTTGCGCGCGGCCGTCAGGACCAGGCGCTTCTGTGCCACGTTCTTGCCGCTGCCGTCGGCGTTGAAGAAGGTCCACAACGGCGTGCCGTTCTTGCTGGCGTCGCCGCTATTGTAGGTGGCCGCCGCCGAGAACGCCCAGCTGTCGATGGTCTTCGTCACACCGGCCTTGACGTCGAAGAAATTGAAATCGCTCATATTGCGCACCTGCTGGCGGCCGGCGTGCAGGTTCAGCACCAGCCCCGGCGCCAGCTCGGGATTCCAGTTCGCCTCGACATAGGCGGTGCCGCGCGTGTTGGCCAGCTTACCGCTGTCCGGCTGCACGGCGAAGCCGAACCAGTACTCGCTCAGCGCCACCCAGGCGTAGGCATTGAAGGCGCCGATGTTTACGCCCAGCTTGGCCTCCTGGGTATGGTACTTGATGTCCTTGCCGCCCGCCGCGTAGTGCGCGCCCGGATACCAGTAGGTGACGAGGCCGGCGTCGATATTGTTACCCTCGCTGAGCGGATAGCGGTAGCCGCCGTAGACGTCGATCTCCGAACCGCTGCCGTTGTTGTAGGCCGCGTGCGACACGCCGGAACCGAACAGCCCCAGGTAGAAGCCGCTGACATGCGTGAAGTCCAGCGTGGCTTGCACGGTGGGCTTGGCCTGCGTCTGCGAAATGCCGCGGAACAGGTAGTCCGACACCAGCGTCAGGTTGCCGGTGTTGGTCCAGTCTGGCGCAGGCGCAGCGGGGGCGGCATCGGCAGCCAGCGCGCCGCCTGCGGCGCAAGCCAGGCAACCGGCCGCAGCCAGCATGGAGAAGAATTTTTTGGACATGGATGAAGCTCCGTAATTGGAAAGTTAGACGGCGTCGAAAGCCGCGTGCTGCTGGCGGTTGCCCTTGGTGGCCAGGAAGAACACATAGCCGGCCGCCAGGAAGGCGACGAACACGCCGAAGATCAGCGGGTTGTAGTACACCATCGTCACCAGGCAGACCAGGGCGCCGGCCAGCGCGATGGCCGGGAACAGCGGATAGAACGGCGCACGGAAAGGACGCACCATGTTCGGCTCCGTGCGGCGCAGCTTGAACAGGCTCAGCATGCTGAGGATGTACATCGTGATCGCACCGAACACCGACATGGTGACGATGTTGGCGGTCAGGGTCTGGCCGCCGATCTTGATCAGCTCGTCGCTATAGATGGCAGCTATGCCGATCACGCCGCCCGCAAGGATGGCGCGGTGCGGCGTCTTGAAACGTGGGTGGATCTTGGCGAAGTAATGCGGCAGGTAAGCCTCGCGTGCCAGTGCAAAGATCTGGCGCGAATAGCCGAGGATGATGCCGTGGAAGGAAGCGATCAGGCCGAACAGGCCCAGCCACACCAGCATGTGCAGCCAGTTGCTGTTCTCGCCGACGATGATCTTCATGGCTTGCGGCAGCGGGTCGTTGATGTTGGCCAGCTTGGTCCAGTCGCCGGCGCCACCGGCGAACACCATCACGCCGATCGCCAGCAGCACCAGCGTAATGATGCCGGCGATGTAGGCGATGGGGATCGAACGTTTTGGATCCTTGGCTTCCTCGGCCGCCATCGCCACGCCCTCGATCGCCAGGAAGAACCAGATCGCAAACGGGATCGCCGCGAACATGCCGGGGATCGATGCGATGCTGAAGCTGTCCTGGCCGGACCAGCCGCCCTTGACGAAGTTCGCCACCGAGAAGCCCGGCGACACCACGCCCATGAACACCAGCAATTCAAAGATCGCCAGCAACGTCATCAGCAATTCAAAAGTCGCCGCCACCTGCACGCCGACGACGTTCAAGGTCATGAACACCACATAGGCGCCGACCGCCGCCGTCTTCGGATCGACCGTCGGGAACTGCACGTTCAGGTAGGCGCCGATGGCCAGCGCAATCGCCGGCGGCGCGAACACGAACTCGATCAGCGTGGCCGCGCCGGCCAGGTAGCCGCCGGTCGGGCCGAAGGCGCGCTTGCTGTAGGCGAACGGGCCGCCCGCGTGCGGGATCGAGGTGGTCAGCTCGGTGAAGCTGAAGATGAAGGTGGCGTACATGGCCGCGATGAACAGCGCGGTGATGGTGAAGCCCAGCGTCCCCGCCGAGGCCCAGCCGTAACTCCAGCCGAAGTACTCGCCCGAGATCACCAGGCCTACCGCGATGCCCCACAACTGGAAGGTGCCTAGCGACTGTTGCAGCGCCGGTTGCCCGGCCGCCTGTTTTGCATTCATGTGATTCTCCCTAAGGTAAAGCGCGTCTGGTATGGAAGTTGCAGCAGAATCGAGTATAGGAGCCAGCCAAATGCCAGCGTTATCGAAAATCGGCAAACTTGCGAGGGGCTGGCGGCCAAGGGAAGAAATAACAACAGTGGGAGAAAAATAATATGCACCAGACTGCGACAGAGTTGTTACACAGTGCGCCAGATTTGCGCACTGTGATGGCGCACGACGCCGACGAATTGGCCAGCAAGCTCACCAACTGGCAACAAAGCTACGACCAGATCAGCTCAGGCCTGTTCCGTGGCGCGCTGACCGAGCTGCGCCTGCCGCAGCTGCAAGTGTTTAGGGAAAGCCTGAGCCAGTCGGTGCGCCAATCCTGCCGCGTGTGGCCGGACGCCATCTGGTTCGGCCTGCCGGACCACGGCGCCGCCACCCGCATCAACGGCCGCCAGACAGCCGCCGACTGGATTATGGTGCAACCAGGCAACGTTGAATTCGAACTGGTAACACCGAGCGCCTACAGCATCTATGGCATCGTCGCCAGCCGCGAGCTGCTGGTCGAGACGGCACGGCGCTACGGCTGCGAGATCGACTGGCAGCGCGTGCAGTCGGCCGAGCTGTTGCAGGTGGATGTGCAGGCACAGGCGCGCTGCCTGCACGTGCTGAGTCAGCTGCTGCCGGCCGAAGGCCTGGGCTGCGCCGAAGGCATGGCGCAATGGCAGGAGACGGTGCTGAGCGCCCTGCTCGACATGCTGGATCACAGTTGCGTGGAGCCGGCGCTGGCGGCCAGCCTGCAACGGCGCCGCCACGTGGTCGCACTGGCGCGCGAGTACATCATGGCGCACCGCAGCGAATCGATTACCGTGCCCGAGCTGTGCGAGCGCGTGCACGTCAGCCGCCGCACCTTGCAGTACTGCTTCGAAGACGTGCTGGGCATGAGCCCCATGCTCTACCTGCGCATGGTGCGCCTGAACGGCGTGCGGCGGCAGTTGCAGGACGGCGGCGCCATCGGCGATGTGGCCGGCTCCTGGGGGTTGAGCAACTTCAGCCAGTTCTCCAGCGACTACCGCAAGCTGTTCGGCCAGTGCCCGTCGGCGTCGCTGCGCTCGCGCTCGCGTTCGACGCCGCACTCGCTCAGATGAGGCGCAGCGCTCCGGCCAATGCGCCGGCGGCGATCAATATCACCGGATTGATTTTGGAGCGCAGCAGTATCAGCGCCGCCGCCAGCGTCAGCGCGTCGGCCTGGATGTCGACGTTGGAGATGCGCGTGAACAGCCACGCGGTGGCGGCCAGGAAGCCTATCGAGATCGGCGCGAAGGCGTCGCCCAGCGCCCGCGTCAAACGCCCGCCCGCATGCCGCGCCTGCAAGCGGATCGCGGCCAGCGTCAGCAGCGTGGAAGGCAGCAGCACCGCGAGCGTGGTACAGATGGCGCCGGCCCAACCGGCGATCAGCCAGCCCACCAGCGACACGAACAGCAGGTTGGGACCGGGCGCCGCCTGCGCTATCGCATAAGCCGCCGCGAACTGCTCGTTGCTCAACCACTGCTTGGCGTCGACCACGTAGTGTCCCACCTGCGGCCCAAGCAGCACGACGCCGCCGCCGACTGCCATCAAGGACATCACCGCGATATGCATCGACAGTTCCGTCACCGGAGATTGCTCGTTCATTTTTTCTCTCCCACCAAATAAAACGCCCCCGCGCCCAGCGGCGCAAGCAGGCCGAACACCAGCGCCAGCTGCCATTGCATCAAACCCAGCCCGGTGAAGGCCAGCGCCAGCAAGGCCAGTTGCAGCAGCGTGCCGCGCGCGCGCCAGTCGGCCTTGGCGAACAGGGATTTGGCCATCTTCACGGCGGTCGCCAGGATCAGGCCCGCCGCCACCGCAGCCATGCCGCGTATCGCGTGGCGGAACACTTCGATCTCGCCAAAGCGCTGGTAAACCACGCCCAGCGCGACCACCACCAGGAAGGGGCCGGCGATCATGCCGGCCAATGCCGCCAGCGCGCCGCGCATACCGGCGTAGCGGCTGCCCACCATCAGCGCGACGTTGCAGATGGTGGGGCCTGGCAGCATCTGGCTGGTGGCGAGGTACTGCGCGAACTCCTCGGCCGTCAGCCACTTGCGCTGCTCGACCAGCGCCCGGTAGGCGAACGGCATCACGCCGCCAAAGCCCATCAGCGCCAGCCTGGAAAACACCAGGAATATGGTTGATAGCGGCATGATCTTCTCCTTCGGTTTCGATAGGGAGAATTTTCCGCCTCGGCGAAATATAAGTACAATGAATTTATTTAGACTATTCATTCATATTTTTGATGAAAATCGACATACTCGGCGTGCAGGCTTTTGTCGCGATTGCGGACTTCGGCGGATTTCAAAAAGCAGCGGAGACGCTGCATGTGACGCAGACCGCCGTTACGCAGCGCCTGCGCAACCTGGAAGATTTCCTGGGTGTGATGCTGATCGAGCGCACCACCCGTTCCATTGCGCTGACCAGCATCGGCGAGGACTTCCTGCCGCAGGCGCGGCGTCTGCTGCAAGAGCTGTCATCGACCTTGAGCGAGATCCGCGAGACGGGCAAGGCCCAGCGCGGCGACGTCGCGCTGGCCTGCGTGCCGACGGTGGGCATACAGTATCTGCCGCAGATCATCCAGGCCTACTCGGCGCGCTTCCCCGACAACCGCATCAAGATCCTCGACCACGCCTCGTCGCGCGTGGCGGAGGCGGTGCAGCGGCGCGAAGCGGAATTCGGCATCGGCCTGGGGGGCAGCATGCATCCCGACCTGGTGTCGGAGCCGCTGCTGGAGGATCAGTTCGTGCTGGTGTGCCGCGACGATCATCCGCTGGCGAAGCGGCGCTCGCTGACGTGGACGCAGATCCAACCCTACCCGCTGATCTTCTCGGGAGACGTCAACGGCAACCGCGCGCTGTTGGACAGCTACCTGGGCGATAAGAGCGCGGACCTGAACCTGCAGTTCCAGTACGACGTGCAGCGCAGCGCGACCGCGGTGGGCCTGGTGGCCTCCGGCATCGCCGCCGCCATCGTGCCACGGCTGGCGATCCTCAAGGGCAGCTATCCGCGCCTGCGCATCATCACGCTGAAGGAGCCGACCATCTCGCGCCAGCTGGTGCTCATCACCCGCAAGGCCGGCCACCTGTCGCCGGCCGCGCAGGCGCTGTACGACATGATCAAAACGGGGCGCTGATCCCGTACTCGCGGAACTTGGCCGACATCGTACGGCGCTCCTGCTCCTCGGCCTCGCGCTGCGCCGGCTCTTTGCTAGTGATTTCGGCCGGCATGCGGCCGGCGGCGGTTTCGAACTGTCCGCGTGCCTCCTCGCGACGGCCCAGCGCCTCGTAGGCCAGGCCGCGCTGGAAGTAGGCCGGCGCGTAGCTCGGCTGCGACTGCAAGCCCAGCGACAGCGCCTGCACGGCCTCGTCATACCGCTTGGTGGCGTTGAACGTCAGGCCCAGGTGGTACTGCACCATCATCGACGGTTTGCTGAACAGCACCCGGTTCAATTCTTCGGCCTTGCGCAGGATGCGCATGCTTTCGCCGTACTTGCCATCCTTGCGCGTCTGCGCGGCGTAGTTGATGTAGCGGTAGAACACGCGTGTCTGCCGCTTCTTGACCATCTCGCGCAAGTCGGACAGGTAGCGGCTGGTGTCGTCGCCCGCGTGGGCGGCGCAATCGTCGTAGGCGCGCGCGCCGCGCTTGCCCCAGCTGGTGTAGACGCGACGCTCGCCGATGCGGTTCAGCAGGCCGGCCATGGTCGCGTAGTCGCCGGCCTGGCAGGCGAAGTAGGCGTAGGCGTTCAGGTTCCACGGATCGGGATAGCGGTCCACCAGCGTGTCGAAGCTGGTCTTCATTTCGCTCCAGTCGGCGAGGCTGTTCTCGAACAGCTTGTCGTCGTAGGCCATCTGGCTCATGTACCAGTAGACGCGGGCGTACATCGCTTCCGAATCGCCGGTGCGCACGGACATCGCGCTGCGGGCGATGTCATCCACCGCATCCGGCGCGCTGGCCCACATCTCGGTGGAGAAGAAGGCGGCGGTGAAGTAGGTCTCGTGATAGTTGGGGAATTCCTTGCGGGCGTCGGCCACGGTGTTCATCACGCCGAGGAAGCTGTAGTGGTCCGTGTACGGCAGCACTTGCAGCAGCGCCTTGTAGAACTCGGGATCGCGCTCCTTCAGCATCGGCTTTTCAAGCGTGTTGATGATGCCCATCGCCTCGCGCGTGGCGGACAGCATGCGCTCGATGTCCGCCTTGGGTACGTCCTTGTAGTTGGCCGTGCCACGGAAGGCGGTGCCGCGCGCGAGCAGCACGTAGGTGTGATAGATGCGCGCCGCACTCGATTTGGGGAACTGCTTTTCCCAGGCCTTGGCTTCGTTCTCGATGCGGGTCCAGTAGTCCATGTCGCGCGTGGCCTGCGGACGCCAGCGCAGCTGGTTGTAGAAGATCGCCAGCTTCCACACGCCGCTGCCGGTGCGCTGCTGCGGGTCCAGCAAGCGCTTGCGCAGCGCCTCCAGACTCTTGTAGTCGTTTTTGTTCAGATAGCCCTGCACTTCGGCGATCAATGCGTTACGGGCTTTCAGCTCCTCACTCTCCGGCGCCGATGGCGCGGGGGCAGGAACGGCGGCGGCAGGCGCCGTCGCCTTGGCGCCCTCCATGGCCTTAGCCACGGCCAGCTGCAGGCGCCCCGCTTCCGGCCCGGCAGGGCGCGACTTGTCGAGCCGCTCGCCCCACTCATCGCCGCCGACAGGCCGCTGTGACGACACGCCATCCACGTACACGCTGACGTAGCCGAAGTAATTGAGCAGCAACGGCTTGCCGGGGCCGAAGTAATCCTTCTCGACCACCAGCCCGTCGCCGCTCGGCGGCCACGGATCGCTCATGTGCAGCACATCGCGGATCGCCGTCTCCACGCGCGCCGGGTCGAGCTTTTTGCATTCATCGTTCAAACGCTTGGGATGGAAGCTACACACCTGCGCGGTATTGCGCGTCTTGATGAACCACTGGGCGATGGCGTCGCCGGCGTGGCCGTCGGGCTGCTCGATCAGCATCGACGCCTCGATCGGCCCGCCCGCGTACTCCGCCAGCTTTTGATGGATGGGCCGCTGCGGATGCTGCTGCGGCCAGACCCGCATGAATTCACGTTCGGCGATCGGATGGTCGCGCAGTGCGGATTGATAGCTCAAGTCCCACGGCAGTTCGGCGCCATGCGCGGCGCAGCAGGCCAGCAGACCGGCCAATAATTTGTACGACATAAAAAAATCCCCCAAGGCGTAAGCGCTGGGGGATTCTACTATCGATTCAATAACGTTGTTTAAACAACAGCGCCATCGGTTTCGTCTTTTTCCTTGATCGGCTTGATCAGGTCTTCACGCTTCACGCCCAGCCACATGGCCACTGCGGCGGCCACGAACACCGACGAGTAAATACCGAAGCAGATACCGATGGTCAGCGCGATGGCGAAGTAGTGCAGCGTAGGACCGCCCAGGAACAGCATCGACAGCACCATCATCTGCGTGCAGCCGTGGGTGATGATGGTACGCGAGATGGTCGAGGTGATCGCGTTGTCGATCACTTCATGCACCGACGCCTTGCGCTGCTTGCGGAAGTTTTCGCGGATACGGTCGAAGATAACCACCGATTCGTTGACCGAGTAACCCAACACCGCCAGCACCGCCGCCAGCACCGTCAGCGAGAACTCCCACTGGAAGAAGGCGAAGAAGCCGAGGATGATGACCACGTCGTGCAAGTTGGCGATGATCGCCGCCACGGCGAATTTCCATTCGAAGCGCACGGCCAGGTAGATCATCACGCCGATGATCACCATCACCAGTGCGTTCAAGCCGTTCTGCGCCAGTTCGTCGCCGACCTGCGGGCCGACGAATTCGACTTTTTGCAGCGACACCGTTTCAACGCCGGCAGCGTCCGTGCAAGCGGATTTGACCACGTGCTCGCCCTTGGCGCTAACGGCGTCGATCTGCTTGGTGGCGCCCTGCTCGGCCGCGCACAGCGTGTTGAACACCAGCAGCGACGCATCCTTCGAAGTGACCGACTTGATCACCGGCAGGCGCAGCATGACGTCATGCGCGGTGCCGAAGCTGGTCACTTCCGGCTGCTCGTAGCCGATCTTCTCCAGCGAGTGACGGATCTGCTCCAGCTTTGCAGGCTGCTGGTACTTCAGCTCCATCACGGTGCCGCCGGTGAACTCCACCGACAAGTGCAAGCCTTTGTGGACCAGGAAGAACACGGCCGCGACGAAGGTCAACGCGGAAATCACGTTGAACACCAGCGCGTGGCGCATGAACGGTATGTCTTTTTTGATGCGGAAAAATTCCATGTGAACCCCTGAGTTATTTCAGACCCGGTACCCAAACGGTACCGATGGCGATCGATTGCAGCTTCTTCTTGCGGCCGTACCAGAGGTTGACCACACCGCGCGAGATGAACACGGCGGAGAACATCGAGGTCAGAATGCCCAGGCAGTGCACCACGGCGAAGCCGCGGATAGGACCGGAACCGAACACCCACAGGGCGATACCGACGATCAGCGTGGTCACGTTGGAGTCGATGATGGTGGCCCATGCGCGGTCGAAGCCGGCCGCGATGGCCGCCTGCGGCGTGGCGCCGGAACGCAGCTCTTCGCGGATACGTTCGTTAATCAGCACGTTGGCGTCAATCGCCATACCCAGCGCCAGCGCGATAGCGGCGATACCAGGCAGGGTCAGGGTCGCCTGCATCAGCGACAGCAATGCCAGCAGCAGCAACAGGTTGCAGGCCAGGGCCAGCACGCTGAAGAAGCCGAACATCATGTAGTAGGCGATCATGAAGATGGCGATGGCGGCGAAGCCGTACATCGTCGAATGCAGACCCTTGTTGATGTTCTCTGCGCCCAGTTGCGGGCCGATGGTGCGTTCTTCGATCACGTCCATTGGTGCGGACAGCGCGCCGGAGCGCAGCAGCAGCGCCAGCTCGGAGGAATTCTCCGCGTTGCCCATGCCGGTGATCTGGAAGCGGCTACCCAGTTCGCTCTGGATGGTGGCGACCGACAGCACTTCCGGCTTGCCTTTTTCGAACAGCACGATGGCCATCTTCTTGCCCACGCGTTCGCGGGTGGCGTCGCGCATCTTGCGGCCGCCGTCGCCATTCAGGTCGATGCTGACCGCTGGCTGCTGGTTCTGGTCGTAGGTGGCGGTGGCGCTGGAGATGTAGTCGCCGCTCAGTACCACGTCCTTGGTCAGCACGACAGGAACAGCCTTGCCGACGGTGAACAGCTCCGAGTTGAATGGAATCGCCGCCGTCATTTCGGTGCCCGGCGTGATGGTCTCGTCGACCATGCGGATTTCCAGCGTCGCGGTGCGGCCGATCACGGCGCGCGCGCGCGCCACGTCCTGCACGCCCGGCAGCTGGACCACGATGCGGTCAGGGCCTTGCTGCTGGATGATAGGCTCGGCCACGCCCAGCTCATTGACGCGCTTGGACAGCGTGGAGATGTTCTGCTTGACGCCGTCGTCGATGGTTTGCTTGAGCGCGACCGGCTTCAGGCTGATGGTGGTCTTCAGCGCATCGCCTTCGCCGGCGTCGACGAACATCAGGTCGGTCATCTGGCCTTGCAGCACGTCCTTGGCCTTCTGGCGGGTGGCGTCGTCGCGGAATTTGATTTCAATGGTGTCGCCCACGCGGTCGATGCCGGCGTGGCGCACGTTCTTGTCGCGCAGCAGGCTGCGCGATGCTGCCTGGATGCCTTGCACGCGCTTGGTCAGCACGGCCTTGGTATCGACTTGCATCAGGAAGTGCACACCACCGCGCAAGTCGAGGCCGAGGTACATCGGCAGCGCATGCAGGGCTTGCATCCATTTAGGCGTATCTTTTTGCAGGTTCAGCGCGACCAGGTAGGTCGGATCGGCCGGATCGGCGTTCAAGCCTTTTTCCAACACCGACTTGGCGCGGAACTGGGTGTCCGGATCGGCGAAGCGGGCGCGCACGGAAGCGTAGGTGCCGGTGCCGTCGAAGGCGATGCCGTTGTAGGCGATGTTGGCGCCCTTGAGCACCGCTTCCACCTTGGCGCTCATTTCGGACGACATCTTGACGGTCGATTTGCCGCTCGTGACTTGAACCGCAGGCGATTCACCGTAGTAGTTGGGCGCGGTGTACAGCGCGCCCAGCAGGACGGCGACTACGATCAGTATGTATTTCCAGAGAGGATAGCGATTCATATTGTTCAACGTTCAGTGTTAGGCGTCGGATGCAATACGGCCCGCGCAGTGCGGGCCGGGCCAAGGCCGAGGCCAGATTACAGCGCCTTCAGCGTGCCCTTAGGCAGCAGCATGGTGACGGAGTTCTTCTGCACCGTCAGTTCGGCGCCGCTGGAGATTTCCAGAGTCACGTACAGGTCGGTCACTTTGGAGACCTTGCCCAGCACGCCGCCGGCGGTGACGACTTCGTCGCCCTTGGCCAGCGCTTCCATCATGGCCTTCTGTTCTTTGGCGCGCTTCTGCTGAGGACGGATCATCAGGAAGTACATCGCGACGAACATCAGGATCAGCGGCAGGAAGCTGCCGAGGTTGCCGCCCAGGCCGAGTGCGTCGAGTGGGGAAGCCGATTGGGCGTAAGCGTTGGAAATGAACACAGGTGACTCCGATAATAGTTTGAAAAAATAGCGCTGTATTCTAGCACTGGCCGGAAGGCGCTAGGTCTTCCGGCTATGTGGGTGGCATAAATCTTTTTACAAGACTTACAACACTTTTAGTTATTCTTAGACGCCGCGCGCCCGGTCGGCGTGGAATTGCAGGGTCCAGGCGTGGAAGCGGTCCTCATCCAGGGCCTCGCGCATCTGGCGCATGATGTCCAGGTAGTAGTGCAGGTTATGGATGGTGTTCAGGCGCGCGCCGAGGATTTCCTGGGTGCGGTTCAGGTGATGCAGGTAGGCGCGCGAGAAGTTGCGGCAAGCATAGCAGGAGCAGGTGCTGTCCAGCGGTTCCTTGTCTTCCTTGTAACGGGCGTTCTTGATTTTCACGTCGCCGAAGCGGGTGAAGATCCAGCCGTTGCGGGCGTTACGGGTCGGCATCACGCAGTCGAACATGTCGACGCCGTTGGACACGCCGTTGACCAGGTCTTCCGGCGTGCCCACGCCCATCAGGTAGTGCGGCTTGTTGGCCGGCATTTTCGGGCCGACGTGGGCCAGGATGCGCATCATGTCTTCCTTCGGCTCGCCGACGGACAGGCCGCCGATGGCCAGGCCGGGGAAGTCGATCTCTTCCAGCTTGGCCAGCGATTCGTCGCGCAGGTTCTCGAACATGCCGCCCTGGACGATGCCGAACAGCGCGTTCGGGTTTTCGCCGCGGTGGAATTCATCCATCGATCGTTGCGCCCAGCGCAAGGACATGCGCATGGATTTTGCCGCCTCATCAAGAGTTGCCGGGCGGTTATCGATTTCATAAGGCGTGCATTCGTCGAACTGCATGACGATGTCGGAGTTCAGCACGCGCTGGATCTGCATCGACACTTCCGGGGACAGGAACAGCTTGTCGCCGTTGATCGGCGAATTGAAGTGCACGCCCTCTTCGGTGATCTTGCGCATCGCGCCCAGCGAAAACACCTGGAAACCGCCGGAATCGGTCAGGATGGGCTTGTCCCAGCCCATGAAGTCGTGCAGGCCGCCGAACTTGGCCATGACGTCATTGCCCGGGCGCAGCCACAGGTGGAAGGTATTGCCCAGGATGATCTGGGCGTCGATTTCCTTCAGCTCCAGCGGCGACATCGCCTTGACCGAGCCGTAGGTGCCGACCGGCATGAAGATCGGGGTCTGGACCACGCCGTGGTTCAGTTTGACTTCGCCGCGGCGGGCCTTGGTCAGACCGCTGCTATCGGTCTTGTGCAGTTTAAATTCCAGCATATTGTTCCTTATTTTGCTCGTGCTTGCGTCGTCAGCAGCATGGCGTCGCCATAGCTGAAGAAACGGTATTCGTTGGCGATCGCGTGGGCGTAGGCCTTGCGGATCTCTTCAAAACCGGCGAAGGCCGACACCAGCATCAGCAGGGTCGACTTCGGCAGGTGGAAATTGGTGATCAGACGCGTGACCGTCTTGAACTGGTAGCCGGGCGTTATAAACAACGCGGTGTCGGCGCTGCCCGCCTCCAGCTGGCCGCTCTGCGAGGCCGATTCCAGCGCGCGCAGGCTGGTGGTGCCGACCGCCACCACGTCGCGGCCGGCGGCGCGGGTGGCGCGCACGGCGTCCACGGTTTCCTGCGGCATGGTGTACCACTCGGTGTGCATCTTGTGCTCGGCCAGCACCTCGGCGCGCACCGGCTGGAAGGTGCCGGCGCCCACGTGCAGCGTGACGTAGGCGAAGTTGACGCCCTTGGCCTTGAGCTCGGCCAGCAGCTTCTCGTCGAAGTGCAGGCCGGCGGTCGGCGCGGCCACCGCGCCCGGCACCTTGTTGAACACCGTCTGGTAGCGGTTTTCGTCGAAGGAGTCGGCGTCGTGCTCGATGTAGGGCGGCAGCGGCAGGCGGCCGTGGGCTTCGATCAGGTCGAACACGTCGGCGTCGAAATGCAGGGTGTAGAACTCGCCGGCGCGCTCGCCGACGGTAACGTCGAAGGCGTCGGCCAGGCGGATCTTGACGCCGGGGCCGGGCGACTTGGAGGCGCGCACCTGGGCCAGCACGGTGCGGTTGTCCAGCACGCGCTCGACCAGCGCCTCGATCTTGCCGCCGCTTTCCTTGACGCCGAAGAAGCGCGCCTTCAGCACGCGGGTATCGTTCATCACCAGCAGGTCGCCGGCCTGCAGCAGGCCGACGATGTCGGCGAACTGGCGGTCGATGATCTGCGCGCCGTCCAGGTGCAGCAGGCGGGAAGCGCTGCGGTCTGGCAGCGGGAATTGCGCAATACGCTCTTGCGGCAAGTTAAAATCGAAATCGGAAAGCGAATACATGGGCGGACTTCTGGAAACTGTTGAAGAAAATTCGGGTAGGCCCGATGGCGGTGCAAGTCGTACAATACCGGCGTTGCTTTGCTGCGGCCAACCCTCTATTTTACGCTAGTGCCCGAAAAACGCTCCAATATGCCTGTTTCAACCTCCAAACCCGTCAAAAAGACAGTCAGCCCGGAAGCCAAGCTGGCCAAGCTGGGCCTGCACACCGATATGGACCTGGTGCTGCACCTGCCCATGCGCTACGAGGACGAGACCCAGGTCATCACCATCGAAGAGGCCCGCCTGCACGGCGGCGAGACCTCGCAGGTCGAGGGCGTGGTGGTCAAGAACGAGATCACCTACAAGCCGCGCAAGCAGCTGCTGGTGCACATCGCCGACGAGAGCGGCGATTTGCAACTGCGCTTCATGAACTTCTACGGCAGCCAGGTCAAGCAGCTGGCCGAGGGCACGCGGGTGCGCGCGCGCGGCGAACTGAAACACGGCTTCTTCGGCGCCGAGATGGTGCACCCGGCGTACAAGGTGGTCAACGAGGGCGCGCCGCTGCCGACTTCCCTGACGCCGGTGTATCCGTCGGGCGAAGGCCTGTCGCAGCCGATACTGCGGCGTGCCATCGGCGATGCCATGAAGCGGGTCGACTGGACCGATACGCTGCCGGCCGATCTGCGCGCCGCGATGCAGCTGTCCGATTTCGAACCGGCCGTGAAGCTGCTGCACTACCCGCCGCAGCAGGTGGACGAGCATGCGCTGGCCGACCGCTCGCATCCGGCGTGGACGCGCATGAAGTTCGACGAGCTGCTGGCGCAGCAGCTGTCGCTCAAGCGCGCGCAGCGGGCGCGCCGTTCCAAGGGCGCGGCGGCGCTGAAGACGGTGGGCCAGTTGTCCGAACGCTTCCAGGCCGCGCTGCCGTTCAAGCTGACGGGCGCGCAGCAGCGCGTGCTGAACGAAATCCGCGCCGACCTGCGCCATCCGTATCCGATGCAGCGGCTGCTGCAGGGCGACGTCGGCAGCGGCAAGACCGTGGTGTCGGCGCTGGCGGCCGCGCAGGCGATCGACAGCGGCTTCCAGGCCGCGCTGATGGCGCCCACCGAAATCCTCGCCGACCAGCACTTCCGCAAGATCGCCGCGTGGATGGAGCCCTTGGGCGTCAAGGTCGCGTGGCTGACGGGAAGCCTGAAGAAAAAAGACAAGCTGGCCGCGTATGCGCTGATCGAGTCGGGCGAGGCGCAGCTGGTGATCGGCACACACGCGCTGATCCAGGAGGCGGTGAACTTCGCCAACCTGGGGCTGGTGATCGTCGACGAACAGCACCGCTTCGGCGTCGGCCAGCGCCTGACACTGCGCAACAAGGGCGTTGAAGGCGCGATCCCGCACCAGCTGATGATGTCGGCCACGCCGATTCCGCGCACGCTGGCGATGACCTACTACGCCGACCTTGAAGTATCGGTGATCGATGAGCTGCCGCCAGGCCGCAGCCCCATCGTCACGCGCGCCGTCGACCAGAACCGGCGCGATGAAGTGATCGAGCGTGTGCATGCGGCGGCGCTGGAAGGACGGCAGATCTACTGGGTCTGCCCGCTGATCGAGGAATCGGAAGCGCTGCAACTGCAAACCGCCACCGACACCCACGCGCTGCTGGCCGAGGCCCTGCCGGACCTGAACGTAGGCCTGGTGCACGGCCGCCTCAAGCCCGCCGAAAAGCAGGTGGTGATGGACGCCTTCAGCGCCAACGAGATGCAGGTGCTGGTCGCGACCACGGTGATCGAAGTTGGCGTGGACGTGCCGAATGCGTCGCTGATGGTGATCGAGCATGCGGAGCGCTTCGGCCTGTCGCAGCTGCACCAGTTGCGCGGACGGGTGGGACGGGGCACGGCGGCCTCGGTGTGCCTGCTGCTGTATCAAAGCCCGCTGGGCGGCGTCGCCAAGCAGCGCCTGATGACGATGCGCGAAACCACCGACGGCTTCGAGATCGCTCGGCGCGACCTGGAGATACGCGGCCCCGGCGAATTCCTCGGCGCCCGTCAATCGGGCCAGGCGATGCTGCGCTTCGCCGACCTGGAAACGGACGGCTGGCTGGTCGACCAGGCACGCGACGTCGCCCACGACCTGCTGCACGCCGACACCCCAGAAAAAGCCGCCACCGTCGAAGCCCACCTGGCCCGCTGGCTCGGCGGCCGCGAGGAATTCCTCAAAGTCTAGTTGGGGTCAAGTCTGACATTTGGACACGGCCTCTGCCGTAGCGACTGCTACGGCAGAGGCCGTGTCCAAATGTCAGACTTGACCCCAATGTTAGAAACAGAGGTAGATGCGGTTGGCGAGGTCCAGCATGAAGTCCGGCGTCAGATAGGCCATGAACACCAGCGCCAGCACCACGACGCCAGCCGCGCGGAGCAGCCAGGTTTTCATGGCTATGCAGCTTTCAGCTCGCCCCGCTCCAGGGCGCGCTCGTTGATCGGCAGGTTGATCAAGCCGGCCATCACGCTCAGTCCAATCGCGATGCCCCACACGATGTCGTAGCTGCCCAGCTTCGCAAACAGGTAGCCAGCCAGCCACACGCCAATGAAGCTGCCCACCTGGTGCGAGAAGAACACCACACCCGCCAGCATCGACATGTGCTTGACGCCGAAGATGCCGGCGATGATGCCGTTCGTCAGCGGCACCGTCGACAGCCAGATGAAGCCTATCGCCGCCGCGAACACGTACACCGAGTACGGCGTCAACGGCGCCAGCAGGAACAGGCCGATGACCACGGCGCGCGTGAAGTAAATCGACGACAGCAGGTAGCGTTTGGGGAAGCGTCCACCCAGCTTGCCCGCGTAGTACGAGCCGAAGATGTTGAACAAGCCTATCAGCGCCAGCGCCAGCACCGCCACGCCCGGACTGGCGATGCCCTTGTCCTTCAAGTACGCCGGCATGTGCACGCCGATGAACACCAGCTGGAAGCCGCACACGAAATAGCCCGCCACCAGGAACAGGAAGGAACGGTTGCCCACAGCCTCGCCCATCGCCTCGCGCACGCTTTGCTGGGGACCGCTATGCTCCACCGCCGGCTCGCGCAGGTGGAAGGACATCGGCACCATCAGCAGCACTACCAAGCCAGCCAGCAAATAAAAGGCATTCTGCCAGCCGACTGCGGAGATCAGCTGCTGCTCGACCGGCATCATCAGGAACTGGCCGAAGGAGCTGGCCGCACCGGAAATGCCGAACGCCCACGAGCGTTTTTCCATCGGCGCCACGCGGCCGATGATGCCGCTGACCGCGCCGAACGCGGTGCACGCCAGCCCCAGTCCGATGAAGACGCCGGAGCCGATCACGAACAAGGTAGGCTGCGTCACCAGCGCCATCCACACCAAGCCCGCCATGTAGCTGACCGCGCCCACCAGCACCACGCGCATGGTGCCGTAGCGGTCCGCCGCCATGCCGGCGAACGGGCCGAACGCGCCCCACAACAGGTTCTGCAAAGCCAACGCCAGCGAATAGGTTTCACGCGTCCAGCCGTTGGCTTGCGAGATCGGCTGCATCCAGAAGCCGAAGCCGTGGCGCACGCCCATTGCCAGCGTCAGGACGACGCCGCTGGCCAGCAGAACGGTTTTAAGAGAGGGAGCGCGGGTGGCGACGAACATGATAGGGTCCCGATTGTGGAAACGACATCTGTCGATTCTAACCAGTTCCCGCAACCCGCGCTTGCGGTGCTCAATTATCGGCGCTGTATGTCAGGCCGATCTGTGCGCGGATATCGTCCAGCGTGCCCATGATGGACAGCGTTTCCTCATGCGGCATCACAGGGCTTTCGATCAGGCCGGCGCGGATGCAACGCCCCACTTCCTGCGCCTCGTGCGTGTAGCCGTTGCCGCTGCGCGGCAGGTTGATGGTGCGCTCGCTGCGAGAGGCGCCGTCCACCAGCGTGACGGTGATGATCTCGGTGTTGTGGAAGCGGTCGTGCAGGCGCACGAAGCCCTTGGTGCCGGAAATCGTCAGCTCGGTCGGCGTGCGCGAACGCAAGCTGCATGCGCACGACGATACGCCGCCATCCTTGTGCATCAGCGTGAACGCGGTCTGCATGTCGACGCCGGTGGCGGCCATCTCCGCCTGCGCCTTCACGCCCGTGACCGGGCCAAGGAAGAACGACGCCATCGACAGCGGATAGATGCCCAGGTCCAGCAGCGCGCCGCCGCCCAGCTCCGGCGCGAACAGGCGGTGCTCCGGTCCCGCATCCGAAGTAAAGCCGAAATCCGCGCTGACATTCGCCGGCACGCCGATCTCGCCGCTGTCGACGATGCGCTTGGCCTCCACCACGGCCGGCATGAAGCGCGTCCACATCGCCTCCATGACGAACAGCTTCTTCTGGCGCGCCAGCTTGATGATGTCCTCGGCTTGGCGGCGGTTCATGGTGAACGACTTCTCAACCAGCACGCCCTTGCCGCCGTGGAGGCACATCAGCGCGTTCTCATGGTGCATGGGGTGCGGCGTGCCGATGTAGATGACGTCGACCTCGGGATCGTCGGCCAGCGCCTGGTAGCTGCAGTGGAAGCGCTCAGCGCCGTATTCGATGCCGAACTTGGTAGCGCTATCTACACTGCGCGAAGCAACGGCGGCCAGCTTGGCGCCGGGCGTGTCCTGCAAGGCGGTGGCGAAAGCCTTGGCGATCTTGCCGGTGCCGAGTATCCCCCAACGAATTACCTGCGTCATGGTGTGCTCTTTCTGCCGCGTCGGCGGCGAAGTCGGTGAAAAATCTATTTTACCGCCGGTGCGCGCTTGGGGCGGAACACCGTTGCGTCGTCGTAGAAGGCGTCGTCCTGCTCCGGCCACCAGCCCGGCACGCCCAACGCCTGCATCGGCATGAAGCCGGCGGTGCTGAGGCCATGCTCGGCCAGCTCCTGCGCCACCTTGGCGTCGATCCAGTGGCGGCGGGCGTCGTGGTCCATGGCGAAGAAATCGTCGCCCGCCACCACCACTCGCGTGTGCGCGGTGATCGCCTTACGCGGCGCGACCAGCTTCTCCATCAGCGCGTGGCCAAACAGCCAGACCTGCGCCTCCGGCCCGAAGCTGGCGCGCTGTTCGACGAAGGCCGCGCGCCATTGATGGTCGCGCAAGGCGGCGGTCAGGGCGTGGCCGGCGGCGCTGTCGCGCACCACCAGCAGCGCGGCGTTTTCGTCGAAGATGGTGGCGCCGTCGCGCGCGGGTCCGCGCGATTTGCCGACGCCATCCAGCGCGATCTGCGCCGCCTGCAAGGCGTTCAGCTGCACTTTGATGCGCGGGAAGCTAAGCCATACCAGGCCGTTGAAGAAGTCGTGCAGATTGTCGCGCGTGGGCACGCAGCCGGTAGCGCCGATGAAGGCTTCGTAGGCGGTGCCGTCAGGCAGGGACTCCTGCGGCACGAAGGAGATCGGCAAATCCAGGTGATTGCGCAAGCCAAGTGCCACGGCGCGCGCATTGAACGTGTCCATGAAGGGCACGTCCGCAGACAGCTGGCCGGCCGCGGCGCGTATCGAGTCGTACCAGGGACGCGGCCAGTCTATCGCTTGCAGCACTGCTTATACCATTTTCCAGTTGATGGTTTCGCCGGCGTTGAGCGGCACCACGTGCTGGTCGGCCAGCGGCAGGGTCTCCGGCAGCGTCCATTGCTCGCGCTTGAGCGTGATGGTGTCGGTATTGCGCGGCAGGCCGTAGAAGGCCGGGCCGTTGAAGCTGGCGAAGGCTTCCAGCTTGTCCAGCGCGCCGGCGCGTTCGAAGGCTTCGGCGTACAGCTCCATCGCGTGCAGCGCGGTGTAGCAGCCGGCGCAGCCGCAGGCGGCTTCCTTGGCGCCCTGCGCGTGCGGCGCGGAGTCGGTGCCGAGGAAGAAGCGCTCGTCGCCGCTGGTGGCGGCAGTCACCAGCGCCAGGCGGTGTTCTTCGCGCTTGAGCACCGGCAGGCAGTAGTAGTGGGGACGGATGCCGCCTTTGAAGATGTCGTTGCGGTTGTACAGCAGGTGATGCGCGGTGATGGTCGCGGCGATCGGGCCTTCCGCTTCCGCCACGTACTGCGCGGCGTGCTTGGTGGTGATGTGTTCGAAGACGATGTTCAGCGCCGGGAAGTCGCGGCGCAGCGGACGCATGACGCGTTCGATGAAGACGGCTTCGCGGTCGAACAGGTCGATGTCCTGGTCGGTGACTTCGCCGTGGACCAGGAAGGGCATGCCCACTTCCTGCATCATCTCCAGCGTCTTGTAGCAGTTGGACAGGTCGGTCACGCCCGCGTCCGAGTTGGTGGTGGCGCCGGCCGGATACAGCTTGACCGCGTGGACGATGCCGCTTTCCTGCGCGCGCAGGATTTCGTCCGGCGGCGTGTTGTTGGTCAGGTAGAGCGTCATCAGCGGCTCGAACTTCATGCCAGCCGGCAGGGCCGCCATGATGCGGCTGCGATAAGCCTCGGCAGCGGCGGTGGTGGTGACAGGCGGCTTCAGATTGGGCATCACGATGGCGCGGCCGAACTGGCGGGCGCTATGCGGCAGCACGCTGGCCAGAGTGGCGCCGTCGCGCAGGTGCAAATGCCAGTCGTCGGGACGGGCGATGGTGATGCTGTCTGGGGTGTGTTCGAGGTCGGACATGGCGGCGGGCTTTCAGGCTATCAATGACGAATACCGCCATTTTACCCTCTTGCGCCGTCCGCTTGACAGTGCGTACGTTAAGGCGTACGTTTTGAATACACCACAAGGGAGCGGCCATGGACACCATCTCAGCCAGCGACGCACGCGCACGGCTCTATAACCTGATCGACGAAACCGCAGCCAGCCACCAACCCATCACCATCACCGGCAAGCGCAACAACGCCGTGCTCGTCTCCGCAGATGACTGGCAAGCAATCCAGGAAACGCTGTACTTGCTGTCGGTGCCGGGAATGCGCGAGTCCATCCTCGCCGCGCGGGCAGAGCCTCTGGGCGACAGCGACAAGGAATTGATCTGGTGAGCTGGCAACTGGTGTACTCCCACCAGGCGCAGAAGGATGCAAAGAAGGCCGCGGCTGCCGGAATGAAAAAGCAGGTGCAGGCGCTACTCGACCTGCTGGCAGACGATCCTTTCAGGCGCCCACCGCCATTTGAAAAGCTGGTCGGCGATCTGGCGGGCGCCTACTCGCGCAGGATCAACATCCATCATCGCCTCGTGTACGAGGTTTTCCCGGATCAGCATATTGTTCGCATCCTGCGCATGTGGACTCATTACGCTTAGAAGCGGATCACCGTCTTCCCTGCGCCGTGGCCGGTTTTGTTGCGCTCGATGGCGGCTGGCGCCTGGTCGGCACTCACGACTTCCGAGACCACCACGGTCAGCTCGCCGCTGGCCGCCTTTGCCGCGATCCGCGCCAGCAGTGCGCCGTCGGGATGCGTGGTGTGCCAGCTGCCCCGGCGCCCGTCCGGTACGCGCGCCGCGATGTCCGGTGCGGCGATGCTGACGATGCGGCCCTGCGGCGACAGCACCTGCCATGAGCGGTCCAGCGTTTCACCGCCCACCAGATCGAACACCAGGTCGACGTTCTTCGCCACATCCTCGAAGCGCGTGTTTTTATAGTCGATCACTTCATCAGCGCCGAGGCGGTGCAGCAGATCGGCGTTGCGCCCTTGTGCCGTCGCCAGCACGCGGACGCCTGCCTGCTTCGCGAACTGCACCGCGTAGCTGCCGACGCCACCGGCGGCGCCGTGGATCAGAACCGTCTCGCCACGCTGGAGCTGACCGGTTTCGAACAGCGCCTGCCATGCCGTCATCGCAGCGACGGGAATCGCCGCAGCGATGGTATCGTCCATGGCCGCTGGTATCGCCGCGAGCTTGGACGCGGCAACCGCCACATGGCCTGCGTAGGCGCCCAACCCGCCCAGCGAGCCAAATACGCGGTCGCCAATCGCATAGCCCTCCACGCCGGCGCCGATTGCGGCGACTTCGCCGGCCAGTTCGAGGCCCAGCGTCGCCGGCAGCGGCAGCTGGAACACATCCTTGACCAGGCCATCGCGGATTTTCCAATCGAGGCCGTTGACACCTGCGGCGGCAACCCGCACCAGCACTTCGCCCGCACCAGGCCGCGGCACAGGCACTTCATCCCACTGCATCACTTCCTCCCCGCCGTAGACGTGGATGCGCAGCGCGCGGTTCGCGGAGGCATCGGCCAACGCCGGATAGTCGATATAGCCTTGCGCGCCCGGCGCATAGAACAGCGCCGGATTCGGCGTGTTGAGCGCTGCCTTCAACGCGAAGCGGCGCGGCAGGTCGGGATTGGCCAGGAAGGCGCTGCCATAGGCCACCGCATCCGCCTCGCCGGCCGCGATGCGCTGCTCGCCGGACTCGCGGGTCTGGCCGCCGCCCAGGATGTAGGCCCCATTGAACAGCGGCCGCAACGCGCCGTGATAGTCATACTCCGCCTTGAACTTGGCCACGTGCAGATAGGCCAATCGCAATGGCGCAAGCTGGCGCACCAGGTAGGCGTAGGTCTCCACCGGCGTGTCATCCTTGATGTCGTTGAAGCCCATCTCCGGCGAGATCTTGATGCCGACGCGGTCGCTGCCCGCTTCCGCGATCATCGCATCGAGCACCTCCAGGATGAAGCGCGCACGGTTGGGAATCGAGCCGCCGTACTGGTCGCTGCGCTGATTGCTGCCCGACGACAGGAACTGCTCCGGCAAATAACCCGACGCCGCATGCAGTTCAACGCCATCGAAGCCCGCCTCCAGCGCGCGCCGCGTCGCCAGACGGTACTCGGCCACGATGCCCGCCACTTCCGAAGTCTCCAGCGCACGTGGCGTGACGAAATCCTCCATGCCGTTGGCGGTGAAGGACTGGCCCGCAGGCTTGATGGCGGAAGGCGCCACCGGCAGCGCACCACCCGGCAGCATGCTCGGATGCGAGATGCGGCCGGTGTGCATCAACTGCATGAAGATGCGGCCACCTTCGGCGTGCACCGCATCCGCCACCTGCATCCATGCCGCGACCTGCGCATCGGTGTGGATGCCCGGCGTGCGCACATAGCCTTTGCCCATCGCGCTGGGGAACACGCCTTCGGTGACGATCAAACCGGCCGTGGCGCGCTGGCGGTAGTAGGTGACTGCCAGGTCGGACTGCACGCCGTCCGCATCGTTGGCGCGCGAACGGGTCATGGGCGCCATGACCATGCGGTTGCGCAGGGTGTAACGGCCGATTTGCACTGCTGTCGATAAGGTGTTCATGGAGAGCCTCGCTAAGTGAGTGAATGTGCAGCCATCATCCATTGATTCTCCATTGGGATAAATAGCTTAAAATGAAATCACTGATCCACTGATGGAGCAATCGTTATGTCACTCTTGTCGAGCATGGAGCTGTTCGTGGCGGTCGCCAACGCCCGGGGCTTCCGGCGTGCGGCCGAGACGCTGGACATGCCCAATTCCACGCTGTCGCGCCGCATCTCGGAGCTGGAGAAGGAAATCGGCGTGCGCCTGTTCCACCGTTCCACCCGCAAGGTCGAGCTGACCGAGGCCGGCCAGGCCTACTTCCGCCGCTGCGAAAGCATCGTCGCCGAAGCGCGCATCGCCCACGAATCGCTGCAGGAACTGGCCGAGCGCCCCAGCGGCACGCTGCGGGTATCGATGCCGGTGGACCTGGCGATCTCCTACCTGGCGCCGTCGCTGAAGGCCTTCGGCGAACAATACCCTGCCATCGATTTTGAAATGGACCTGACACCGCGCCGCGTCGACCTTGTAACCGACGGCTTCGATTGCGCAATCCGCATGGGTACGCCGCCGCCGACTCCATCCACGCTGATCGCCAGGCAGGTCGGCCTGCTGCCGCGCTATCTGTACGCATCGCCGGCCTATCTGCGCGGCGCACCGCCGCTGAAGCATCCCGGCGACCTGGCCAACCATCAGTGCATGATCCAGGGTCGGAATGGGGGCAAGGCGCAATGGACGCTATCCTCACGCAAGAAGAGCGTCACCGTCGACGTCAGCGGCAGGTATGCGGCCAACAACGTCAGCATGTGCAGGAAGATGGCGACACTGGGCATGGGCATAGCAGTTTCCGCCGGTCCCGAGACGCGGGAAGAACTGGAATACGGCCAGCTGCTGCGCGTACTGCCGGAATGGGACTTCGCACCGATACCCGTGTACGCGATCATCGAATCGCGCCTGATCCCGTCGCGGGTACGGCTGTTCATCGATTTCGTGCAGGCCAGCCTGAAGGGATACTCCGCGCCGCTGTAGGCGCGGAGGCTGTTCTTATTGTGCAGCGACCCAGGCCTTGGTTTCGGCCAGCATGCGGTCGAGGCGCGCGCGGTCGTAGACCTGGCCTCGGCTAACCACCGTGCGGATCTTGCGGGTGGCGGCGATGTCCTGCAATGGATTCGCGTCCAGCACCAACAGGTCGGCCACCTTGCCGGCGGCGAGGCTGCCGTAGCGGTCCAGATGTCCAAGGAAGCGCGGGCCGTTGATGACGGCCGTCTGCAAGGCCTGCACCGGCGTCAGGCCGTACTGCACGTACAAGCCGATTTCGTCATGCAGCGCCTGGCCCGGATAATCGTAGGAATTCAAAAAGCCAGCATCCGTGCCGGCGATGATGCTCACGCCCTCCTGCGCCAGCAACGGCAGCAGCGACGCCGACTTCTCGAAGACCGCCTTGCGCTGCGCGATCGCTTCCGCGTTGTCCTGCGCGGCGCGCTGCACGCGCCAGTCGTAGGTGGCGCGCAGGCCTTTGCCGATGTACTGCAAGGCCGGATCGTGCGAGTGGTCGTCGCGGTCCAGGTAAGCCACCACGCGCGACACCGACAGCGTCGGCACCACGGCCGTGCCTTTCGAAGCCATGTAGCGGAACGATGCGCGCGCGGCCGCCTCGTCGTAGGTTTGCAGGCTTTGCTTCATGGCCTCCTTGCCGGTCAGCGTGCCGGCCGCCACCTGCGCGGTCAGCTCGGCCTCCTTCGGCGTCGAGGAACGCAGCAGGTAGGACTGATGCTCCACCGTGCCCAGGCCCGCGTCGAACATCTGCGCCAGTGTCAGTTGCACCGGAATGTGGCCGGAGGTGCGCATGCCGCGCTCCCTGGCCTGGCGCAGCGCTTCCAGGTAAATCTCCGGCTTCAGCGTGTTCTCGGTGATTTTGACGAAATCGACTTTCTGCGCCTGCAGGCCGTCCAGCGCCTTGCTCACCTCTTCCGGCGTGCCGACTTCGATGGTGCCCTTCCACAGCGGCTTGTAGCCTTCCAGCTTGGCGCCGGAGGTGAAGATGGTCGGCCCCTCCAGCTGGCCGGCCTGGATCTGGCCGCGCCAGGCCAGCACCGTGTCCGGCAGGTCGCCGGAGCAGTCGCGCACGGCGGTGATGCCGTTGGCGAGGTACAGCGCCAGCAGATGCTTGTTCTCTTCGATCAGGGCCGGGCCGCCGCCGAAGTGCACATGGGTGTCCCACAGCCCCGGCATCAGGTATTTGCCCGGCAGGCGGATGGTTTTTTTGGCGGCATAGCCGGACAGCTGGCGGTCGTCGACCACGGCGACGATGGTGTCGCCCTTCAGCACGACGGACTTGCCCTTGACGGCCTTGCCGCCCGCCACGTCGATCAGCGTGGCCTTGGTCAGCACCAGGTCGACGGCGATTTTATCGGCTGCGTGGGCGGCGCCCAGCAGTCCCAGCGCCAGCATGGCGCCGGCGAGCGGCTTGAGAATTGTCATAAGTGCATTTTTTAGTGAATGATGCGCGCCAGGAAATCCCGCGCCCGTTCCGAACGCGGCGCGCCGAAGAACTCTTCCTTGCTGCAATCCTCCAGGATGCGGCCCTGGTCCATGAACACCACGCGGTTGGCCACTTTGCGGGCAAAGCCCATTTCATGCGTGACCACCATCATGGTCATGCCTTCCTGCGCCAGGCCGACCATCACGTCCAGCACTTCGTTGATCATTTCCGGGTCCAGCGCCGAGGTGGGCTCGTCGAACAGCATGGCGATCGGGTCCATCGACAGCGCCCGGGCGATGGCCACGCGCTGCTGCTGGCCGCCGGACAGCTGGCCGGGGAACTTGTCCTGCTGCGCCAGCAGGCCGACCCGGTCCAGGTAGCGCAGGCCGCGCTCGGTGGCTTCGTCGACGCTGCGGCCCAGCACCTTGACCTGGGCCAGGTTCAGGTTGTCGCGGATGGATAAATGGGGAAACAGCTCGAAATTCTGGAAAACCATGCCGATCCGGGCCCGCAGCGCCGGTAAATCGGTGTTTTTGGCGCCGACGGAGATGCCGTCGACCCTGATTTGCCCCTCTTGGAACGGTTCCAGGCCGTTGACCGTCTTGATCAGCGTCGATTTGCCGGAGCCTGAGGGGCCGCAAATCACCATCACATCCCCCTTCTCGACCCGGGTGCTGCAATCGCCCAGCACCTGAAATTGGCCATACCACTTACTGACGTTGTTGATTTCGATCATATGTACGCTGAATAAAAAAACCGGCCCGAACCCGCGTGGGCGCGGCCCTACATGCGCTTGACAGCGCCTCTGCCCACAAGGATACTGCGGAACTTGCCAATAGTTTCACCAGCCGGACCATAAAATACCGGTTGCAGCCAATGCAGAACCACAGCAGCGGCGGACACCCCGCCCTCTGCGCAGGCCCAGAGAGACACTACCACAGGAAACGCACACCATGCAGAAACAAAGCCGATTGACCACCTACATCCTAGTCGGACTGGCGCTAGGCATCTTTGCCGGCTACCTGGCCAACACCAACCTGGCCAAACCGGTCGAATTCGCCGATTACATGTCGCTGATCACCACGCTGTTCCTGCGTCTGATCAAGATGATTATCGCCCCGCTGGTGTTCTCCACGCTGGTGTGCGGCATCGCCAAAATGGGCGACGCCTCCGAAGTGGGCCGCATCGGCATCAAGACGCTGGGCTGGTTCTTCATCGCCTCGGTGATGTCGCTGAGCCTGGGCCTGGTGCTGGTCAACCTGTTCCGTCCGGGCGACGCGCTGCTGGGCCACATGGCCGCCACCACCGCCAAGGTCGACATCGTCACCACCGGCCTGACGCTGAAGGAATTCGTCACCCACCTGGTGCCGGCCTCCATCGTCGAAGGCATGAGCAAGAACGAGATCCTGCAGATCGTGATCTTCTCGCTGTTCTTCGGTTCGGCCGCTGCGGCGGTTGGCGAAAAAGCCAACGTCATGGTCGCCGCGCTGGACGGCGTGGCCCACGTGATGCTGAAAGTAACCGGCTACGTGATGAAGTTCGCGCCGATCGCCGTGTTCGCGGCCGTGTCGGGCGTGATCGCCAAGAATGGCCTGGGCGTGCTGTCGACCTATGGCGTGTTCATGGCCGAGTTCTACTTCGGCATCGTCCTGTTGTGGGCGCTGCTGATCTTCATCGGCTTCATCTTCCTGAAAGGCCGCATCTTCAGCCTGATCAAGGAACTGCGCAGCCCGGCGCTGCTGGCTTTCTCGACCGCGTCGAGCGAAGCGGCCTATCCGAAGACCTTGGAAGGCCTGGAGCGTTTCGGCGTGCGTAACCGCCTGGCTGCCTTCGTGCTGCCGATCGGCTACTCGTTCAACCTGGACGGCTCGATGATGTACTGCACCTTCGCCACCGTGTTCATCGCGCAGGCATACGGCATCGAGATGTCGCTGGGCCAGCAGATGACCATGATGATGGTGCTGATGCTGACCTCCAAAGGCATGGCCGGCGTGCCGCGCGCATCGCTGGTGGTGATCGCCGCGACGCTGGGTCAGTTCAACATTCCGGAAGCGGGCATGCTGCTGTTGCTGGGCATCGACCACTTCCTCGACATGGCGCGCTCCGCGACCAACGTCATCGGCAACGGCGTGGCTACCGCAGTCGTGGCCAAATGGGAGGGTGAACTGGCCGCTCCCGGCGAAGTCGAGTTAGTCAAAGCCGCATAAGAAATACGACACACCAACAAGAAGGCCACCTCATTCAGCGAGGTGGCCTTTTTTTTCGTCAGAGCCAAGCTTGGCGCGCAATCTGCGCCGCAACCGCACATTGTCGATAAGGACAGACACCAGCGTCACCAATATGATGACGTTGAAAGCCTCGCTGCCGAAAAGTCTGAAGAACAACGCTGCGACGCCTCAGAGCAAGCAGGCGGAGCAAGGCGCATGGGCTTAGTTCTGGCCGGCGTAGACTTTCACCAGGTCGTACAGGAAGGTACGGCCTTCCATCAGCGACTGCACGCCGATGTATTCGTTCAGGCCGTGGATGTTGCCCAGGTCCGGCGTCAGGAAGATGCCGCTGATGCCGTAGGTCGGAATGCCGGCGGCGTTCAGGAACTGGCCGTCGGTCGCGCCCGATTGCAGGATGGGCAGCACCGGCACGCCAGGCCACATCTTCGCGGTCAGCTTCTCGACCGGCTCCATGATGGCGCGGGTCAGCTCAGGCGGCGCCGAGTTCTCGCCGCGTATTTCCAGCGTCTCCACCTTCACCGCCGGATCGTTGATCGCCTTCATCAGCGCCTCGCGCACCGTCTCCTGCGTCACGCCGGGGAAGATGCGGCAGTTGATGTTGGCGCGGGCGCGCTGCGGCAGCGCGTTGGTGGCGTGGCCCGCGTCCAGCATGGTCGCCACGCAGGTCGTGTGCAGCATCGCGCCCCAGCTGGTGTCGCGGCCGGAAACCAGCGCCACCGCCTTGGCATCCTTCGGATTCTTCACCACCGCCAGCATCGCCGCCGCCACGTCCTTGTGGCCTTCGGCCGCCTGGATCTTCGACATGCCGGTCAAATAGCCACGGCTGCCGTCGGCCAGCTGGATCGGGAAGGTATAGCCCTCGATCTTCTTCAGCGCGCCGGCCAGATGGTAGATCGCATTATCCTTTTGCGGGCGCGAACTGTGGCCGCCCCGGTTGATCACTTCCAGCCGGTAGTTCTGCGACACCTTCTCGCCCGCCTGCACCGTCATCGACACGCGCTTGCCCGCCGCATCGAGCTCGCCGCCCGCGCCTTCGTTGATGGCGAAACCGGCGTCGATCAGTTCACGGCGGTTCTTGGTCAGCCACTCGGCGCCGTTGAAGGCGCCGCCGGTCTCCTCGCCGCAGGTCAGCGCCATCTTCAGCGTATGGCGCGGCACGTAGCCTTCCTGCTTGAAGCGCACCAGCGTGTCGGCCCAGATGGCCGCCTGCGCCTTGTCGTCCAGCGCGCCGCGCGCGTAGAACTTGCCGTCTTCCTCGATCAGCGTGAACGGATCGCGCACCCAGTCCTCGCGCTTGGCCTCGACCACGTCGATATGCGCCAGCAGCAGGATGGCCTTGGCCTTGGCATCGCTGCCCGGCAGCACGGCCACCAGCCCGCCCTCCTTCGGATGCGCCGGATCGGCAAACAGGTGCAGCTGCGTATCGGCGTAGCCCGCCGTCTTCAGGCGCGCCGCGATCCGTTCCGCCGCCAGCGTGCAGCTGCCCGACGACAGCGTGGTATTGGTTTCGACCAGCTCCTTGTACAGGGCGCGGAACTGCGGCTCCGTTGGGTCGGCATACGCATTCTGAACACAAGCCATCAAGACAGTTACCGCACCCAGCGCAAAACGAGACTTCATAGTCGCTTCCTTAGTTAGACTGCATCCACGACGTCGTCGGGCGACGACGCCAATTCTTCATCGGCCTTGGCCTGCTGCCGCTGCCACATCTGCGCGTACAAGCCATCCGCCGCCAGCAGCGACTGGTGCGTGCCGCGTTCGACGATGCGGCCATGGTCCAGCACCAGGATCTGCTGCGCATCGGCCACCGTGGACAGGCGGTGCGCGATCACCATGGTCGTGCGGCTCTTGGCGATTTCCTTCAGCTGCGCCTGGATCGCCTGCTCGGCCTTGGAGTCCAGCGCGGACGTGGCCTCGTCGAAGATCAGGATGGCAGGGTTCTTCAGCAGCGTGCGGGCGATCGCCACGCGCTGCTTCTCGCCGCCGGAGAGCTTGAGGCCGCGCTCGCCGACCATGGTCGCGTAGCCGTCCGGCAGGCTGTCGATGAAATCGTGGATCGACGCCGCGCGCGCCGCCGCCACGATCTGCTCCTTCGACGCGCCGGGCTGGCCGTAGGCGATGTTGTATTCGATGGTGTCGTTGAACAGCACCGTATCCTGCGGCACGATGCCGATCGCGTGGCGCAGCGTGTCCTGCGTGACGGCGCGCAGGTCCTGGCCGTCGATGGTGATGCCGCCGGCGTTGACCTCGTAGAAGCGGAACAACAGGCGGGATAAGGTCGACTTGCCCGAGCCGCTGTGGCCCACCACCGCCGTCGTCGTCCCCGGCGCGATGGTGAAGTCCACATCGAACAGGATCTGGCGCTTGGATTCGTAGCTGAAGTCCACATGGTTGAAGCGCACCTCGGCACCGCGTGTCGCCAGCGGCTGAGCGTCCGGCGCATCGGCCACTTCGCGGTTCTGGTCCAGCAGCGCGAACAGCTTCTCCATATCCGCCAGGCTTTGCTTGATCTCGCGGTAGATCACGCCGAGGAAGTTCAGCGGGATGTATAGCTGGATCATGAAGGCGTTCACCAGCACCAGGTCGCCCAGCGTCATCTTGCCGTCGATGACGCCCTGCGTCGCTCGCCACAGGATCAGCGTGACGGCGGTGGCGATGATCAGCGACTGTCCGGTGTTCAGCAACGACAGCGATGTCTGCGATTTGACGGCGGCCGATTCGTAGCGCTGCAAGCCCTCGTCATAGCGCTTGGCCTCGTAGTCCTCGTTGCCGAAGTACTTCACGGTTTCGTAGTTGATCAGCGAATCGATGGCCTTGGTGTTGGCCTTCGAATCGAGGTCGTTCATCGTGCGGCGGAAGTGCGTGCGCCAGTCGGTGATGAAGATGGTGAACGAGATGTACGTCACCAGCGCGACGAAGGTGATCACCGAGAACCAGATGTCGTAGTGCGTGACGAGGTAGCCCAGCACCAGCGTGATCTCCACCAGCGTCGGCAGGATGTTGAACAGCGTGTAGGAGATCAGCGAACCGACGGCGCGCGTGCCGCGTTCGATATCGCGCGTCATGCCGCCGGTCTGGCGGTTCAGGTGGAAGCGCAGCGACAGCGCATGCAGATGGCGGAACACCTGCAGCGCGATGGTGCGCACGGCGCGCTGCGTGACGCGCGCGAACAGGAACTCGCGCAGCTCGGTGAACAGCGTGGTCGACACGCGCAGCACGCCGTAGGCCACCAGCGCGCCCAGCGGCAGCACCAGCAGCGCCTGCGGATGCGAGGGCGACACGCTCAAGCTGTCGATCAGGCTTTTCATCACCACCGGCACGCCGACGTTGGCCAGCTTGGCGCCGACCAGGCAGCCCAGCGCCAGCAGCACGCGCCATTTGTAGACCCACAGGTAGGGGAAGAGTGTTTTCAGCGTGGCCGTGTCGCTGCGCGGGGGCGCGGCATTGCTGGCGTTGGCTGGCGGGGTGTTCGGGGAGTACGTAGTACGTCGCATGGCGGATGTCGGCTTTTTATGGTTCAATCCCGGTAATTGTAGCCCTTCAAGAGAATTCACGATGACCACGCCCCAAAACACCCCTCCCATCAAAGTCGAAACCGTCAACCGCGGCCTGCCCGCAGGGAAAATGCCGGAATTGCGCATGATGCCGGCGCCCTCGGACGCCAATGTCTACGGGGACGTATTCGGCGGCTGGATCATGGCGCAGGTCGACATCGCCGGCTCGCTGCCGGCCACGCGCCGCGCCAACGGCCGCGTCGCGACCATTTCGGTGAACTCCTTCGTGTTCAAGAATCCCGTGTTTGTCGGCGACCTGCTGTCGTTTTATGCTGATATTGTCAAGGTTGGCAATACGTCCATTACCGTCAACGTCGAGGTGTACGCCGAGCGCAACCGCCTGCAAGCCTGCACCGTCAAAGTCACCGAAGCCACGCTGACCTACGTCGCCACCGATTCGGATCGCAAGCCGCGCAAGGTGCCGCCTATCGAAACGCTGATCCGTTCCTGATCCGCCGCGGCATGCAACAGCCCCGCCGCGCCTTTCTCCATACCGCCGGGCGTCTCGCCGCGCTGGCCGCTTCCTGCGGCGCCGGCGGCATCCACGCCGCGCCCTCCAGCGCCAGCAACGCCTATCCGTTCAGCCTCGGCGTCGCCTCCGGCTCGCCGCTGCCGGACGCCGTCGTCATCTGGACCCGCATCCTGCACGATCCCCTGAACGCCGCAGCCACGCCGCCGCTGGCGTTCAGCGTGCGCTGGGAAGTGGCAGAGGACGAGCGCTTCAGCCGCATCGTCGCCAAGGGCGCGGCCAGCGCCACGCCGGAGTTGGCGCACAGCGTGCACGTCGACGTCACCGGCCTGGCGCCGGCGCGCTGGTACTGGTACCGCTTCATGCTGGGCGACGCCGTCAGTCCCGTCGGCCGCACGCGCACCGCGCCCGCCGCCAACGCCATGCCGGACCAGCTGAAACTGGCCGTGGCCTCCTGCCAGCACTGGGAGTTCGGCAGCTACGCCGCGCACCGCCACATCGCGGCCGCTGCGCCCGATCTGGTGGCCTTCCTGGGCGATTACATCTACGAGTGGGGGCCATACCAGCTCAGGCATCCGCAAACCGCGCTACGGACCGCTGAGAGCTTCACGCTGGCCGACTACCGCGCCCGCTACGCCCAGTACAAGACCGACCGCGATCTGCAAGCCGCCCACCTGGCCGCGCCGTGGATCGTGACGTGGGACGACCACGAGGTCGCCAACGACTACGGCGGCGACCGCGACGAGCGGCTGGACCCGCGCTTCGCTGAGCGCCGCGCCGCCGCGTACCAGGCCTTCTACGAACACATGCCGCTGCGCCTGCCGCCGGCCGACTTCGCCCGGCTGCGCATGTACCAGCGCTACGACTGGGGCCGTCTGGCGCGCTTCCACGTGCTCGACGACCGCCAGTACCGCTCGCGCCACGCCTGCACGCCGGCCGGGCGCGGCGGGTCCAGCTCGGTGCTCAGGCGCGAGTGTGCCGAGCTCGGCGATGCAAGCCGCACCATGCTCGGTGAAGAACAGCAGCGCTGGCTGGACCAGGGACTGGCGTCGTCACAGGCGCGCTGGAACATCCTGGCCCAGCAGACGCTGATGGCGCAGAACAGCCAGGTGCCCATCATCAAGGAATCCGACGGCCGCTTCTGGACCGACGGCTGGGACGGTTATCCGGCCGCGCGCCAGCGCCTGTTCGACGCGCTGCACGCCAGCAAGGCCGCCAATCCGCTGATACTGGGCGGCGACGTGCACAGCTTCTTCGCCGCCGAACTGAACCGCATTCCCACGCGGGCGCGCTCAGCAGCCAACCCGGTCATCGCGACGGAGTTCGTCGGCACCTCGGTGACGTCGCCGTCGCGGCCGCAGGCACGCACCGAGCAGTATGTCGCCATGAACCACAGCATCAAGTACGGCCGCAGCGACAAGCGCGGCTTCATGCTGCTCAACATCACGCCGGCCGACACCACCGTGCTGTTCCTGGCATTGGACGATGTGAACGATGCGGCCAGCCCCATCGGCACCGCCGCCAGCTTCCTGGTGCGCGGCGGCCGGCCCGGCCTGGTCCGCGCTTGAATTGGGGCAGACACCGCCTATACTGGCTAGACCATCAACGTATGGAGGCGCTACATGTTGAAAGTCACTGAGAGTGAAATAGCTCAGGAGCTCGATAGCTATTTGCACCGCGCTCTGACACAGACGATAGTTGTGGAACAGGCCGACCGCGATCCCGTGGTCGTGCTGTCACTGGCCGAGTTTGAGAGGCTGCAGGATGTCGACGACCAGCACTGGGCCGCATGTGCCCGCAAGGCCAATGTCGAAGGCTACATCGATCACGATCATGAGGTGCGCCAGCGACTGGCCGCCGCCATGAAGGACAAGCGGCTCGCTTGCATCAAGAAAGGGCCGCGTTTCGAACACCACCACTAGGATAAAAAAAATCGCCTGTCTCAGCAGGCGATTTTTTTTCTTGCTTACGCTGCGACTTTTTCGTCGCGCAGCTGACGGCGCAGGATCTTGCCGACATTGGTCTTCGGCAGCTCGTCACGGAACTCGATGTACTTCGGCTTTTTGTAAGCGGTCAGCTCGTGCTTGCAGAAGTCCAGCAGCTGCTCGGCGGTCAGGTTCGGATCCTTGCGCACCACGAACAGCTTGACGGCCTCGCCCGAGTTCTTGTCCGGCACGCCGATGCACGCCACTTCCAGCACGCCCGGATGCGACGCCACCACGCCTTCCACTTCGTTCGGGTACACGTTGAAGCCGGACACGATGATCATGTCCTTCTTGCGGTCGACGATGCGGGTGAAGCCCTGCTCGTTCATGATGCCGACGTCGCCGGTCTTGAAGAAGCCGTCGGCCGTCATCGACTTGGCGGTCTCTTCCGGACGGTTCCAGTAGCCTGCCATGACCTGCGGGCCGCGGATCGCGATCTCGCCGGTCTGGCCCAGCGGCAGCACGTTGCCGTCGTCGTCCAGGATGCAGACGTCGGTCGACGGAATCGGCAAGCCGATGGTGCCGGTAAATTCCTTGATGTCCACACGGTTGGCGGTGGCCACCGGCGAGGTTTCCGACATGCCGTAGCCTTCGATGATCGGCGTGCCGGTCAGCTTGAGCCAGCGGTCGGCCACGGCCTGTTGCACGGCCATGCCGCCGCCGTTGCACACCGAGTAGGACGAGAAGTCCAGCTTGGCGAATTCGGCGTTGTTGAGCAGCGCGTTGTACAGCGTGTTCACCGCAGGGAACACGGCCACGCGGTACTTGCCCAGCTCCTTGACGAAGCCCGGGATGTCGCGCGGATTCGGCACCAGCAAATTCATGCCGCCCATGCGCATGCCCATGAAGGCGCTGATGGTCAGCGAATAGATGTGGTACAGCGGCAGCGCGCACACGAACACCAGCTGCTCGGCCTGCGGCTTGAACTGCAGCCAGGCTTCGTTCTGCAGCACGTTGGCGATGATGTTACGGTGCAGCAGCACGGCGCCCTTGGACACGCCCGTGGTGCCGCCGGTGTATTGCAGGAAGGCGATATCGTCGTGGCCCTGCTTGACCGGATTGAGCGCCAGGCGCGAACCCTCGGCCAGCACCTGCTTGAACGACACGGCGGTCGGCAGCGAGAACGGCGGCACCATCTTCTTGACCTTGCGGACCACGAAGTTGACCAGCGTGCCCTTCAGCGTGCCCAGCATGTCGCCCATGGTGGCGACGATCACGTGCTTGACCTGGGTGTGCGCCAGCACCTGCTCTACCGTGGTGGCGAAGTTTTCCAGCACGATGATCGCTTCCGAACCGGAGTCCACCAGCTGGTGCTGCAACTCGCGCGGCGTGTACAGCGGATTGACGTTGACCACCGTGTAGCCTGCGCGCAGGATGGCCGCCATCGCCACCGGATATTGCAGCACGTTGGGCAGCATGATGGCCACGCGCGCGCCCGGCTTCAGGCCCTTGCTTTGCAGCCAGGCGCCCATTTGCAGCGACAGCTTGTCGAGCTCGCCGTAGGTCAGGAACTTGTCCATGCACACGTAGGCGTTGCGGTCGGCATACTTGCGGAACGACTCTTCCAGCAGGTGCGTCACCGAGCGGTACTGCGTGCTGTCGATCTCGGCGGGCACGCCTTCGGGGTAGGACTTCAGCCAAATCTTTTCCATGTCTTATGCAGCTTTCTTGTTCTGGCCGGGAGGTTCATCGCGCAGCATGCGCCGCAGGATTTTCCCGACGTTGGTTTTGGGCAGCTCCTCGCGGAACTCGATATATTTTGGCTTTTTATAGCCGGTAAATTGTTCTTTGCAGTAGGCCATCAACTGCTCGACCGTCAGGTTCGGATCCTTGCGCACCACGAACACCTTGACCGCCTCGCCCGAGTGCTCGTCCGGCACGCCGATGCAGGCGCACTCCAGCACGCCTGGGTGGAGCGCGATCACGCCTTCCAGTTCGTTCGGATAGACGTTGAAGCCGGACACCAGGATCATGTCCTTCTTGCGGTCGACGATCTTGACGAAGCCGTTCTCGTCCATCACACCGACGTCGCCGGATTTGAAATAGCCGTCGGCCGTCATGACCTTGGCGGTTTCGTCCGGACGGTTCCAGTAGCCGGCCATCACCTGCGGGCCGCGGATCGCGATCTCGCCCGGCTGGCCCAGCGCCACTTCATTGCCGTCGTCATCGAGGATAGCGATGTCGGTCGACGGCACCGGCAAGCCGATGGTGCCGGTGAAGGCCTGGCTGTCGGCGCGGTTGCAGGTAGCCACCGGCGACGTTTCGGACAGGCCATAGCCTTCGATGATGGATACGCCAGTCACCTTCAGCCATTTATCGTTGACGGCTTGCTGTACCGCCATGCCGCCGCCGTTGCAGATCTTCAGTCCCGAGAAGTCCAGGTTGCCGAACGACGGATGGTTCAACAGCGCGTTGTACAGCGTGTTCACCGCCGGCAGCATGTTGAACTTGTACTTGCTCAGCTCCTTGATGAAGCCGCCGATGTCGCGCGGATTCGGGATCAGGATGTTCAGCGCGCCCACCCGCGTGCCCCACATCGCGCAGCAGGTCAGCGCAAAGATGTGGTACAGCGGCAGCGCGCAGACGATGGTGATCTGCTCGGCCACATTGCCCAGCGCCGGCTTGGACCAGGCCTCGTTCTGCAACAGGTTGGCCACCAGGTTGCGGTGCGTCAGCGTGGCGCCCTTGGAGACGCCGGTGGTGCCGCCCGTGTACTGCAGGAAGGCCGCATCGGAAGGCTGCAGCGACACCGGCGTCAGCTTCATGCGGCCGCCCTGCGACAGCGCATCCTTGAAGCGCACCGCGTTCGGCAGCGAGAATGGCGGCACCATCTTCTTGACGTTGCGCACCACGAAGTTGACCAGCGCGCCTTTGACGCCGCCGAGCATCTCGCCCATGCTGGCCACCACGATGTGCTTGACCTGCGTGCGGCCCAGCACCTGTTCCAGCGTGGTCGCAAAATTTTCCAGAATCAGGATGGCTTCGCTGCCCGAATCGTTGAGCTGGTGCTCCAGTTCGCGCGGCGTGTACAGCGGGTTGATGTTGACCACCGTGTAGCCGGCGCGCAGGATGGCGGCGATCGCGATCGGATACTGCAGCACGTTAGGCATCATGACGGCGACCCGCGCACCCTTCTTCATCCCGCGGCTTTGCAGCCAGGCGCCCAGGCGCTTGGAATACGCGTCGACTTCGGCATAGGTGAGGAATTTGTCCATGCAGACGTAGGCGTTGCGGTCTGCGAACTTGTGGAAGGATTCTTCCAGCAGCTGCACCAGGGAGCTGTACTGCCCCGTGTCTATCTCCGTCAGCATGCCGGGCGGGTATGACTTCAACCAGATTTTTTCCATCCTGTGCCTCGTGTCTCGAATTATCGTTGTAAGGTCCGGCGCACAGTGCCGGTTCAGGGTCGGTGATTCGTCTATGCGAACTTCCGGAGCCTACTTATGACGATGCTATCGGGCAGCAAGCTCAGACGCAAGCGCATTTAACCATATTTGAAGGCGCCTTCTAACGGCTTTTTATGTTGCGTCGCAACATCAATGCGGGCCTTCCGGCGGCGTGTCCGCCTGCTTGCTGGTCTCTGCATTGAGCATTACGGGGCGGCCCAGTTGCTGTAGCTGCTGCTGACGTTGAACTAGATCAAGAGAAGCTAAATTTTGCACTGCACCATAAAATCGCACGAACGTTCGTTCCTGCTTCAGCAAGGAACGGAAGGCAGGCAAATAATCGTGGTAAGTTCCCACAGCGCTGAGGTGGGCGTTGGTCAGCGGCTCGGCAAACCAGCGGTCGTAGCCGGCGTAGCCGCCCCAGCTGTCCTTGAGCTTCTGGTACTCGGTTTTCAGGTGGGCGAAGATGCGCGCCTTCTCGGCCCGCTTGTGGCGGGTGCTGGTCTTGCCGGCGTAGGTGTCGGCCAGCATCTTGCGGTGGCTCACCAGCAGTTCGAGGAAATCCTGGCGGCGCGCGTTGTAGCGGGTGTAGGCTTCGCGCATCGGATCGGTGCCGTACAGCTCCAGCCAGCGCGCCACGCCGGCCTCCTCCACCGCCGTCGCGAAGCCTTCGTTGAACTGGGTATCGCCCTGCACGTACACCACCTGGTGCGCCAGTTCGTGGAACACCATGCGCGCCAGCTCGGCATCGGAATAGTTGATGAAGGTCGACAGCAGCGGATCGCTGAACCAGCCCAGCGTGGAGTAGGCCGGCACGCCGCCCACCTGCACATCGTTGCGCTCCTTGCGCAGCTCGTCGGCGTAGGCCATCGCGTCTTCCTTGCTGTAGTAGCCGCGATAGCTGACGCAGCCGGCGATCGGGAAGCACCACTGGATGGGCCGCAGCGACAGCTCCGGCGTCGCCACCACATTCCACAGCACGAAGGGGCGCGTCAGCGCGGCATAGTTCTTGTAGCTGGCGTTGTCGGGCAGGCCCAGTTCCTTGACGGCGAAGCGGCGTATTAACAACGCTTTTTCCAGGCGGGCCTTCAGTTGGGGATCGGTGCTGGGATCGCCCAGCCAGTCTTCAATCGGACGGGCGTCCGACCACAGCGCATACTGGCCCTGGGCGGCCTGCATGTAGTACTTGAGCTGAGCGCAACCAGCCAGCAGAAGTGCCGCGCAGCCCGCCGCCAACCAGTATCGGGCACGGACGATTCGGCGGGCTAGGTTGCGCATACATTACCTTCAAGCAGCGACTCTTTCGACTTGTACCAGTGTATCGTAAAAAGTTGGTGCGCGGCCCATATCAGTCAACTGTTGGCTTGTTACCTCATTGGCGTTCTTGCCATCCCTGCCTAGCTTTTTCCACCATACTGACAAGCCTACAACGAGGCCCGCCCGCGCCTTGTCCGTGACCCGCGCCTTGGCGACGAAACTGCCGCGGTCATTGAAGATGCGCACCATGTCGCCGTCGACGATGCCGCGCTCCGCGCCGTCGTCCGGATGGATGTCGAGGTGCGGCTCGCCCTCGGCCGAACGCAGGCTTTTCACGTTGACGAAGCTGGAGTTGAGGAAGTTGCGCGCCGGCGGGGAAATCATCGCCAGCGGAAACCGTTTAGCCAGTTCCGGATTACTGGCCACCGATTCGTACGGCGGCAGATAGGTGGGCAGCGGATCGAGGCCGTCGGCCTCCATCGCGGCGGAATAAAACTCGCACTTGCCGGACGGCGTGGGGAAGCCGCCCTGCGCGAACGGCGCATCCGGCACATTGAGCTTCTGCCAGCCCTTCTGCTTCAGCGATTCCCAGTCGAAGTTGACGGCGCGGACGTCCTGCGCGTTGAAGGCCATGGCCGCCAGCTGGTCGTCGCTGTCCTGGAAGCACGGATCGTCGAAGCCCATGCGCGCGGCCAGCAGGCGGAAGATCTCGGTGTTGGCCTTGGCCTCGCCCATGGGTGCGATGGCGGCGTTGTTGGCCATCATGTACAGGTGGCCGTAGGACGTATGCGCGTCGACGTGCTCCAGCTGCGTGGTGGCCGGCAGCACGATGTCGGCATAGTCCACGGTGTCGGTCTGGAAGTGTTCCAGCACTACGGTGAACAAATCCTCGCGCGCGAAGCCGGCCATCACCTTGGCCGAATCCGGCGCGATCGCCAGCGGGTTGGCGTTGTAGACGATGACCGCCTCGATCTCCGGCCCGAACTCCGGCGACGCGGAGCGCAGCAGGTCGTCGCCGATGGTGGTCATGTTGATGGTGCGCGGCTGGTTCTTCAGCAGGTCGGGCCGCTGCAGCGCCGCCTTGTTGGTCGGGAAGGAGCCGCCGGACGACAGCTGGATGCCGCCGGCCGGATGGCGCCAGGCCCCCACCAGCGCCGGCAGGCAAGCCATGTTACGCACCGACATGCCGCCGCCGCGCACGCGCTGCACACCGTAGTTGGTGCGGATCGCCACCGGCTCGCCGGCGCGCGCCATCGAGCCGTACAGGCGCGCCAGCTCGACCACTTCGGCCACGCCGATGCCGCAGGTCTCGGCGGTGCGCTCCGGCGTCCACTCGGCCGCGCGCTGCTTCAGTTGCTCGAAGCCCAGCGTGTACTGCGCGATGTAGTCGTGGTCCAGCAAGTCTTCGGCGATCAGCACATGCATCAGGCCCAGCGCCAGCGCGGCGTCGGTGCCCGGCAGCAGCGCGATGTGCTGGTGGCACTTCTCCGCCGTCAGCGAGCGGTAGGGATCGATGGCGATCAGCTTGGCGCCGTTGCGCTTGGCTTCCTGCGCGCGGGTCCAGAAATGCAGGTTGGAGGCAATCGGATTGCCGCCCCAGATGATGATCAGCTTGGCGTTCTGGAACTGCTCCATGTCGATGCCGATCGAGCCGCCTATCGTGTACTTGTAGCCGGTGAAGCCGGCCGTCGCGCAGATGGTGCGGTCCAGCAGCGAAGCGCCGATCTGGTTGAAGAAGCGCGACGACATCGACTCGCCCTGCACCAGCCCCATCGTGCCGCAGTAGCTGTACGGCAGGATTGCTTCCGGCAAGCGCGCGGCAATGGCTTTGAGCTTGCCTGCGATGGTGTCCAGCGCCTCGTCCCAGCTGATGCGCTCGAACTTGCCCTCGCCCTTCTTGCCGACGCGGCGCAGCGGATGCAGCAGGCGGTCCTCGTGGTAGGTGCGCTCGGTGTAGCGCGCCACCTTGGTGCACAGCACGCCGGCGGTGGTCGGATGGTCGGGGTCGCCCTTGACGGCGGTGGCTACGCCATCCTCCACCGTCACCAGCAGTGCGCAGGTGTCGGGGCAGTCATGCGGGCAGGTCGCGCGGACTTGTGTGGTTGTCATGTCAAACGCCTAAAAAACGTGGATGCAAAGCAGTATGGTAATCGATAAGGCGACGATTCCGCCGGCGCTGGATTTGTTTGCACGACAAGGGCTACAATGGCTGATCTCGATGCCCAAAAGGCAAGCGAACCCGATATTGGAGAAGCAGATGAAACTAGTAGATCCCATCATTGCATTTCAATCTGAAATACAGCAAATCCGGCGTGACCTGCACGCCCATCCCGAGCTGTGCTACGAAGAAAAACGCACCTCCGAAGTCGTCGCCGACAAGCTGGCCGAATGGGGCATCCCCGTGATACGCGGCCTGGGCCTGACCGGCGTGGTCGGCATCCTCAAGAGCGGCCATTCCAAGCGCGCCATCGGCCTGCGCGCCGACATGGATGCGCTGCCGATGCAGGAAGTGAACACCTTCGCCCACGCCTCGCGCCATCCCGGCAAGATGCACGCCTGCGGCCACGACGGCCACACCGCCATGCTGCTGGGCGCGGCCAAGCATCTGGCCGCGCACCGCAATTTCGACGGAACGGTTTACCTCATTTTCCAGCCGGCCGAGGAAGGCGGCGCCGGTGCGCGCCGCATGATCGAGGATGGCCTGTTCGAGCAATGCCCGATGGACGCGATCTACGGCATGCACAACTGGCCGGGCGCGCCGACCGGCACGATGAGCGTGGTCGAAGGGCCGATGATGGCGTCCAGTAACGAGTTCTACGTCACCGTCAAAGGCAAGGGCGCGCACGCGGCCCAGCCGCACAAGGGCATCGACCCGGTGATGGTGGCGGTGCAGATCGCGCAGAGCTGGCAGACCATCATCAGCCGCCAGAAGAGCCCGCTGGATACGGCCGTGCTGTCGATCACGCAGATCCATGCGGGCAGCGCCACCAACGTGATACCCGACGAGGCCGAACTGGTCGGCACGGTGCGCACCTTCACGCAGCCGGTGCTGGACATGATCGAACAGCGCATGGAGGAAATCGCCAAACACACGGCCGCCGCCTTCGGCGCCGAGGTGGAGTTCAAGTTCCGCCGCAACTATCCGCCGCTGGTCAACCATGCGGCCGAAACCAGGTTCGCGGTGGAGGTGATGAAGTCGGTGGTGGGTGCGGACCATGTCGACGACAACGTCGAGCCGACCATGGGCGCGGAAGACTTCGCGTTCTTCCTGCAGGCCAAGCCGGGCTGCTACGTCTTCATCGGCAACGGCGAGGGTGAGCACCGCGACGGCGGCCACGGCCTCGGCCCGTGCGTGCTGCACAACGGCAGCTACGACTTCAACGACAACCTGCTGCCTATCGGCGCCAGCTTCTGGGTGCGCCTGGCCGAGCAGGCGCTGCCGGCTGCTTAAGCCAGCCGGTCCGGGGCGGTGCCGACGCGCTGGCCCGGGTTCAATGCCTCCAGTCCCAGCAGGGCCGCCGAATGGTCGGCCTGCGGGATGGTTTCCGCCAGCGCCTGGTAGCGCTCCGTGACCAGCTGCGTCACAGGCAAGGAAATGCCCGCCGCTTCCGCCGCCGCCAGGATATTGCGCTGATCCTTCAGCTGCGTCTTCACCTGTCCACCGGCGACGAAATTCCGCTCCAGCATGCGCTGGCCGTGCACGTCGAGAATTTTGCTTTCGGCGAAGCCGCCGCGTATGGCCGCGCGCATCGCCGCCGGATCGGCGCCGGCCGCCTGCGCCAGCAGCAGGGCTTCGGCCACGATGTTGATGGTGGCGCCGACGATCAGCTGGTTGCACAGCTTAGCCACTTGGCCGCTGCCGGCCGGGCCCACCAGCGTCGGCCGGCCCATGGCCGCCAGCACCGGCTGCAGCTCGGCGAAATCTTCCGCGCTGCCGCCCGCCATGATGGCCAGCGTGCCCGCCGCCGCGCCGCCGACGCCGCCCGACACCGGCGCATCGACAAAACGCCGGCCTTGCGCCGTCAGCAGCGCGTGGAATTCCTGTGCTTCCGATTGGCGGGTCGAGCTCATGTCCACCCACAGCGCGCGCGGCGCCAGCGCCGGCAAGGCGTCCTGCATCACGACGCCGACGATAGGGCCGGCCTCCAGCATCGAGATGACGATGTCGGCGTCGCGCACCGCCTCGGCCAGTTCAGCGGCGGCGCGTGCGCCGGCATCGGCCAGCGCGGCGGCCTTGGCATAGGTGCGGTTCCATACCGTCACGGCATGGCCGGCCGCCAGCAGGCGGCGCACCATCGGGTCTCCCATCAAGCCAATACCGAGAAAGGCGATTCGCGTAGACAATTACAACTCCTGAGATAGTCAAAATAGCAGCCCTTCCCGGAAAAATTCCAAGAACCCCGGTACAATCTGGGCAGCCGTATACAACTGGGATACAGCATTAACATTAGCAAGGATACTATGTTCGCGAAAAAAATGATTGTGGCTATGGCCGCACTGGTAGCGGTGCAGGGTGCATATGCCGACGACAAGCTGGTCGACTCGGTAGCGATCGACTACGGCAATGCCGCCAAAGTGCAAATGGTGCGTTTCAGCGCCGCCAAGGATTGGAGCGCGCGCTGGTTCCAATCGAACGGCACCCACCTGAGCGGCTACTGGGAAGCCAGCGCCGGTTTCTGGAATCAGAGCCAGTACCAGAATATTTCGGGCAAGTCCGCGAGCCTGTGGGACGTGGGCTTCACCCCGGTGTTCCGCTTTGAGAACGACAACAAGAAGGGCTTGTACTACGAAGGCGGCATCGGCGTGCACTACCTGTCCAAGCTGTACGACAACGACACCTATCGTCTGTCGACCCACTTCCAGTTCGGCGACCACATCGGCATCGGCTACGTGTTCAACAACAACTGGGAAATCGCCGGCAAGATCCAGCACTTCTCGAACGGCGGCTACAAGAAGCCTAACACCGGCGTCAACTTCCTGGAAATCAAAGCGGCTTACCACTTCTGATCCAAAAACAATTTGGGGTCAAGTCTGACATTCGGACACGAGCCCTACCGTAACCAGCGTTACGGTAGGGCTCGTGTCCGAATGTCAGACTTGACCCCATTGTTTTTTAGACGTTGGACTCGGCGACGATCTTCCAGTTCTTGCCTTCCTTGGCCCAGTACTGCTTCTTGCGCACGGCGTGGCGGAATTTGCCGACCACGATCTGCTGCGTGAAATTGCTGACGATGACTTCCTCCTGGCTAGGCTGGCGGAAGTAGCTCGGCTCGGTGACGGTGACGCTGATCTTCTTAGCGCCGGGCAGGAAGCGGTTCTTGTCCAGCCACGCACTCACATCCTCGTCGGCCGCCGATTTGAAGCGCGGCGAATACAGCGCGCGCAAACCGGCCTCGTCGCGATTCTCGACATCGCGGCGCCAAGTCTCCACCAGCGAGCTGGCCACGCGCAAATCACGCTCCATCTGCTCCTTGCTGACGAACTCCACCTGATCGCCGATCAGGATGGGCGTCTTGCCGATCTCCACCGTGCGCGTCAGCGTGTTCAGGTCGTCATTGCTGACCACCACGCAGCCGTCGGTCGACAGCGGCGGACGGCTGAAGGTTTCCGGCGGCGTGCCGTGCACCCAGATGCCGGAGCCGCTGCGGCCCTGCACCTTGTCCCAGTCGTTCGGATAGTCGAGCGGCAGCGCGCCCTTGCCGTACATGTCGGGCAGCTTGACGCCGGGCAGATGGCCGATGATGTAGTACACGCCGACCGGCGTGCGCATATCGCCTTCCTTCAGCTTGTTGATGCCGAGCTTGCCCTGGCTGACGTAGAAGTCGGACAGCAGGCGGATCTGGTCGTTGCGGTTCTCGTACAGGTACAGGCGCGAATGCTTGGCGTCGACGATCAGCGCGTGCTTCTGGTCCTTGCGCATCTGCAGCAGCGCGCGCGGCAGCAAGGCCGGCGACGGTCTGCCAGGCTCGGCCTGCATGCGCACGGCGGCCTCGCGGCGCAGGTCGGCCAGCTTGCCTTCCGCCCCTTGCGGCGCGGCGTCGCCCAGCGCCGTAACGGCGCGGGTGTGCATCAACAGGATATCGCCGCGGACCAGGTGGCCCAGGCGGAAATTGGGATAGGCCGCGACCAGCGCATCGGCCTTTTGCTGGGCTACACGCAGGTTGTGCTGGGCCAGCTCCCTGTAGATATCAGAGAGCTGCTCTTCCGGGTTGGCTTTACGGACGACTGGCGCCCGTAACGGCTTTTTTGCGGCATAGCTGGCCTCTCCCCCCAATCCGACGAGAAGGAGCGCGCACAGCAAACCACCTGCCCGCCAGTGTTTCGAAAATCTAAAGTGTGACATCAGCTACCCGAGGACTCCTGCTTGATCTGCCATTTTCCACCATTTTTGACCAGCACGAGCGTCTTCCGGCTTTTTGCGGTGAGACGGTCTGATTCATAGGTCTGGCGGAATGTCACTTTGGCCGTGTTGCCGTTCACAAGCACTTCCGGTCCGCCCACTTCGACGCGGATGCGGCCCTTGCCTTCGATACGGGCGCGGCGCTCATCGGCCCACGCCTTGCGCGACAGCCCTTTCGGCGGCTCGAATTCGTGGCTGTAGTAGCCCAGGTAGGAATCGACGTTCTGCGCGGTCCAGGCCTTGGCCCAGCCGTGGACCTGGGCCAGCACGGCGTCGCGTTCGGTGGTGTCCGGCTTGGCGGCTTTTTCAGGTTCAGGCTTGGCCGGTTTAGTGGCCTCCGCTTTGGCAGGCTTGGCAGGCTCTGCCTGGGCAACGACCACCGGTGCGGCTTTCGCAGGCGCCGGAGCAGGCGCAGGCTTGGGCTGTTCAACCTTGGCGACGACCGGCGCCGGTACAGGAGCCGGTACAACAGGCTTGGCGGCCACAGGCGCAGGCGTTGGAACCGGTACCGGTGCAGCGGCAACTTTCGCTGCAGGCGTTGGCGTCGGCACTGGCGCCGGCGTCGCGGCAACCTTGGCTGCAGGCGCTGGCGCTGGCGTCGGTGCCGCAGCAACTTTGACGGCCGGTGCCGGTGCCGGCGTCGGCGCCGGCGGCGTGACCGACAGCGCCGGTATGCGTTGCAGCATGGTCGACTTGCCGGTATCCGGAGGAATTTGCGAGATCAGCGGCGGCGCGGCATTGGCGGCGGTACGCGGTGGCGCAGCCTGAGCCAATTGCGGTGCTGGCGCAGCAACCGGCACGGCGTTATCCGGCACGGCAAACTTGGCGCCGGTCGTGGTCGAGAAGTTGCGCAGCAAGGTCAACTTGGATTTGGCTGGCGGCGCATTGTTCGCGCCCAGCGCCAGGGCCTTGTCGTAAGCCTGGCTGGCCATCTTGCCGTAGACGTCGCCCAGGTTCTCATAGGCCGTCATATAGCTTGGATTGGTGCGGATCGCCTTCTCCAGCGAGACGCGCGCCTTGTCGTACTGGCCGCTGGCCGCGTACAGCACGGCCAGGTTGTTATACGGCTCCGGCAGGTCTTTGTAGTCCTCGGTTAGCTTGGTGAAAACGGCGATCGCCTCGTCCGATTTGTTCTGTTCGGTCAGCAGCACGCCTTTCATGAAGCGCATCTGCGGATCGGCAGGGTGTTTGCTCAGGTATTCGTTGGTCTTGTTCAGCGCCTCGACAACCTTGCCGGCCTTGGCCAGTTTGCTGACGTCCGCCATCTCGTCGGCCCGCGCGGGCATGATCGCAAGGATGGTTGCCACGATGCCGGCGGACGCCAGGGCACGGTACAGCGGGGTTGGGGCTGTCTTATTTTTCATTGAGGTCTGAAGCAAGCGCGAAAGAACACATGGTACACCTTTCGTTTCCCCAGATCAAAATCTAGCTTGTATCTTATATGCCTCTTTTCGCCACAAAAAAAACACGCCAGAATGCGAAAAACCCCACCAAGATCACTTGGTGGGGTTCTTCATATAACTAGCCTGACGATAACCTACTTTCACACTGGTTGCAGCACTATCATCGGCGCAGAGTTGTTTCACGGTCCTGTTCGGGATGGGAAGGGGTGGGACCAACTTGCTATGGTCATCAGGCATTGACTTGTACAGGCGTCGCGTCTTTTTCCGCGCCGCCAAGAATCTGGAGGAAGTATTATAAACGATTTATATCGTTTATGTAGTAAATATTTTAGGTAATGAAGTTGTTGTATCAACGAACGTTTCAACGCACTTCTTATTCACCATAACCTGCTAAGGTTATAGGGACAAGCCGTACGGGCAATTAGTATCAGTTAGCTTAATGCATTACTGCACTTCCACACCTGACCTATCAACGTCCTGGTCTCGAACGACCCTTCAAAGAGCTCAAGGCTCTGGGAAATCTCATCTTAAGGCAAGTTTCCCGCTTAGATGCTTTCAGCGGTTATCTCTTCCAGACTTAGCTACCCGGCAATGCCACTGGCGTGACAACCGGTACACCAGAGGTCTGTCCACTCCGGTCCTCTCGTACTAGGAGCAGCCCCCTTCAAATTTCCAACGCCCACGGCAGATAGGGACCAAACTGTCTCACGACGTTTTAAACCCAGCTCACGTACCACTTTAAATGGCGAACAGCCATACCCTTGGGACCGGCTACAGCCCCAGGATGTGATGAGCCGACATCGAGGTGCCAAACTCCCCCGTCGATATGAACTCTTGGGAGGAATCAGCCTGTTATCCCCAGAGTACCTTTTATCCGTTGAGCGATGGCCCTTCCATACAGAACCACCGGATCACTATGTCCTACTTTCGTACCTGCTCGACTTGTCAGTCTCGCAGTTAAGCACGCTTATGCCATTGCACTATTAGCACGATGTCCGACCGTACCTAGCGTACCTTCGAACTCCTCCGTTACACTTTAGGAGGAGACCGCCCCAGTCAAACTGCCTACCATGCACTGTCCCCGACCCGGATAACGGGCCAAGGTTAGAACCTCAAATGAACCAGGGTGGTATTTCAAGGATGGCTCCACGAGAACTGGCGTCCCCGCTTCAAAGCCTCCCACCTATCCTACACAGATTGATTCAAAGTCCAATGCAAAGCTACAGTAAAGGTTCATGGGGTCTTTCCGTCTAGCCGCGGGTAGATTGCATCATCACAAACACTTCAACTTCGCTGAGTCTCGGGAGGAGACAGTGTGGCCATCGTTACGCCATTCGTGCAGGTCGGAACTTACCCGACAAGGAATTTCGCTACCTTAGGACCGTTATAGTTACGGCCGCCGTTTACTGGGACTTCAATCAAGAGCTTGCACCCCATCATTTAATCTTCCAGCACCGGGCAGGCGTCACACCCTATACGTCCACTTTCGTGTTTGCAGAGTGCTGTGTTTTTATTAAACAGTCGCAGCCACCAGTTTATTGCAACCCGTTCACCCTACTGAAGTAAATCAGCCAAGCTACAAGGGCGTACCTTTTCCCGAAGTTACGGTACCAATTTGCCGAGTTCCTTCTCCCGAGTTCTCTCAAGCGCCTTAGAATACTCATCTCGCCCACCTGTGTCGGTTTGCGGTACGGTCTCGTATGACTGAAGCTTAGAGGCTTTTCTTGGAACCACTTCCGATTGCTTCAGCACCTAAGTGCCTCGTCCCGATCCCTTGAATTCCGCGCCCGGATTTGCCTAAGCGCCTTCTATGAACCAGAAACTGACTATTCCAACAGTCAGACAACCTTCCGCGATCCGTCCCCCCATCGCATCATACGACGGTGCAGGAATATTAACCTGCTTCCCATCAGCTACGCATCTCTGCCTCGCCTTAGGGGCCGACTCACCCTGCTCCGATGAACGTTGAACAGGAAACCTTGGGCTTACGGCGTGGGGGCTTTTCACCCCCATTATCGCTACTCATGTCAGCATTCGCACTTCTGATACCTCCAGCATCCTTTACAAGACACCTTCGCAGGCTTACAGAACGCTCTCCTACCATATCTATTGCTAGATATCCGCAGCTTCGGTGACTGGCTTAGCCCCGTTACATCTTCCGCGCAGGACGACTCGATCAGTGAGCTATTACGCTTTCTTTAAATGATGGCTGCTTCTAAGCCAACATCCTGACTGTTTTAGCCTTCCCACTTCGTTTTCCACTTAGCCAATCTTTGGGACCTTAGCTGGCGGTCTGGGTTGTTTCCCTCTTGACGCCGGACGTTAGCACCCGACGTCTGTCTCCCAAGCTCGCACTCATCGGTATTCGGAGTTTGCAATGGTTTGGTAAGTCGCGATGACCCCCTAGCCATAACAGTGCTCTACCCCCGATGGTGATACTTGAGGCACTACCTAAATAGTTTTCGGAGAGAACCAGCTATTTCCAAGTTTGTTTAGCCTTTCACCCCTACCCACAGCTCATCCCCTAATTTTTCAACATTAGTGGGTTCGGACCTCCAGTGCGTGTTACCGCACCTTCATCCTGGCCATGAGTAGATCACTTGGTTTCGGGTCTACACCCAGCGACTATCGCCCTATTCGGACTCGATTTCTCTACGGCTTCCCTATTTGGTTAACCTTGCCACTGAATGTAAGTCGCTGACCCATTATACAAAAGGTACGCAGTCACGGAACAAGTCCGCTCCTACTGTTTGTATGCACACGGTTTCAGGATCTATTTCACTCCCCTCCCGGGGTTCTTTTCGCCTTTCCCTCACGGTACTGGTTCACTATCGGTCGATTACGAGTATTTAGCCTTGGAGGATGGTCCCCCCATATTCAGACAGGATTTCTCGTGTCCCGCCCTACTTGTCGCACGCTTAGTTCCACACATCGCATTTCGAATACGGGGCTATCACCCGCTATGGCTCCTATTTCCAGAGGATTCTTCTATGCGTCATGCTAAAACGTGCAGGCTCTTCCCATTTCGCTCGCCACTACTTTGGGAATCTCGGTTGATTTCTTTTCCTGCAGCTACTTAGATGTTTCAGTTCGCCGCGTTCGCTTTGCATACCTATGTATTCAGTATGCAATGACCTAAAAGGCCGGGTTTCCCCATTCGGAAATCTGCGGATCAAAGCTTGTTTGCTAGCTCCCCGCAGCTTATCGCAAGCTACTACGTCCTTCATCGCCTGTAATCGCCAAGGCATCCACCATGTGCACTTATTCACTTGTCCCTATAACGTTAGCCCCTGCGACTAAACAAGGAGCGTTTATAGGAATAAGAAGTACTACGTTGTTGCGTTTGTTGATACATACAATCATTACCCATCGTCTTACGTTTTACCGTAAAACGATCAATAAAAATTTACTTACTTCTTCCAGATTGTTAAAGAACGTACAGCACTTGATCTCTAAAAGATCAAA
>NZ_LRON01000020.1:0-131300 GCF_001758795.1 Duganella sp. HH101 | reverse complement strand
GATATATTACTCACCCGTTCGCCACTCGCCGCCAGGTTGCCCCGCGCTGCCGTTCGACTTGCATGTGTAAGGCATGCCGCCAGCGTTCAATCTGAGCCAGGATCAAACTCTTCAGTTTAATCTCTGTTTATTTGGCATTTCTGCCACCGTCATTGCTGACGGGTCGCTCACTCAAAATACTGACAGGCCACTACTTTCGTAGCGCCTATTTCATTACTTCTTGTGAACATTTGATATTTTAAGTATCAGCAGGACTAGCCTGCTGTGCACTTCCATCAAACGTCCACACTTATCGACTGTTAATTTTTAAAGAACTTCAATTCGGTACTGCTTGCAACCGTTGACAAAGCGTTGTGTTTGTCAGTTGCGAAGAAGGAAGATTATGAAGCGTTTCGCTGTTTTCGTCAACCCTCTTTTTTCCTGCTCTTCGCTGCATTTGCATGCTGCGTTTTGCGGGGAGGCGAACTATAGCAAAGGGCCAGCGCACTGGCAAGGGTAAAATAGCGGTTTCACCGAAACATAAGCACGTCATGTCTATTCTGCTCACTACTCTCAATGCCCGCTACACCCACGCCTCGCTGGGACTGCGCTATCTATTAGCGAATATGGGAGAGCTGCAGGAGCAAACACGCTTGCAGGAATTCGTCATCGGCGCGAAGACCACCGAGATCGTCGAACGCATCCTGGCGCATGCGCCGCGCATCGTCGGTTTCGGCATCTATATATGGAACGTCGAAGAAACCACCAAAGTCGTTGCGATGCTCAAGCGCGTGGCGCCGCATGTCGTGGTGGTGCTGGGCGGGCCGGAAGTGTCCTACGAATCGAATGAACAGGAGATCGTCAAGCTGGCCGACTACCTGATCACCGGCTGGGGCGACGTCACCTTCCCCAAGCTGTGCGGTGAGATCCTCAACGGCCCCAAGCCGCTGATGAAGATCCACGCCGGCGTGCAGCCTCCGATGGCCGAGATCAAGCTGCCCTACTCGCTCTACACCGACGACGACATCAAGAACCGCACCATTTATGTGGAAGCCTCGCGCGGCTGCCCGTTCAAGTGCGAGTTCTGCCTGTCTGCCCTGGACAAGACGGCATGGCCGTTCGCACTGGATAACTTCCTGGCGGAGATGGAATCGCTGCACGCGCGCGGTGCACGGCTGTTCAAGTTCGTCGACCGCACCTTCAACCTGAATATCAAGACCAGCCTGAAGATCATGCAGTTCTTCCTCGATAAGCTGGAAGCCAACCCGGACGACCCAGTCTACGCCCACTTCGAGCTGGTGCCGGACCACCTGCCGGATGCACTGAAAGAGGGCATCAGCAAATTCCCGCACGGCGCGCTGCAGTTCGAGATCGGCATCCAGAGCTTCAATCCTGCGGTGCAGACGCTGGTCAGCCGCAAGCAGGACAACCAGAAGGCCGCCGACAACATCCGCTGGCTGACCGACCACTCCAACGCCCACATGCACGTGGACCTGATCGCCGGCCTGCCCGGCGAAACGGTGGCGAGCTTCGCTGAAGGCTTCAACAAGCTGTGGGCGCTGAATCCGCACGAGATCCAGTTCGGCATCCTCAAGCGCCTGCGCGGCACGCCCATCATCCGCCACACGCAGGAATACGGGCTGGTGTTCGAGCCCTACGCGCCCTACACCATCCTGGCCAACCGCGACATCGACTTCCCGACCATGCAGCGCCTGGTGCGTTTCGCGCGCTATTGGGACCTGGTGGCCAACTCCGGCCGCTTCGGCCACACGCTGCCGGTGCTACTGGGCGACGACGCCTTCGGCAGCTTCATGGCCTTCTCCGACTGGCTGTACGCGAACACCGACGCCACCCACCGCATCGCGCTGGAGCGGCTGGTGGCGATGGTGGCCAGGTATCTGCAAACCCAGGGCATGGCCAAGGACGCCGCCGAAGCCCTGCTGGCCAGCGATTACGCCGGCGCCAAGCCGAAACCCGTCGAGACGCCGGCACCCAAGCGCCAGGCTCGCAGGCTGGCTGCCTGAGCGAGCCAGCGCACGCCGGCGTACATCCATAGGTAGCGGCCGGGGCGAAACTCCCTTAAACTGACGGAATGCCTATTGCCAAAGAGCCCACCCTCACTCTCAATCCCGGCGCTGCCAAGGGCCCCTCGGTCGCTGCGGGCGGCACCTGGCAAGTCCACGCTCTGGCGCAGGGCAAGACCATGGCCACCATCACGGCCCTGATCAAGACGCTCAAAGCCGACAACATTAAATGGGATTTGACGGCGATCGACAGCATGGACCACATCGGCGCCCAGCTGCTGTGGAACGCCTGGGGCAAGACCCGCCCCGCCGACCTGCAACTGGCGCCCGGCCAGGAAGAATTCTTCAACCGCCTTGAAACCACCGGCAAGCTCGAACTGCCGCGCGCCCGCGCGCAGCGCCTGACGTGGGTGATGAAGCTCGGCTTCGCAATGCTGCTGTTCTTCCAGCACCTGGCCGCCTTCGTGCGCCTGATCGGCCAAGTCACGCTGGACCTCGGCCGCTTCCTGCGCGCTCCCATGCGCGGACCGTGGAAGGAAATCTCCGCGAATATCTTCCATGCCGGCTTCCAGGCGCTGGGCATCACGGCGCTGGTGGGCTTCCTGATCGGCGTGGTGTTCTCCTATTTGTCGGCGCAGCAGCTGCGCAACTTCGGCGGCGACATCTTCCTGGTCAACCTGCTCGGCATGAGCATCATCCGCGAACTGGGCCCGCTGCTGGCGGCGATCCTGGTGGCCGGCCGCTCCGGTTCGTCCATCACCGCGCAGCTGGGCGTGATGCGCGTGACCGAGGAACTCGACGCCATGCTGGTGATGGGCATCTCGCACGGCTTCCGCCTGATCATGCCCAAGGTGCTGGCCCTGGCGATCGCCATGCCGCTGCTGGTGATCTGGACCGACACCATCGCGCTGCTGGGCGGCATGGTGTCGGCCAAGGTCGAACTGAATCTGTCGCCGCAATACTTCGCGCTCAAACTGCCCGAAGCGGTGCCGCTGGCGAACTACATGATAGGCCTGGGCAAAGGCATGGTGTTCGGCATCCTGATCGCGCTGGTGTCCTGCCACTTCGGCCTGCGCATCAAGCCGAACACGGAAAGCCTTGGCCGCGGCACCACCACCTCGGTGGTCACGGCGATCACCGCGGTGATCCTGGCCGACGCCGTGTTCGCGATCCTGTTCAGCGGCGTGGGGTTCTGATGGTCAGCCACGCGCTCATCCCCGAAAAAGCCTGCGGCCCCGGCAACGGCGAACTGACGCTGGACGGCAGTGTGCCCATCGTCGAGATCACCGGCCTGTGGACCAAGTATGGCCGCACCGTGGTGCACCAGGATTTGAATCTTGAAATCGTCCAGGGCGAGATCCTGTCCATCGTCGGCGGCTCCGGCACCGGCAAGACCACGCTGCTGCGCCAGATGCTGGGCCTGGAGACGCCGGCGCGCGGCTGCGTGCGCGTGTTCGGCGAAGACATCAGCGAAGTCGGCTCCGACCAGCTGCAGCAGCTGCGCAACCACTGGGGCATGCTGTTCCAGCAGGGCGCGCTGTATTCGGCGTTGACGGTGTTCGACAACATCGCCCAGCCGATGCGCGAACTGCACGTGCTGCCCGAAGACCTGATACTCGACGCCGTGCTGCTGAAGATGAACATGGTCGGCCTGGGACCGGAGCACGCCAACAAGATGCCGTCCGACCTGTCGGGCGGCATGGTCAAGCGGGTGGCGCTGGCGCGCGCACTGGCGCTGGAACCCAAGCTGCTGTTCCTCGACGAGCCCACCGCCGGCCTCGATCCCGACCTGTCCGAAGCCTTCGTCTCGCTGATCAAATCGCTGCACCGCGAACTGGGGCTGACGGTGGTGATGGTCACGCACGATCTGGACACGCTGTTCGCCCTGTCGACCCGCATCGCCGTGCTGGCCGAAAAACATGTGATCGCGCTTGGCCCGCTGCGCGATCTGCTGACCATCGACCACCCGTTCATCAAGGAGTTCTTCCTCGGCGACCGCGGCCGCCGCGCGCTGGAAGCGCTGGACGAAAAAACCAACACGGAGCACCACTGATGGAAAACCGATCCCACGCACTGACCACCGGCTTCTTCACGATCACGCTGTTGATCGCGGCCATCCTGTTCGGCCTCTGGTTCAACCGCGACCGCGTCGAACGCGCGCCCTACGTCATCGCCACCGCGCAATCGGTGCCGGGCCTGAACCCGCAGGCGCCGGTGCGCTATCGCGGCCTGGAAGTGGGCCGGGTCGGCAGCATCGCCTTCGATCCCAAGGTGGCGGGCCTGATCCTCGTCACCCTCAACATCAACACCGACGCGCCGATCACCAGGACCACCTTCGCCACGCTGGGCTACCAGGGCGTGACCGGCATCGCCTTCATCCAGCTCGACGACGACAAGGTCGGCTCGCCGCTGCTGGCCACCAACAGCGACAACCCGGCCCGCATCCCGCTGCGCGCCGGGTTCTTCGACCAGCTGGAAAAACGCGGCAAGGAAATCCTGACGCAATCCGAAGAAGTGACGCGCAAGCTGAACACCCTGCTCAGCGCCGAGAACCAGAAGACCATCCTGGCCGCCTTCTCCGACGTCAGCGCCACCGCCAACGCCTACCGCGAGCTGCCGGCCAAGCTGGAACCGACCATCGCCAAGCTGCCGGCGCTGGCCGATCAAACCCAGCACACGCTGAACTCCTTCAACACGCTGGCCACCGACGCCGACCGCATGGTCAAAAACCTGCAGGCGCCGGACGGCCCGATCGCCCGCATCGCCAACACGGCCGAGCGCATCGGCGGCTCGGTGGAGGCGGTGGCCGGCGGCATCGAGCTCGATACGCTGCCGCAGGTGAACTCGCTGTCCGACGACACCAAGGCTTCGATGCGCGCGCTGCGCAAGACCATGAACAAGATTAACGACCGTCCGCAAAGCCTGATCTTCGGTTCGCCCGGCACCCCGCCGGGCCCCGGCGAAGAAGGCTTTTCCGCTTCGTCCAAATAAGGATCACCGAGATGACTTCCGCTATCCGTAACGCCATCGCCGTCCTTGCCGCCACCGTTGGCATGACTGTGTTGCTGTCCGGCTGCGCCAGCAAGGGCCAGTCCACCGCGCAGTACGACTTCGGCCCGCTGCCGCAGGCGCAGGCCAAGGCCGGCGCCGCCATCGGCGCCATCATCGTGGCCGACATCGTCGGTCCCGCCGCGCTGGACACGGAGCGCATGCAATACCGCCTGCTGTACGCCGATGCGCGCCAGTCGCGTCCCTACGCCTACAACCAGTGGACCGCCACGCCGTTCCAGCTGATGACCCAGCGCATGAAGGCACAGATCGCGCAGGCCGGCGTCAAGGTACTGTCGACCACCGACGCCGCCGCCAGCCCCACCGTGCTGCGCATGGAGGTCAACGACTTCGCGCAGAACTTCGACAGCGCCACCAGCAGCACCGGCATCGTCAACCTGCGCGCCTCGCTGTTCCGCAACCACAAGCTGGTCGACCAGAAGACCTTCGCCCGCAGCAGCGCGGCCCCGAGCCCGGACGCCGCCGGCGGCGCGCGCGCATTGGCCGACGCCACCGACGCCGTCACGGCCGACGTGCTGGCGTGGCTGGCGGCACTGCCGCCGCAGTAGGCATGGCCGAGATTCCGACCAGCGCGCCACCGGCGCCCGGCAAGCCGATCCCGGAACCGGCCAGCAAGCCGTCGCCGTTCACGCGGGCGGCGCTGCTGGCCTACGTGCTGCTGATCGTCTACGCCAGCTGGTTCCCGTTCTCGGGCTGGCACAACCAGGGATTGTCGCCGCTGATCTTCCTGGAAACCACCAGCATGCCGCGCTACTGGACCAAGTTCGACGCCGTCATCAACGTGGTCGGCTACCTGCCGCTCGGTACGCTGATCGTCTACGCGCTGTACCCGCGCTTCAAGGGCGTCGTCGCCTGGCTGATGGCGGCCGCCAGCGGCCTGCTGATCTCCGGCCTGATGGAGGGCGTGCAGACCTACCTGCCCAGCCGCGTCTCCTCCAACCTGGACTTCTACACCAACGCCGCCGGCTGCGCGATGGGCGCGGTGATCGGCGTGCTGACCGTGCGCCGCCTGCTCGGCCAGAGCCAGCTGCAGCGCCTGCGCCAGGCCTGGTTCGCGCCGCACGCCAGCCAGGGCCTGGTGCTGCTGGCGCTGTGGCCGCTGGCGCAGATGTATCCGCAAAGCTTTTTGTTCGGCCTGGGCCAGCTGCTGCCCATCCTGTCGGACTGGTTGTCGCAGCTGCTCGACACCGAGATCGACCTGGCCAGCTACGTGCGGCCGGACGCCATCCTGACGGTGGAACAATACTGGCTGTCGGAAACCATCATCACCGCCTGCGGCATGGTGGGCGCGGCGCTGACCCTGCTGTGCCTGCTGCGCAAGCCGGCCCCGCGCGGCCTGCTGGTGTGCGCGCTGATCGTCGCCGCCATCGTCGTCAAGGCGCTGGCGACGGCGTTGCTGTTCTCGCCGGAAAACGCCTTCGTCTGGGTGACGCCGGGCGCCGAGGGCGGCTTCCTGATCGGCGCCATCATGCTGGCCGGCCTGACGTTCGCGCCGCACGTGGCGCAGCGGCGGCTGGCCGTCACCACGCTGCTGCTGAGCCTGGTGATCGTCAACACCACGCCGGCCAACCCGTATTTCGTGGCCACCCTGCAAACCTGGGTGCAGGGCAAGTTCCTCAACTTCAACGGCGCGGCGCAGTTCCTGACCCTTCTGTGGCCCTTCTTCGCGGTCTGGTTCCTGTGGCTGCCTTCTCACAAGCTCAATAAGCCGTGACTAAGCCTTAGCGGGTATCATAGCGGCTACCCCTTACCCCCGAGATACAGCGATGAGCGATACACCCTATTTCAAACACCACGTCTTCTTCTGCATGAACAAGCGTGACGACGGCCGCAACAGCTGCGGCGACCACGGCGCGGAAACGGCCCAGAAGCACGCCAAGAAGCGCTGCAAGGAACTCAACATCAACGGCCAGGGCAAGGTCCGCATCAACCAGGCCGGCTGCCTGGACCGCTGCGAAGAAGGCCCGGTGCTGGTGGTCTATCCGGAAGGCACCTGGTACACCTACGTCGACACCAGCGACATCGATGAAATCATCGATACCCATCTGGTGCAGGGCAAGGTTGTCGACCGTCTCAAAATCTGAACGCATTTTCACAGCAAATGAACAAGAACGAAAAATTCACCCTGGCCGGCGGCGCCGGCCAAATGGAAGGCATCCTCGACTATCCGAAGAGCGCACCGCGCGGCGTCGCGCTGGTGGCCCATCCGCACCCGCTGTACGGCGGCACCATGGACAACAAGGTCGCCGTCACGCTGGCGCGCACCTTCGTCAACCTGGGCTACGTGGTGGCGCGCATCAACTTCCGTGGCGTCGGCGCCTCGGAGGGCGTGCACGACCATGGGCACGGCGAGACCGACGACATGGCCCTGCTGCACGCCTGGATGACGGCCAAGTATCCCGGCCTGCCGGTGGCGCTGTCGGGCTTCTCCTTCGGCACCTTCGTGCAATCGCAGCTGGCGCAGCGCCTGGCCGCCGCCGGCACGCCGGCCGAGCGCCTGGTGCTGGTCGGCGCCGCCGCCAAGAAATGGGAAATGGCCGCGATCCCGGCCGACACCATCCTGATCCACGGCGAAAACGACGACACCATCCCGCTGATCGACGTGCTGGACTGGCTGCGCCCGCAGGACATCCCGGTGATCGTGATCCCCGGCGCCGACCACTTCTTCCATCGCAAACTGCAGCACATCAAGGGCTGGGTGACGCAGCTGTGGCACCGCAGCACCGATGTTGCCGAGATGGAAACGGACACCGCAAGCGCCGACTAACGCCCTATAATCCTTACGCCTTTAACTTTTCACCGAACAAAGCAACCCATGAAAAAAATTATCGCGGCACTGGCCACCAGTGTGATGTTGATGTCCGCCGCCGTAGCGCAAACCCTGCCTCCGCCGACCATCGCCGCCAAGTCCTGGCTGCTGCTGGACGCCACCAGCGGCCAGATCATCGCCTCGCAAGACCCGAACGCCCGCATCGAGCCGGCCTCGCTGACCAAGATCATGACGGCCTACGTCACCTTCGGCGCGCTGCGCGACAAGAAGATCGACCTCAAGCAGATGGTCAACGTCTCCACCAAGGCGTGGAAGGTCGATTCCAGCAGTTCCAAGATGTTCATCGACCCGGCCACCCCGGTCAGCATCAACGACCTGCTGTACGGCCTGATGGTGCAGTCGGGTAACGACGCCGCCGTGGCGCTGGCCGAAGCGGTCGCCGGCGACGAGTCCGCCTTCGTGGTGATGATGAACAAGGAAGCCCAGCGCATGGGCCTGACCAACACCCGCTTCGCCAACCCGCACGGCCTGCCTAGCCCGGAGAACTATTCGACCGCGCAAGACCTGTCGGTGCTGGCCAAGCGCGTGATCCTGGACTTCCCCGAGTTCTACAAGATCGACTCGGTCAAGAGCTTCACCTACAACAAGATCACCCAGCCGAACCGCAACCGCCTGCTGTGGCTGGACCCGACCGTCGACGGCATGAAGACCGGCCACACCGAAGCGGCCGGTTACTGCATGATCGCCTCCGCGCACCGTCCGAACGGCGCCGGCGAGCGCCGCCTGGTGTCGGTGGTGCTGGGCACCTCGTCCGACCAGTCGCGCACGCAGGAAAGCCAGAAGCTGCTGAACTGGGGCTTCCAGAACTTCGACACGGTCAAGCTGTACTCCAAGGGCCAGGCCATCGCGACGCCTGAAATCTGGAAGGGTTCGAAAGGCGTGGTCAAGATCGGCTTCGCCAACGACGTGCTGGTGACGGTGCCGAAAGGCGTGGCCGCCAAGATGAAGCCGCTGCTGGAGCGCAAGGATCCGCTGGTCGCGCCGCTGGCCGAGAACAGCCGCGTCGGCTCGCTGAAGATGATGGTGGACGGCAAGCCGCTGCTGGAATTGCCGGTGGTGGCGCTGGAAACCGTCGATCAAGCCTCGATCTTCGGCCGCGCCTGGGATTCGATCCGCCTCTGGCTGAAGTAAAAACCTGGGGGTCAAGTCTGACATTCGGACACGAGCGCTGCCGTAATTTGCGTTACGGCAGCGCTCGTGTCCGAATGTCAGACTTGACCCCCGCTGTTTCGAATGTCAGACTTGACCCCCGCTGTTTTATTCGTCGCCGCTGGTGTGCTGCATCGATTCCTGCGCCCACTTGAAGGCCGCCTGGCCGACCTGGCCGAGGCCATCCATGTCCAGCCCCAGCTTTTCGGCGATCTCCAGCGCGCGGTCGACCTTGTCCCGCTCCAGCAGCATCACCATCATCAGATACGGCCCGTAGACGCCTTCGCTGCTCAGCAACACATCCCGAATATCGTCCGACAAGTGCATCTTGTCGACCAGGCTGGCCATCGGCACGCCCAGCAGCACGTCGAACAGCGACAGCAAGCCCACCAGGAACAGCTCGTCGCGCTTGGACTGCGGCAGCGTGCTGCAAGTCTCCAGGAAGCGTGCGCGGGTCAGCGCCACTTCCAACAGCGATTCGTCGCGCGCCTTGTTGGCGCCGCCGCCCAGGCGGAACATCGATACCGTCAGGCCGCGGTACAGCTGGTTGCGGCCCAACACCATGAAGGCCTGCTGCAGGCTAGTCACCTTGGTGGTCTGGCCGTTGCTCGGCGCGTTGGCCCATTGCAGCACCTGGTAAGTCATGCCGGGATCGCGCTTGGCCACTTCTATCATGGCCGGCAACTCGGCGTCGGTGCGCAGCAGGTTCAGCAGCTCGATCGAGGTCATGCGGCTCTGGTCGACCTTGGCGTCCGGGTCCACCTTGTCGCTGGTGGTCAGGAAGTGGCCGAGGAAGTAATTGCATCCCCACGACATGCACATGCGCTGCTCGTCCCACGTCTCGACCCCGTCCACCGCCATCTTCATGTCGGGATAGCGCATCCGCAGCTGCTTGATCAGGGACTGGAATTCGGCCAGCGTATGTTCGCCCAGGTACAGCATGGCGATATCGCAGACGGCCAGCAGCGGCGCGTCGGCCGCGTCCAGCGAGATGCCGCGCAGCGCCACTTTGCAGCCGGTTTCGCGCAGCGCCGCCATGCGGCCGGCAATCTGTTCCACCGGCAAGTCGCCGGCCTTGCGGTCCAGCAGGAAAACCGTGTGCGGCGCCACCAGCGGCAGATGGCGGTTGAAGACCACGGCGTCCATGCTCAGCTGCACCAGCGCGATGCGGTTCTGGGCGAACTGCGGCAGGCGGGCCGCGACCAGGGTTTCGATCAGCACCGGTTCCGGCAGCGGCGCGCGGTTGCCGCCGAAGGGCACGGAAAAACGGTAGCCGCACAGGCGGTGGTGTTCGTCGACGATCTCGGCGCGGGCGACGATGGCCTCGGGATCGCCCTCGGGATCCGGTGCGGACGGCGCGGCCATCGGCGGCGCGGCGGACGGCACAGCAGCGGCCTTGACCGCGGCTGGCGCGGGTTCCGGCTTGGATTTCAGAAACGATAAAAAGCCCACGTGCTTGCCCTCCATCTCCGCTTGGTGTTTCGATCATACAATGAAAAACCGGACCGTAAACGCTCCCCGCCAAAAAATTGATCGCCAGATAAACGCCCTGCGATGTAACTAAGCTACAAGCTTGTCGCTATAATCTCCGCATCCTTCCCCACCGAGAAAGTGCGACCATGAGCTACGCCCCGCCGACCGATTTGTCCTGCCCGTCCATCGCCACCAGCAAAGGCGGCTTGACCCTGTCGCGCATCGTGGCCGGCATGTGGCGCATGAAGGAATGGCAGCTGACGCCGCAGCAGCGCGTGAGCTTCATCGAGCAATGCCTGGCCATGGGCGTGAGCAGCTTCGACCATGCCGATATTTACGGCGGCTACGGTGTGGAGGCGGTGTTTGGCGAGGCGCTGGCGCTACAGCCGTCGCTGCGCGCGCGCATGCAGCTGGTGAGCAAGTGCGGCATCAAGCTGGTCGACCCGGCGCGGCCGGAGCACACCATCCAGCACTATGACACCAGCGCCAGCCACATCATCGCCTCGGCGGAAAACTCGCTGCGCCAGCTCGGCACCGACCACCTCGACCTGCTGCTGATCCACCGTCCCGATCCGCTGATGGACTTCGACGAGGTCGCCGCCGCCTTCGAGCGCCTGCGGGCGGCCGGCAAGGTCGGGCACTTCGGCGTGTCCAACTTCAGCCGCCACCAGTTCGAAAGCCTGAACCGCCGCATTCCGCTGGCCACCAACCAGGTGGAGTTCTCGCCGCTGCACGTGGCGCCGATGTTCGACGAGACCCTGGACGGCCTGCAAGACCTGGGCGTGGCGCCGATGATCTGGTCGCCGCTGGCCGGCGGCCGCCTGTTCAGCCGCGACGACGCCGACGGCAGCCGCGTGCGGGCCGCCATCCAGCAGGTGGCCGACGAGCTGCAACGCCCGTTCGGCAGCGTGGTGTTTGCGTGGATTATGCAGTTGCCGAGCCGGCCGCTGCCGCTGACCGGTTCCGGCCGCATCCAGGCCGTGGCCGAGGCGGTGGAGGCGACCCAGTTCAGCCTGAGCCGCAGCCAGTGGTTCGCCATCCTGCGCGCGGCGCGCGGCCACGAGGTGGCCTGAGCTCAGTCCTCGTAGAGCACCGGCGGCGCGATGCCGCGCCAGCCCTGCTTCCACGCCAGGTTCAGCGCCAGCGTGGCGGCGATGTACACGGCGAAGAACAGCGCGAAATACATGGCTTGCAGCCAGGCCAGCAGGCCCAGGTTAATCAGCAGCACGGCCAGCGCGGTCCAGCTTTTCTTTTGCTTGGAGCTGGGGAAGCGCACCGTCGACACCATCAGGCTGCCCACGGCGAACAGCAGCGCGACGATCAGGCCGCCGTGCAGCGTGCTCGCCGCCGGGTCCGGCCAGGCCACCACCACCGAGGCCACGCAGGCCGCGCCCGCCGTGATCGGCATGCCGACGAAATAGCGCGGATCGGTGCGGCCGACGTTCACATTGAAGCGGGCCAGCCGCAGCGCGCCGCAGGCGACGAAGAAGAAGCTGGCGATGCCGCCCAGCCGCAGCAGCGCCGGCTCGTGCGCGCCCAGCTGCACGAAGCCGTAGCAATACAACAGCAGGCCCGGCGCGCAGCCGAAGTTCATGACGTCGGCGATCGAGTCGAGCTGCATGCCGAATTCCGAGGTGGTGTTGGTGGCGCGCGCCACCATGCCGTCGAGCGCGTCGAACACGCCGGCCAGCACCAGCAGCACGGCGGCCAGCCGGTAATCGTGCGCGGAACCGATCAGCGCGTTGTCGACCGAAATGACGATGCTGCCGAAGCCGCAGGCGATCGACATCAGCGTGACCAGGCTGGGCAGGGCGAACTTGGCGCGCTGCACGCGCGCATGGTGTAGTGGCTTCAAATTGGAGGCAATCAAAAAAGGACGGCGCAACGAGACCGCGCCAAGCTGCAAGCTTACCATTTTACCCGCTCGCCCTCTGCTTATACCGGGTGCTGCCGGACTGGAATCTGGCATAGAATTGGAACAGCCAGCCACGGCCCGGCGGCACACCCTACAGGAGTTTCCATGATCACCGACCGCCGACACAGCGCCCTCATGCTTTCCGCCCTGCTGGCAGCCGCGCTGCTGTCGGCCTGCGGCGGCGGTGGCGGCGGCACCGCCAGCGGCGGCGCCCCCATCGCGCCGGTCGACCTGACGCAGGCGCCGGGCGCCCCCGCCTTCACCGGCAGCACCGCGCTGGACGGCTACAACTGGATCAACTACCGGCGCACGATGCTGGGCCTGTCCAAGCTGGCGCGCAACGCCAGCATCGACCTGGCGGCCCAGGGCCATTCCGACTACCAGCGCCAGAACAATACCGTCACCCACGACCAGACGCCCGGCCTGCCCGGCTACACCGGCACCACGCTGCTCAATCGCCTGAGCAAGGCCGGCTACCCGACCCCGCTGCCGTACGCCATCGGCGAAGTCATTTCCGCCACCAGCAACCCGTCCGGCTTTTACCAGGCGGAGGAATTGATCACGGCGATCTACCACCGCTTCGTGATGTTCGAGCCCATCTTCAAGGAAATCGGCACCGGCGCCGCCACCACCAGCGCCAACTACACCTACTTCACCGCCGACCTGACGGCCGTGGGCGGCTACGGCCCCGGCCTCGGCGCCGGCCGCCTCGCCAACTACCCGATCGCCGGCCAGGCCAATGTGCCGGTCAACTTCTTCAGCGACAGCGAATCGCCCGATCCGGTGCCGGGCCAGAACGAGGTCGGCTACCCGATCAGCGTGCATGCGGACACCATCCGCAGCGGCCTCGGCGTGACGGTGTCCAGCTTCACGGTGGCGCCGCGCGGCGGCGCCGCGCTGGCGGCGCGCCTGCTCAGCCACGCCAACGACGCCGACACCCCCGAGACGGCCGCCGCCATCATCCCGATGGCGCCGCTCAAGAGCGCCACCGTCTACGACGTCAGCTTCAGCGGCGTGGTGGCCGGCGTGCCGGTGACGCGCAACTGGTCGTTCACCACGCGATGAACGGCGCGGACGCCGAGGTGCTGGACCAGGCCGGCGGCCTGCAGCAGCTGATGGGCGACCAGGTGTTGTACGTGCAGATCCTGCGCCGCTTCCGCCAGCGCTACGCCGGCGCCGCCGCCGAGACCCGCGCGGCGCTGGCCGGCGGCGACAGCGACGGCGCGCTGCGCATCGTCCACACGCTCAAGGGCGCGGCCGGCATGCTGGGCGCGCAGCAGTTGCAGCAGGTGGCGGCGCAACTGGAGGCGGCGTCTTGCGCGCTGCCGCTGGCGCCGCTGGAACAGGCCTTGCAGCGGCTGCTGTGCGCGATCGACCAGCTGCTGTCGCAGGCCGATGGCGCGGCCGCGGCGCCGGCGCCGGCGGCCGCACAGCCCATGCTGGTACAGCACCTGGCGCGCTTGCTGGAAGACGGCGACGGTGCGGCGATCGATGTGCTGGAACAGTCGGCGGCGGCGCTGACGGCCAGCCTGGGTGCGGAAGTGTTCGAGGAAGTGACGGCGGCGGCGCAGCAGTTCGATTTCGATGCGGCGCTGGCGCGGCTGCGGCGCGGCCCGGCGCCTTGAGCGCGGCGGCAGCAACGGCCACGCCCGGCGGATACTCAGCTGATACTCAGCTGATGCTCAGCGGGTGTATTCCTTTTCCTCGTCGAAGGCGTCGGCGCACTCCTTGTCGCAGAAGCGGCGCACATTGTCCAACGGTTTGTCGCAATACCAGCACGCGCCCTTGGGTGGCAGCGTCTGCCGCGTGCGGGCGGGCGCAGGCGCCACCGGGTCCGCAGGCGCGGCGCCACCATCCGGTACGCTCTCTTGTGTCGGTTCCACGATCGCCTCCTTTCCAGGCAGTGCTCAGGTCAACGTTGCAAGATTACTTCAGCGGAATATCCCATGTATGAGAATTCTCAACGAATCCATGATAGCAGGTTCGGCGTGGCGGCCACATGCGTCGAAAGCCCCGAATCCGGCGGCGTTCCAAGCCCCGACGCCCGCCGCCGAATGAGGAAAAATTTTTTTATGGAAAAGTTGAAAATGATAGTGAGTCCAGACGGCAACATCCGATAGCGATTTGTCGTGACTTGCGTTGCGGCCGGGCGCTATATTCCATAGCATCGCCTTCCTGCCGCTGACACCGCCCCACACGCCATGAGCTCCGAGCCGGCCCCGACCTGGAAACACGCTCCCGGCGTGCGCGCCAGTCTTGCGCTGCTGGTCGTCGCTTGCATCCTGCCAGTGGCGGCCGTGGCCTGCTTCCTGATCGTCAATTTCTACCACAAGGAGCGGGCCCAGCTGATCGAGCACACCGTCAGCCGCGCCCGCGCCGTGATCGCCGCCACCGACCACGACATCGAAAGCACCCAGCTCGCGCTGCAGGCGCTGTCGTCCTCCGCCATGCTGCTGAGCGGCGACCTGGGCGGCTTCCACCAGCGCGCCAGCGGCCTGGTCGGCAAGCTGCGCGCCGACAGCATCGTCCTGATCGATACCGACGGCACGCTGCTGCTGTCGACCCGCCGCCCGTTCGGCGCGCCGCTGGCCAGGCTGGGGCGGGCGCCGCTGCTGCAGCGCATCCTGGCCAGCGGCCAGCCCGGCGTGTCCGACATGTTCGTCGGGCCGGTGGTCGGCAAGCCCATCTGCACCGTCGGCGTGCCGGTGGTGCGCGACGGCGCCATCGTCATGACGCTCAACGCCATCCTCACGCCGGAGCGCCTGCTGCATGTGCTCACCGAACAGAAGCTGCCGCCCAACTGGCGCGCCAGCGTGCTCGACACCCAGGGCCGGGTGGTCACGCGCTCGCACGACCTGGCCAAGTACGCCGGCCAGCAGGTCAACGCCACGCTGCGCCAGCACCTGGCCGGCGCCAGCGAATCCGGGCTGACCTCGCGCACCCTGGACGGCCAGGATGTCTACGTGGTCTACAGCCGCTCGGCCCGCACCGGCTGGAGCGCCGTGCTGGGCATCCCGAGCGCCGAGCTGACGGCGGGGCTGTACGACACGCTGGCCTGGCTGGTGTCGGTGACGATCGCCGCGCTGGGCGCCGGCATGGCGCTGGCGTGGCTGCTGGGCGGACGCATCGCCCGCTCGGTGCAGGCGCTGGTGGCGCCGGCGCGCGCGGTCGGCGGCGGCGAGCGGCTGCCCATCCCGCCGCTGCATTTCCGCGAAGCCCAGCAACTGGGCATGGCGCTGCACGACGCCGCCCTCAGCGTGCAGCGCGCCCGCGCCGACACGCGCGAGAGCGAACAGCGCCTGGCGCTGGCGGCCAACGCCGCCCACCTCGGCATCTGGACGCGCGAGCTGCACAGCCAGGACATCTGGGGTTCGGACCAGTGGCGCGCGCTGTTCGGCTTCAGTCCCACGCAAAAGCTGACGCTGTCCGACCTGCTGGCCAAGGTGCATCCGGACGACCGCGCCGCCGTCCAGCGCACGCTCGACAACGCCATGCACGGCACGCCGCGCTACGACATGGAATACCGCGTGCTGCTGGCGGGCGGCGGGCAGCGCTGGATAGGCTCGCACGGCAGCGTCGAGCACGACGCCCAAGACCGGCCGCTGCGGGTGCGCGGCGTCTCGCTCGACATCACCCCGCGCAAGCAGGCCGAACTGGACGTGCTGCAAAAACAGAAGGAAGTGACCCACCTGTCGCGGGTGGCGATGCTGGGCGAGCTGTCGGGCGCGCTGGCGCACGAACTGAACCAGCCGCTGACGGCCATCCTCAGCAACGCCCAGGCGGCCCAGCGCTTCCTGGCCCAGCCGGCGCCGGACCTGGCCGAGCTGGCCGAGATCCTGGCCGACATCGTCGACGAGGACAAGCGCGCCGGCGACATCATCCAGCGCCTGCGCCGCCTGTTCAGCAAGCAGGACACGCCGCCGCAGCGGCTCGACGCCAACGCGCTGGTGATCGGCGTGGTCCGCCTGGTGCGCAACGACCTGATCAACCACGGCCTGGCCGTGCGCGCCGAGCTGGGCGAGGACGGCCTGGCGGTCGACGCCGATCCGGTGCAGCTGCAGCAGGTGCTGATCAACCTGTTGATGAACGCCTGCGACGCCCAGCCGGCCGGCGGCGTGATCGTGCTGCGCGTGGCCCGCGTCGACGCCGCCGTGCAGTTCAGCGTGATCGACCACGGCGCCGGCATCGCGCCGGACATACTGCCCCGCATCTTCGACCCCTTCTACACCACCAAGGCGCGCGGCATGGGGCTGGGCCTGTCGATCTGCCGCAGCATCGCCGCCGCCCACCACGGCACGCTGTGGGCGCAGAACAATCCGGAGCGCGGCGCCAGCTTCCACCTGCGCCTGCCGCTGGCGCAGATGGCAGCCGGCGCCGGCGGGAGCGCGCCGTGAGCGCCGGCCGCGTGTTCCTGGTCGACGACCAGCCGGCCGTGCTGAAAGCGCTGTCGCGCCTGCTCGGCGCGGCCGGCTTCGCGGTGCACACCTACGCCGGCGCCCAGGCCTTCCTCGACGACATGGCGCCGCAGCAGGCCGACGGCTGCCTGGTGCTGGACCTGTCCATGCCCGACATGGGCGGACTGGCGCTGCAGCAGGCGCTGGGCCAGCGCGCCAGCACGCTGCCCATCATCTTCCTGACCGGCCACGGCGACATCGACACCGGCGTGCGCGCGATCAAGCTGGGCGCCGCCGATTTCCTGACCAAGCCGGTCGACGGCGAGCGCCTGATCGCCGCCATCCACGCGGCGCTGGCCCAGCAACGGGCCGCGCACAGCGGCGACGCCGAGCTGGGCGAGATCCGCGCGCGGCTGGCCACGCTGACCCCGCGCGAAACCGAGGTGCTCAACCTGGTGGTCGAAGGCTTGCTGAACAAGCAGGTGGCGGCCCAGCTGGGCACGGTGGAAAAAACCGTCAAGGTGCACCGCGCGCGCGTGATGGCGAAAATGCAAGTGCGCTCGCTGACCGCGCTGGTGCGCCTGGTCGACCGGGCGCGGCAACAACACTAGCCGGCCGTATTGGCCCAAGGTCCAATAGCCGCGTTCGCGCCGCCGCGATATCGTGCATCCATGGATACCTCAACGCCCTGGATAGCCGTAGTGGACGACGACGACGCGATACGCCGGGCGCTGCTGCGCCTGATGCGCGCCGCCGGCGTCAACGCCCGCGCCTACGCCGGCGGCGCCGAGTTCCTGGCCGCGCTCGACGACGGCCATCCCTGCTGCGTGGTGCTGGACGTGCACATGCCGGGCCTGTCCGGCCTGGAGGTGCAAGTCCGGCTGGCGCAGCAGGCGCCCGACGTCGGCGTCATCCTGATCACCGGCCACCAGACCCCGGCCGAACAGGCGCTCGCACTGCAGCACCAGCCGCTGGCCTATCTCAGCAAACCCGTCAACGATCAACTGTTATTGGACGCCATCGCCGCCGCCTGCGGCAGGGCTGTGGCGTCCGCCACCGGAGGCTCACGTCCATGAACCAGACCACCCCGCTGCACGGCGCCAAGATCCTGATCGTCGACGACCAGCCCCTCAACATCATCTTGCTCGAACACCTGCTGGCCGGCGCCGGCTACACCGCGGTCAGCGCCACCAGCGACGCCCCGGCCGTGGCCGCGCTGTACCGCCAGCACCGCTACGACCTGATCGTGCTCGACCTGAACATGCCGGACATGGACGGCTTCCAGGTGCTCGACAGCCTGCGCCAGATCGAGACCGAGCAATACCTGCCGGTGCTGGTGATGTCGGCCGAGCCGGACTACAAGCTGCGCGCGCTGGAGGCCGGCGCCAGGGACTTCATCAGCAAGCCCTGCGACTACAGCGAGCTGCTGTCGCGCATCCGCAATCTGCTGGAGGTGCGGCTGCTCTACACCGGCAGCCGCGACTACGGCCGCCGCATGGCCAGCCACGACAGCCTGACCGGCCTGCCGAACCGCCAGCTGTTCGCCGAAACGCTGGAGCGCCAGCTGGTGGCGGCCTGGCCCGGCGCCAGCGCGCTGCTGCTGGTCGACCTCGACGGCTTCACCGCCGTCAACGACACCCTGGGCCACGCCGCCGGCGACATCCTGCTGCACCAGTTCGGCCAGCGCCTGAAGGCGCTGGCGCCGCCGCAGACCGCCATCGGCCGCCTGGGCAACGACGAGTTCGCCCTGCTGCTGCCGGCCCTGGAGCAGGTGCAGCAGGCCAGCGCGTTCGCCGACCAGATCCGCACCATGCTGCACCAGCCCTTCGAGCTGCCGGCCGGCCCGACCACGCTGACGGTCAGCATCGGCATCGCCGCCTGTCCCGGCGACGCCGAGGACGTCGCCACGCTGATACGCTATGCCGACATCGCGCTGCACCAGGCCAAGCAGGAGGGACGCGACCGCTGCTGCTACTTCACCAGCGCCATGAACCAGCAGGCGCAAAGCCGCTACCAGCTCGAACACGCGCTGCGCGAAGCCTGCGTGCGCGGCGAGTTCGAACTGCACTACCAGCCCAAGGTACAGATCAGCAGCGGCCGCATCGTCGGCGCCGAAGCGCTGCTGCGCTGGAACCGGCCCGGCCATGGCCGGGTGTCGCCGGGCGAGTTCATTCCGCTGCTCGAGCGCAGCGGCCTGATCGTGCAGGTCGGCGCCTGGGCCATCGACGAGGCTTGCCGCCAGATCGCCGCCTGGGCCCAGCTAGCCAACGGCCCGCTGCCGATCGCCGTCAACGTCGCCAGCCGTCAGTTCGCCGACGCCAAGCTGGAACAGACGGTGGCCGCCGCCATCGCCCGCCACGGCATCGATGCCGCCCTGCTGTCGCTGGAAGTGACCGAAAGCGCGCTGATGGACGACATCGGCCGCACCGCCGCCACGCTGGCCGAGCTGCGCGCCATGGGCGTGCGCATCGCCATCGACGACTTCGGCACCGGCTACTCCAGCCTGGCCTACCTGAAGCGCTTCCCGGTCGACACGCTGAAGATCGACATCGCCTTCATCCGCGAAGTGACCAGCAGCCCGGACGACGCCGCCGTGGTCGACGCCATCGTCGCCATGGCCCACAGCCTGAAGCTGGACGTGGTGGCCGAAGGGGTGGAGACGGCGGCCCAGCTGGCCTACCTGGGCCGCCATCGCTGCGACCAGATCCAGGGCTATTACTTCAGCCGGCCGCTGCCGGCGGCGCAGATGGAGCAGATGCTGTGCGACGACATCCGCCTGCAACTGCCGGCCGACGCCGGCAACGCGCCCGAGCGCACGCTGCTGCTGATCGACGACGAGCCGCACGTGCTGACCGCCCTGCAGCGCCTGCTGCGCCAGGACGGCTACCGGGTGCTGACCGCCAACGGCGCGGCCCAGGCCTTCAAGCTGCTGGCCGAGCACCAGGTGCAGCTGATCCTGTGCGACCAGCGCATGGAGGAGATGAGCGGCACCGACCTGCTCGACAAGATCAAGCATATGTACCCGGACACCTTCCGCATCATCCTGTCCGGCTACACCGACCTGAAGACCATCATGGAATCGATCAACCGCGGCGCCCTGTACCGCTTCTACACCAAGCCCTGGGACAACCGCACGCTGCGCGACAACATCCGCGCCGCCTTCCGCCACTACTGGCAGCTGCACGGCCTGGCCGAGCCGGAGGGCGCGGCGGCGCCGGCAACGGCTGCGGCTACGCTGTCGGCCAGCGGAGCATGCTGACATGCACGCGCTGCTGTCTCGCCAGCTCAGCCTGTTCGGCCCCGGCGCCGCCGAGCCCGACGCCAGCGCGCTGACCGCCGCCATCGGCGCCAGCTACGCCCGCTACGACGAGCAGCTGCACACCTTGCAGCATCAGCTCGACCTGAGCCGCCGCCAGCTGGCCCAGGCCGGCAAGATGGCCAGCCTGGGCCAGATCGCCGCCAGCCTCGCCCACGAGATCAACAACCCGGTCGGCTACGTCTGCTCCAACCTGGAAATGCTGCAAGAGCAGTTGCAGCCGCTGCTGGCGCGGCTGCCGGCGCGGCAGGACGCCGGCGACCTGCCGGCACTGGTGCAGGAATCGCTGGACGGCATGCTGCGCGTGCGCCAGATCGTCCAGGACTTGAAGGAATACTCGCACAGCGGCGACGACGCCCAGCAATGGCAGGCGGTCGACCTGCACCGCGGCATGGACGCCACGCTGCATATGCTGCGCAGCGAGCTCAGCCACCGCGCCGACATCGTCCGCGACTACGGCACGCTGCCGCCGGTGTACTGCCTGCCCTCGCAGCTGAACCAGGTGGTGATGAACCTGGTCGTCAACGCCGCCCACGCGCTGGGCCCGGGGCGCGGCCGCATCACCCTGCGCACCGGCGCCGGCGACGACGCCGTCTGGTTCAGCGTCAGCGACACCGGCAGCGGCATCGCCCCCGACCACCTGGAGCGCCTGTTCGAACCCTTCTTCACCACCAAGCCGGCCGGCCACGGCACCGGCCTCGGCCTGGCCTTGGTGCGCGACATCGTGCACAAGCATGGCGGTCGCATCGAGGTCAGCTCCGAGCTTGGCCGGGGCACCTCCTTCCGCGTCGTACTGCCCCAGCGGCGCGACGCCAGCGGCCGCCAACGGGCCGCCTGAACCGCCACAGGAAAACATCATGCGCCTGTCCCCGACCCACCGCCGCCTGGGCCCGCTGTGCCTGGCCGCCGCCGCCCTCGCCGCCGCCCTCGCCGCCGCCGCCGCGCCGCTGGACGAACCGATCAAGCCGGTGCCGCTGTCGCTGCACCAGGACCCCGCCAAGGCCGCGCTGGGCAAGCGCCTGTTCAACGACGCCCGGCTCTCGACCAACAACGCCGTCTCCTGCGCCAGCTGCCACAACATCGCGCTCGGCGGCGGCGATGTGCGGAAACGTTCGGGCGGCTTCCAGGGCAGGCTGGGCGCGGTCAACACCCCCAGCGTGCTCAACGCCGCGCTGAACTTCCGGCAGTTCTGGAACGGCCGCGCCGACACGCTGGAGGCGCAGATCGACATGGTGATCAGCAATCCGGTCGAGATGGGATCGTCCTGGAAGGAAATCATGGGCAAGCTGACGGGCGACGCCGGCTACCGCAGCGGCTTCTCCGCCGCCTACCGCGACGGCCTGACGGTGGCCAATGTGCGCAACGCCATCGCCAGCTACGAACGCACGCTGATCACGCCGAACGCGCGCTTCGACCAGTACCTGCGCGGCAACCCCAACGCCATCAGCGATGCGGAAAAGGCCGGCTACGCCAAGTTCAAGCAGTACGGCTGCGTGTCGTGCCACCAGGGCGTCAACGTCGGCGGCAATATGTTCCAGAAATTCGGCGTCATGGGCGACTATTTCGCCAGCCGCGGCGGCGTCAACGACGCCGACCTGGGCCGCTACATGGTCACGCACAACACCGACGACCTGCACGTCTTCAAGGTGCCCAGCCTGCGCAACGTCGCGCGCACCGGCCCCTACTTCCACGACGGCTCGGCCGCCACGCTGGAGCAGGCGATCGACGTCATGTTCAAGTTCCAGCTGGGCCGCAACGGCAGCAAGCAGGACAAGGCCGCCATCATCCTTTTTCTGAATACGCTGAACAGCGTGCCGACGGAGCAGCCATGAACGCCTCCCACCTGTGCCTGATACGGCTGCGGCGGCGGCTGCGGCGGCTGATGCTGCCGCTCCCGCTGCTGTGCCTGCTGCTGGCGGGCCTGCTGGGCGTGCTCTATGCGCGCAGCCTCGGCTACGACAACAACGACTACTTCGCCAACGTCGCGCTGCTGCGCCAGATCCGCCAGCTCGACGCGCAGTGGGAACTCGATGCGCTGAAGTCGCGCGTCGGCCTGAACCACAGTTACGACCCGCTGGTCAGTCCGCTGCAAGCGCTGGAGGCGCTGCATCTGCAACTGGACGCGCCGTCGGCGCCGGTCAGCGCCGCCCTGGCCGCCTACCGGCAAGCCCTGCACGAGAAGATGGCGCTGATGGAAACGTTCAAATCGCACAACTCGGTGCTGAACAATTCGCTGGGCTTCCTGCCGACCGCGGTCGACGACATCGGCGCGTTGGCCAACCAGAATCGCGACCACCGGCTGGAGGCCATGGGACACGTGGAAGCCGCCGCCAACCGGGTGCTGCTGGCCACGCTGGTCTACAGCGCCGCGCCGTCCGAGCGCGGCGTCATGGAGATCGAAATCGAAATGGCCGACATGGCCGCCGCCGGCGCCCGCGTTTCCCCCGCGCTGCGGGAGCGGGTCGACATCCTGTCCGCCCATGTGCGCACCGTGATCGCCGAAGAAGCGACCGTCGCCCGCCTGCTGGCCGGCATCTCGGCCGCCCCCACCGGCGCGCGCATCGACGCCATCAGCACGCTGCTGGGCGCGCGGCAGCAACTGGCGGTGCAGCAGCTGCACAATTACCGGATCTGGCTGTCGCTGCTGGCGACTTTGCTGGTCGGCCTGCTGGGCTACACGGCGCTGCGGCTGGTGCGCAGCCATGCCACGATCAACCGCGTCAACGCCGAACTGAAGACCGCCAACGACCACCTCGAAGCCCGGGTCCAGGAACGCACCGTCGAACTGCTGCAGGCGAACGGCCGCCTGCAGCAGGAAATGAACGAGCGCAAGGCCTTGCAAAGCCGGCTGGTGCAGTCGGAAAAGCTGGCCTCGATCGGCCAGCTGGCGGCCGGCGTGGCGCACGAGATCAACAATCCGCTGTCCTTCCTGGCGTCGAATTTCGGCATGCTGGAGCACTACCTGGACAATCTGTTCGATCTGCTCAGCGCCTACGAAGAGGCCGAGCTCGCCATGGCCCCGCGCGAGGCCGCCGCCCACCTGACGCACGCCCGCAGCCGGGTCGATCTGGCCTACCTGAAGGAAGACATCCCGGCGCTGGTGGCCGAGTCGCGTGGCGGCATGGACCGGGTCGGCAAGATCGTACAGGACCTGAAACAGTTTTCGCACGTGGAGTCGGAGCAGGACTGGCAATGGAGCGACCTGCACCTGGGGCTGCAATCGACGCTGAGCCTGATCGGCAGCGACCTGGCGCAGGTGGCCGACGTGCATACCGAGTTCTCGCCTATCCTGGAAATCGAATGCCTGCCGTCGCAGCTGAACCAGGTGTTCCTGAACCTGCTGCAGAACGCCGCCCAGTCCATCGGCCCGCAGCGCGGCCGCATCACCGTGCGCACCGGCGGCCAGGGCGGCGAGGTATGGGTGGAGGTCGCCGACACCGGCCGCGGCATCCCCGGCGACGTGCTGCCGCGCATCTTCGATCCCTTCTTCACCACCCAGCCCATCGGCAAGGGCACGGGGCTGGGGCTGTCGCTGTCCTACGGCATCGTGCAAAACCATTGCGGCCGCATCGAGGTGCAGAGCGCGCCCGGCCAGGGCAGCACCTTCCGCGTGACGCTGCCGATCAGCCACCGCATGGCGGAGGCATAGAAACCCCTGGCGGCGGCGCGGCTGCGCTTATAATCGTGGCACGATACATGGTCACGCCAGGGAAACAGCGCATGCAAGAAAACACGATCGTCACCCCGCCTGCCGCCGGCAGCCACGCCCATCTGTCCGGGCGCGTGCTCGGGCTGGCCAACCTGGGCCTGATGGTGCTCGACGCCAACGGCCGCGTCGTCATGTGGAACCAGTGGCTGGCCAGCCACTCCGGCCTGTCCGCCCACCGCGTGCAGGGCTGCGAACTGTTCGAACTATTCCCCGAGCTGCGCGGCCAGCGCCTGGAGCAGGCGGTGCAGAGCGCCATGCAGAGCAAGCTGCCGCAGCAGTTGTCGCCGGCGCTGAACCGTTCGCCCTTCCCGCTGTACCCGACCGGCACCTGGGGCGGCGAACGCGTCGAACAGGCGGTGTCGGTGACGCCCTTCACCGAAGGCAAGGAGCGCTACTGCCTGATCGAGGTGAGCGACATCAGCACCACCGTCGGCCGCGAGCGCCAGTTGCGCGGCCAGGCCGAGGCGCTGCGCGCGCAATCGTATGTGGACGGCCTGACCGGCATCGCCAACCGCCGCCACTTCGACGTCGCGCTGGACCGCGAACTGCGCCGCGCCCAGCGCAACAACGGCCAGCTGTCGCTGCTGTTGATGGACATCGATTCCTTCAAGGCCTACAACGACCACTTCGGCCACCAGCAGGGCGACGCCTGCCTGACGCTGGTGGCGGAAGCCTTCGCCGCCATGCTGCAACGCCCGGCCGACCTGGCCGCCCGCTACGGCGGCGAGGAATTCGCCGCCGTGCTGCCGGACACCGGCCCGGAGCAGGCGGCCCTGCATGCCGAAGCGATCCGCGCCCGCATCGCCGCGCTGTCGATCACGCACGCGCCGGCCGCCACCCGTCCGCACGTGACGATGAGCATAGGCGTGGCCACCTACGACAAGAACACCCTGAACGACGCCGCCGCCATGCTGGCCGCCGCCGACAGCTGCCTGTACGCCGCCAAGCACGCCGGCCGCGACTGCGTGATCATCCACCGCCCCACCGAGAATGCCGCCTGAACCCATGAAGATAAGCACCGCCGTACTGAGTATCGCCGCCGCCCTCGCCACCATGGCGGCGGCGCCATCGTCGCAAGCCGCCGCCTGCAGCGGCAAGGCGCCCGCCGGCGAACTGGTGGCGCAGCGCATCGCCGCCGCCAATCCGGACCGCAAGGAACCCGGCCTGTACGAAGGCCCGGTCTGGATCAAGGACGCGCTGTATTTTTCCGACTTCACCTTCGGCCCCGGCTTCCCTTCGCGCATCCGCAAGCTTGACGCGGCGGGCCGGGTCAGCACGGTGATCGAGGACAGCGGCAGCAACGGCCTGGCGGTGGACAACGACGGCAAGCTGCTGGCCGCCACCCACAAGTACAAGAGCGTGTCGCGCTACACGCTGGACGGCAAGCGCAGCGAAGTGGCGGGCAAGTACCAGGGCAATGTCTTCAACTCGCCCAACGACATGGCGATGGCCAGGGACGGCACGCTGTACTTCAGCGACCCGGCCTTCCAGCGCGACGCCGCGCCGGGCGGCCAGGACCAGACCCGCGTCTACCGCGTGGCCGTGGATGGCAGCGTGACGGTGGTGGACGATACGCTGATCAACCCCAACGGCGTATCGCTGTCGCCCAAAGGCGATGTGCTGTATGTGAACGGCATGGTGGGCGACCAAGGCGTGCTGCGCGCCTACGCCATCGTCGACGGACAGCCGCAGCAGGGACGCGACCTGGTGTCCCCGCTGGGCATCCCGGACGGCATGGCGGTCGATTGCCACGGCAACATCTACGTCACCGAGCACACCGACAAGCGCCTGCGCGTGTTCACGCCCAAGGGCAAGCAGATCGCCACCATCAAGGTGGACGCCAATGTGACTAACGCCGCTTTCGGCGGCGTTAGCGGCAAGACACTCTACATCACCGGCGCCGGCGCCCTCTGGAAACTGGACCTGGACGTCACCGGCTCGCCGTACTGAGGCAGCTTACTTCGCCAGCAGGTGCTGGTTCAGGAAGTTGATGGTGGAGTAGAACTGGTAATCGGCGTTGGCCTTCTTGTTGAAGCCGTGGCCTTCGTCGTTGGCCATCATGTACCAGACCGGCGTGCCGTTCTGCTTGACGGTGGCGACGATCTGGTCGGCTTCCTGGTAAGGCACGCGCGGATCGTTCTTGCCCTGCACCACAAATAGCGGCTGCTTGATCTTGGCCGCATTGTTCAGCGGCGCGATCTTCTCCATGAACTTGCGCATTTCCGGATCGCGCTCGTCGCCGTACTCCACGCGGCGCAGGTCGCGGCGGTAGGTTTCGGTTTTTTCCAGGAAGGTGACGAAGTTGGAGATGCCGACGATGTCGACCGAGGCCTTGATGCGGTCGGCGTAGTTGGTCGACACCGCCAGCGACATGTAGCCGCCATAGCTGCCGCCCATCACCGCCACGCGCGACGCATCCAGGTCCGGCTGGGTGGCGATCCAGTCCAGCAGCGCGCCGATGTCCTTGACCGAATCCTCGCGCTTCATGCCGTTGTCCAGTTTGAGGAAGGTCTTGCCGTAGCCGCTGGAGCCGCGCACGTTGGGGTAGATCACGGCCAACCCCATCTCGTCCGTGAAGTAATTGCTGCGCCCCATGAAGCCTGGCTGGAACTGGCCCTCCGGTCCGCCATGGATGTTGATCAACACCGGCCGCTTGCCCGGGAATTTGCCGGCCGGCGCGCGGTACACGAAGCCGGAGATCGACTTGCCGTCGAACGAAGTCCAGCGGGCGATGGTCGGCTCGGCGAACTTGCTGTTGTCGATGTCGAGCTTCTCATGCTCGGTCCAGCGCGTGACGGCGTTGGTCTTGACGTCGACCGCGTACACTTCCGACGGGCTGGTGGCCGAAGTCAGCGCCACCGCCAAGTGGCGGCTGTCCTTGTGCCACTCGAAATTGGCGATGGTACCCTTCGGCAGCTTGAACGCGGGCAGCAGTTTGCGGTCGGCGGTGCGCATCACACGCAGCACGCTGGTGCCGTCTTCGTTGGCGACAAACGCGAGCAGCTTATTGTCCTCGGACAGGGCGACGCCGTCGATGTCCCATGGGATATCCGCGGTGAGCACGGTGGACTTCATGGTCTTCAGGTCGAGATACGCCAGGCGCTGGAATTCGCTGCCGGCGTCGGTGACAAGGTACAAGCCCTTGCCATCCTTGCTGAACAGCGTGGAGGAATAGGCCACCGGCTCGTCGCCGTTCTTGCCGGTGATGCGGCGCGTCTTGCCGGTCGCCAGGTCCATCAGCCACAGATAGCTTTCGTTGGCCGACACAAATTCGCTGTAGACCAGTTGCTTGTCGTCCGGCGAGAACTTGAAGCCGCCCCAGCCGCCGCCAGGCAGCTCGGTCAGCGTGCGCGCACTGTCCGGCTTCAGCGGATCGACGATGGCGATGGTGGAATTGATCTTGTCGGCCGATCCGGTGCGGCCGACCGGCACCGTGGTGTAGAGCACCTGCTTGCCGCTGCTGCTCCAGGCCATGTCCTGCACGCGCTGGCCGTCCGGGGTGAACGGCACGGCGTCGCCGCCGGCCACGTCGCGGCGGTAGGCGCGGAATACTTCATTGCCGCCGCTGTCCTTGATGAATACGAAGTACTTGCCATGCTTGGGCTGGAAGCTGGCGCCACGCACCGGTTCCGCATAGTCGGTCAGCAGTTCCAGCGGCGCGCCAGGCTTGGCCACGCGGTAGATCTGCGGCGTGTTCTTGTAGCGCCGCACCACCAGCATTTCCTGCTTGGTCGGATGCCAATCGGTGAATCCGGTCGGCTTGAACTCGGTGTATCTGGTCAGCTGGCTGGCCAGCGCGGCAGGCACCGGCGGCACGTTCTCCATCACCAGCGCGGCAGGCGGCGCCAGCACGGCATCGTCGGCCATGGCGACGGTGCCGTAGGCGCTCAGGACGGACAGCAACAACAAACGCATGACAGGCAGTGTTTTTGACATGGGGTCTCCTTTAAGAGTAAGAATCAAAGACAGCCGCCAGAGTATCCAACAAAGCAACATTTATCACAAGAATAATCAATTCCGCTTCGCCATCCATCAACTCCATGCATGGTTGGCCTTCGGCGCGGCGCTGCGCGACCTATTACTTAATTTTATGCATGTCATGCAGAGTATTCATTTGTCAACGCGGACATAATGAGGGCAACATAGCGCATAACCCATAAAATGGAGACAGCACATGCATCAGCAAGGCGAACTGGCAGGCAAGGTGGCGTTGATCACGGGGGGCGCGTCCGGCATCGGCCGCGCCACGGCGGAATTGTTCGCGCGCGAAGGCGCCACGGTGCTGATCGCCGATCGCGACGGCGCGGCCGGCGAGCTGGCCGTGGCGGCCATCGTTGCCACCGGCGCGCGCGCCTCCTTCATCCGCACCGACGTCGCCGTGGCCGCCGATTGCGCGGCGGCGGTGGCGGCGGCCGTGTCGCGCTACGGCCGGCTCGACGTCCTGTTCAACAACGCCGGCATCACCCGCCGCGCCAACGTGATCGACACCACCGAGCAGGAATGGGACCAGGTCATGGCGGTCAACGTCAAATCGATTTTCCTGATGTGCAAATACGCGGTGCCCGTCATGCAGCAGCAGGGCAGCGGCAGCATCATCAACACCGCCTCCGGCTGGGGCCTGGTGGGCGGCAAGGACGCCGTGTCCTACTGCGCCTCCAAGGGCGCGGTGGTGATCCTGACCAAAGCGATGGCGGTGGATCACGGCCCGCAGAACATCCGCGTCAACTGCGTCTGCCCCGGCGACACCGACACGCCCATGCTGCGCAACGAAGCGCAGCAGCTGGGGCTTGAAGAAACCGCGCTGGTGGCGGCCGGCGCCGGCCGTCCGCTGATGCGCGTGGGCCAGCCGCGCGAGATCGCGCAGGCGGTGCTGTTCCTCGCATCGGATCGCGCCTCCTTCGTCACCGGCGATGCGCTGGTGGTGGATGGCGGCGGCCTGGCCGGATCGGCATAAACCGTGAACAAGTGGGAGAACCCCCAGCTGCTGGAGGAGCACCGGCTGCCTCCGCACGCCTACTTCTTCGCCTACGACGACGCCGATGCCGCGCGCAGCTTCGAGCGTGAGCGCAGCCGCCGCTTCATGTCCCTGAGCGGCGCGTGGCGCTTTGCCTATTTCGGCCATCCGCTGGAAGTGCCGCCGCAGTTCTACAGCGAGTACATGGCGCACTGGGGCCGGATCGAAGTACCCGGCATGTGGCAGATGCAGGGCCACGGCCACTTGCAGTACACCGACGACGGCATGCCCTTCCCGGTCGATCCGCCCTATGTGCCGTCGTCCAATCCCACCGGCGCCTACCAGTGCCGCTGGACGCTGGGCCCGGAGTGGCGCGGCCAGCGCACGATCCTGCGCTTCGACGGCGTCGAGACCTACTTCGAAATCTACGTCAACGGCAGCTACGCCGGCATGAGCAAGGGCAGCCGGCTGGCGGCGGAATTCGACATCACCGCGCTGTTGGCCGAGGGCGAGAACCTGCTCAGCGTGCGCGTGCTGCAATGGGCCGATTCCAGCTACCTCGAAGACCAGGACATGTGGTGGACCGCCGGCATATTCCGCGATGTCTACCTGATCGGCAAGGGAGCCATCCACATACAGGACGTCTGCGTGCAAACCCGCTTCGACGACGCCTGCCGCGATGCGCGCCTATCCTGTGCGCTCAGCGTGTCGGGCGGAGATGGCTGGCGCGTGGACTGGGCCTTGTACGACGGCGCGCGCCTGCTGCTGCAAGGCGGCGGCCAAGCGCCGTCCTGGGAGGTGGACGTGCCCGCGCCGCGCCAGTGGAACGCCGAAGACCCTTATCTGTACCGCCTGGAGATCAGCCTGTTCGACGACGCGGGCACGCTGCTGGAAGTGGTGCCGCTGCGCGTGGGCTTCCGCGAAGTGAGCGTGCAGGATGGCCTGATGTACGTGAACGGCCGCTATCTTAAACTTCACGGCGTGAACCGGCACGACAACGACCACCTGCGCGGCCGCGCCGTGACGATGGCGCGTGTGGAGCAGGACATCGTGCTAATGAAACAGCACAACATCAACTCGGTGCGCACCGCGCACTACCCCAACGACCCGCGCTTCTACGAACTGTGCGACCAGTACGGCCTGTTCGTGATGGCCGAGACGGATGTGGAAACGCACGGCTTCGTCAACGTCGGCAACCTCAGTCAGATCACCGACGATCCGGCCTGGGAAGCTGCCTTCGTCGACCGCATCGAACGCCATGTGCACGCGCAGAAGAACCACCCGTCCATCATCATCTGGTCGCTGGGGAACGAGTCCGGCTACGGCTGCAATATCCGCGCGATGGCCGCGCGCTGCCGCCAGATCGATCCCACGCGCCTGATCCACTACGAAGAGGACCGCGACGCCGAAGTCTGCGACGTGGTCAGCACCATGTACTCCCGCGTGCAGATGATGAACGCCTTCGGCGAGTACCCGATGGACAAGCCGCGTATCCTGTGCGAGTACGCGCACGCGATGGGCAACGGGCCGGGAGGCCTGAGCGAATACCAGGCCGTGATGGACCGCCATCCGCACATCCAGGGCCACTACCTGTGGGAGTGGTGCGACCACGCCATCCTGCAGCCGGACGTGCCCGGACGGCCGTTCTACGCCTTCGGCGGCGACTACGGCGACTATCCGAACAGCGGCAATTTCTGCTGCGATGGCCTGATCTATCCCGACCAGCGCCCCGGCCCCGGCCTGCGCGAATACAAGCAGGTGATCGCACCGGTGAAGGTGCGCGCCATCGACGCCGAGGCAGGCAGGCTGGAAGTGGAGAACCGCTACTGGTTCAGCAGCCTCGATTGCATCACGCTGCTGGTCGAAACCAAGGCGGATGGCGAGGCGCTGCGCTTGCAGCGCGTGCCGCTGTCGCCGCTGCCGCCAGGCCAGCGGCAGGAAATCCGTATCCCTGAGCCGCCGGCCGGCAGCGGCCTGCGCCACCTGAACGTGCGCGTGATCCGCGACCATGCCACCGCCTACAGCGCGGCGCAGCATGAGCTGGCGGTGTACCAGTTCGCACTGCCATCCACGCCCGCGCAGCCGGCGGTCGCCGCAGCGCCACCGCCGCCACCCGAGCTGACCGAACATCGCCTCGACTACCGCATCGAAGGCCATGACTTCCACATGGTGTTCTGCAAGCTCACCGGAAAACTCAAGGAATGGACGGCGCAAGGCCTGCCGCTGCTCGTTCGCCCGCCGCAGCTGACGTTCTACAAACCCTGCATCGACAACCACAAGCAGGAAAACGAGGCCTTGTGGCTGCCGCAGCACCTGGACATCATGCAGGAACACCTGCGCGGCATGGAGGTGCGGCGCGACGGCGCGTTGGTGGAGATCATCGTCGACTGCCAGATCGCGCCGCCGATACTGGGCTACGGCATGCGCTGCCGCTACCACTACCGCATCGACGGCGCCGGCCGGCTGCAGCTCACCCTGTCCGGTACGCCGTACGGCCACTTCCGCGACATGATCCCCAAGATCGGCATGACGCTCGGCCTGCATCAACGGTTGGACCAGGTCGAATACTTCGGCCGCGGCCCCGGCGAGAACTACCCGGACAGCCAGGCATGCAGCATCGTCGACCGCTATCGCAGCAGCGCGGCCGCCATGTTCGAGCATTACCCCAAACCGCAGGACAATGGCAACCGCCAGGACGTGACCAGGGCGGCGATGCGGGACAGCGGCGGCAAGGGCTTGCGCATCGAAGCGCCGCAAGGCATCCACTTCAGCGTGTGGCCGTACAGCGCCGCGCAGATCGCGGCGGCGCGGCACGACAATGAGCTGCAAGAGGACGACTGCTGGACCGTCAACCTCGATCACAAGATGAGCGGGCTTGGCTCCAACTCGTGGGGCTCCGAGGTGCTCGACTCCTACCGCGTCTATCTGGAAGCCTTCAGCTACAGCGTGGAGCTGTCGCCGATGAAGAAGGAGGACCGCCTGTGATCATCCTGAACAGCGTGGACGAGTTCCGCCAGCGCTACCACACGGCGAAAAAATGGCGGCGCTGCGCGGAAGCCATCGCCAACCTGCCCTTGCTGAAGCCGGGCGTGTGCCACTCCATTGGCGACTCGCTGGTCTATCGGCTGGTGGATGGCAAGGTGGCCTCCGCGCACTGCTTCACCGGCAACCGGCGCTACGTCGAGATCCACTACTACCTGTCCGGCAGCGAGAGCATCGCGTACGCGGCCAAGCAGTCGCTGGCCCGGCTGTCGCCCTACAGCGACGAGACCGACCGCGAAACCTTCAGCGGCGAAGCCACCGCCCGGCATACCGCCAGCGCCGGTCAGCTGCTGGTGTTCGACAACGATTACGCCTACCAGCCGCAGGGCTCGGAGCATCTGCGCAAGATGGTGCTGATGGTGACGATAGAAGGTGCGACTTTCCACAATAAGTGAGCTGTCCATGGCTAACCCCAGCAACACGCAAATCGGCCGCTTCATGCTGTTATCGATGGCAGTGGCAGCGATCTTCAACATCCGCAATGTCGTCAACAGCAATATCGCCATCGGCATGGTGGCCGTGCCGTCCTTCCTGTTCGCCACGGCGACCTTCTTCATCCCCTATGTGCTGATCATCGCGGAATTCGTCAGCTTGAACAAGGACGCCAAGTCCGGCATCTACCAGTGGATACGCTCGTCGATGGGCGACAAGTGGGCCTTCGTCGGCGCCTACTGCTACTGGTTCGTCAACCTGTTCTACTTCACGTCGGTGCTGCCCAACATCCTGGTGTATTCGTCCTACGCGTGGCTGGGCTACGAATACCAGTTCTCGTCGCTGACCACGGTGGTGCTGTCGATACTGCTGTTCGCCTTCGCCACCTGGGTGTCGACCAAGGGCGCGGCGTGGGTGGGGCGCGTGACGTCCATAGGCAGCTCGCTGGTGCTGGTGATGGCGTTCGGCTTCGTGGGATTGAGCCTGGCCGACTGGATAGGCGGCGTAGCGCCCGCAACGCCCGTCACGGCGGCGGCGATGACGCCGGTGTTCAGCTGGTCCTTCATGGGCGCGATGGCGTGGATACTGTTCGCCGCCGGCGGCGCCGAATCGGTCGGCGTGTTCCTGAACGATGTGCGCGGCGGCGCCAGGACGTTTGTGCGCACCATCGTCTTCGCCGGCCTGCTGATCGGCGCGCTGTATTCTGTGTCGGCGCTGGTGCTCAACCTGTATGTTCCGGCGTCCAAATTGAGCTACACGTCGGGCGTGTTCCAGGTGTTCGGCGCCCTCGGCGCGCATCACGCCGTATCGCCCCTGCTGCTGAACCGCCTGGTGGGCGCGGTGATGCTGCTCGGTTCCTTCGGCACGCTGATGGTGTGGACGGCGGCACCGGTCAAGGCGCTGTTCTCCGAGATCCCGAAAGGTATCTTCGGCGAACGCGCCATCGCGCTGAACCGCCACGACATGCCGGAGCGCGCAGCGTGGATACAGTTCTGCGTGGTGGTGCCGCTGGTGGTGATACCGGCGCTGGGATCGTCCAACGTGAACCAGCTGCTCAATGTGGTCATCAACATGACCGCGGCCACCGCGCTGCTGCCGCCGCTGATCATCATGGCCGCCTACTTCCATCTGCGGCTGCGGTTGGACCATCTGCCACGCGACTTCCGCATGGGATCGCGCCGTGTGGGCCTGGCGATTACCAGCGTGCTGCTGGCCTTCTTCGGCGTCGCCTTCATCGCCGCGATTTTCCCGGCGGGCCAGAACCTGCTGCTCACGCTGGGCTACAACGTGGGCGGCGTGGTCCTGTTCTTGGGATGGGCTATGTGGAAGTACCGGCAATACGAGCGCGGTCTGGCTACTTCCGGGGCGGCTTTGCTTGAGCCTCTCGCGCCAGAATCAGCAGGTGCGCGGCGCTCCAGCTGAAGTTCGTGGCGCCTTGCATGCGGCCGGTGATGGGGTTGTAATTTTCCCGGATCGGCGCATCGCCTCGCAGGCCTTGCGCACCGGCGGCAAAGCGTTCCGCCATGGCATCCGCTTCGGCGGCGCGGCCGTAGTTGCGCAGGCCGGCCGCGCCGAAGTAGACCTGATCCAGCCACACCCTGCCGCGCCAGTAGATCTCCGGGTCGTAGGATGGATTCGAGACGGCGGCCGTCGGCATCGGGACGGGGGTGCCGAATTCGGCGGGGTCCAGCATTTTGGCGATCACGGCGTCGGCCTGCCGTTGTTCCGCGACGCCGGCCCATAGCGCGGTCCAGCCTTCGGGGCCGCGTCCGCGCATGGTCAGCAGCTTGCCGCCCAGCTGTCGGTCGTAATAGAAGCCAGTGGCGGGGTCGAAGAAGCTGGCGTTGATCAGCTCACGCAGCTGCGCCGCTTGCTCGCGCCAGGTGCGCGCGGCGGCCTGGTCGCCCAGCTCCTGCGCGATGTCGGCCAGGATCAGCTTTTCGCGGTAGAGGAAGGCGTTCAGGTCTACCGATTCCTGATCGATGGAGTAGCCCAGCAGCTTGCCCTGGCTGTCGCGGTTTTCCACCACGCGCACTTGCCAGTCGCGCCGTGCGGCAGCCAGGTTGCCGCCGTGCGTCTTGTCGGCGTAGCGCTGCAGGGCGGCCGGTTCGATGAAGCCGAAGCGGGCGGCGTTGTCCATGCCGGATTCATAGCCTGCCGCCTGCTGCACGGGCAGTTCGATTGCGGCGTACTGGCCGGTGTCGACGATGCGGCTGTAGGCGGCCAGGCCCAGGCAGTCGCGCAGACCTTCCTGCTCCGCGCCGCAGCCGTCGAGCGGTGCGGGCGACAGCGGTTTGACGCGGAAGCGCAGTTGGCCGGCATCGTCGTTGTGCAGCGGGTGTACGGTGGCGCCGTATTCTGTCAGGCCGTTGTGGTCGTGGTCGCGGTTGCGATACCACCAGCGGTGATAGGCCGCCAGCTTGGGTTGCATCTCTTGCAGCCAGGCGCGGTCGTGGGAGTGGCGGTAGATTTCCCACACGGTCCATGCGGCCAGTGGGGGCTTGGTGTCGCGTTCATTCCAGTTGTCGCCGTCGCCGCCGCGCTGGGCGTCCATGTTGTAGAAGACGTTGTCGGGCACCATGCCTTCGTCTTGCGGGCGAACGGTGTCGTTGGACTGAATCTGGTAGTCGAACAGCGAGCGTACGGTGTTGGCGGCCAGCGCCGGGTCGATGGCGGCCAGTGCGTAGGCTTGCTTCCAGGTGTCCCAGGTCCAGGCGCCGTTGAACCAGCGGGCCGTGGTGGACGGCACCATCGCATCGTGGCGGAAGGCGCCGCGCGGCGCGCGCCAGTTGCCGATCAGGGTTTCCAGCGCCTTGGTGCCGAGCGCGGAGGTGGATGCGGAAGTGGCGGCGGGCAGCCTGGCCAGCCATGCGGCCCAGCGACGTTCGTTCGCGGCGATGGCCTGCTCCAGGCGCGCCGGGCTGGCCAGCAACGAGGCTGCGCCTGTGGCGGCGTCGGTCGCGGTGGCGCCGATTCCGGTGGCGGCATCGTCCAGCTGGTAGCTATAGGCGCTGTAAATGGTCTGTTGGCGGGCGGCGGCCAGCGTTGGCAGGTCGGCACTGCTGTCGTAGTGCTGGCTGTCCACGCTATCCTGCGCGCGCACGCTGCGTTCGATGCGGTAGCGCGAGCGGCCGCTGGTCATCACATTGCCGGCGTCGCGCACCTTGCCGAAGGTGATGCTGATACCGCCGCCATCCAGCGCCAATTGCGGCTTCCATGCCGGCTGGCGCGCGGCCACTGTTCCGTCCTTGCCCCATTGCGCCATCAGGTCGCCCTGCCAGTGCGCGCGCAGCGACAGCGGTTTGCCGGACGTATTCCGCAAACGGTAGCGCACCAGCGCGCTGGTGGAGCTGACGAAATGCAGATCCACGTCCAGCTGTAACCCAGGCCACACCAGCCGCTGGCTCAATACGCCCGGCCGCGCCGCGCTGGTCCATCGCGCCTGCTCCGGTTTGAAGCTACGGCCGGTGCGGCGGTCGACCAGGTCCAGCCGCTCCAGCGCAGAGGCGATGTAAAGGCTGTATTCCTCGGCCACCACCATCGGTCCGCTGAAGGCTCCGGCCAAAGTCGGCGTGTCGGGCAGCAGGTACCCATGCCAACTGCCGGCGTCGAACATCGGATTGAAACGCTGGTTTTGCTCGGCGTCGAAATCACGCACGGCGGTCGGCGTGCCGTGGCGATTGATGGAGGGGGACTGCGCTTGCGCGGCCCAGGCAGCGGTGCATGCCGCAATCAGCAGCAAGTTGCGAACGGATGAGGACATAGGCGGGAATAAAAACGAGTTGTCAGGGAGGGTAACACGACGGGGCCGGACGCTGAACGCGCACGGCCCCGGATGCATCAGAAGCGATAAGACAGCGCCACCGTGGCATTGCGCCCCAGGATAGGCCGCGCGTAGAACAGACTGCCGTTCGAGCTTTGATTGAAGCCGCTGCGTGGATTACCCTCGGTCAGGCCGATCGAGTTGGTGACGTTATTCACCTTCACGTTCAACTTCCACTTCTTGTCGATCTTGATCTCCGCGCCCATGTCGATCACATGATAGGCAGGCAGCGCCAGCGCGTTTTCAAAGTCGGCGAAGCGCTTGCCGACATGGCTGTACACCAGGAACACATCGCCGAAGTCGAAATGCACCGTCGGGATCAGGCGTACCTGCGTGTTCGGCGTGCGCATCACCTGGTTGCCGTTTTGCTTGGCTTCCTCGGCGTTCGGATCGATGCCGTTGATGGTGGCCTTCTGCAGCGTTGCCACGTACTCCAGCGAGAACTGCTTCCACGGATTGATGATGCCCTCCAGCTCAACGCCGGTAGACAGCGTCTTGACGAACACCTGGCGGAAGTCGCCGGTGGCCTGGTTGGTTTCGCCGAAGGACAGGTTGGCGAACTTGGTGTGGAACAGCGTGGCCGACGTGGTCCAGAACGGCGAGATGTAACGCACGCCCGCCTCGGTGAAACTGAGCCGGCTGGCGCCATCGACGAAGCTGTCGGTGCTGTACAGCGTGGGCATGTTGGTGCCGCTGGCGTAACGTCCATACGTCGCCACATGGTCGTTGAAGGCGTAGTTGAAGCCCGCCGTGTACGACGCTTCCTTGATGGTCTTCTGCTTACGCGTCCACACGCCCGTGCCTGCGCGGCGCATGTAGTTGTTGGCGATGATGTTGTCCTTGTCGCTGCCGTCCGGGTTGAGGGAGCCGGGTATCACCGCACCGCCGGTCAGGCTGTTGCCCGGCAGGTCGTCGCCTGCGGCCAGCACGCCCTCGTCCTGCACGTCGTAGCGGGCGATCTCGTAGCGCACGCCGGCGTCGAGACGCAGCTTGCTGCTGACCTTCCATTCATCGTTGACGAAGTAGGACAGCGACTTCATATCGCCTTTGTGGCGCTCGTAGAAATAACCGTTGCGCAGAACGCCCTTGTCCGACAGGTAGCCGAGGATCTTGTTATTGGCATCGACGGCGACGATATCGAGCCGGCTCGGTTGATCGCGCACGTCGGTGATGATGCGGGCGCCGTAGTCGGAGTCGTCATACAGCTTCTGCGACGCGAACAGGATGCCGGCGGTGAAGCTGTTCTTGTCATTCTCCTTCGTCACCGACAGCTTGTCGACGAAGTGGCCCAGCGAGCGGAAACGCGTTTCGGCCACGGCATCGGTGGTGAAGCCGTTGCCGTTCAGCGTGGATGGATCGTTGATCAGCTGCCCGGTGCCGGCATACGCCAGTTTGGCGGTGCCGCCGAAGCGCTTCAGCAGCTCGGCGACGTCGCTGGACTGAGCGGGATCGAGCCGGTTGCTGGCGCGGACCAGATAGCTGTTCGGCCCATTGAACACCGAATGCGGCGCGACGTCGTAGCGGGTGTAGCGTGCGTTGTTACGGAACGACCAGTCGCCGCCCAGCTCATGCTGCAAGTCCGCGCCGACGACCTTGGCCAGCACATGAAAGCCGGTATTGAGGTCAGTGGTCACGGCGCCGTTGGTGGTCTGGTTGGTGATGTGCGCGACATCCGGGCCGTCCAGCGAGCCGTAATGCGGATTCACGCCCGGCACGCCGGTCGGGCTGCCCGGATTGGTCAGCGGGATCGGCAGGTAGAAGGTGTTATGGTCGTTGACGTACTTGGCCGACAGGTTCAACTCCCCGCGCTCAAGCTTGCGCGTCACGTTCAGGCGCAGCTGGCCGCCGTGGTCGGCGGTGATGCCGATCGGGCGCACGCCCTTGCCTTCACGGTAGTAGCCGCCGACGGCGTAGGTCCAGTCGTCGTTGATCGGTCCCGAATAAACGCCCTCCGTGCGCACCATGCCGTAGTCGCCGATGGTGACTTTGGCCTCGCCCTGCGGTTTCTGCGTGCCCTTCTGGCTGATGAAGTTGACGATGGCCGCCGGGCCGTTGGTGGACAGGATGGCCGAGGTGCCGCCGCGAATCGCTTCGAAGCGCTTGATGGTGACGTCCTCGCGCATCAACACATCCACCAGTTCGCCGTCGTAGATCACCGGCAGGCCGTCTTCCTGAAGGCTGATGAACTGGAACGCCGCGCCGCCGCTCAAGCCGCGCGGCGAGACGTTGTTCGACACTTCGCCGCCGGACGCCTCGACCCACAGGCCTGGCACCTGTTGCAGCGAATCGGCAAGACTGTGCGGCGCCAGCTTTTCCAGCTTGGCCAGGTCCACCGTTGTGATGGCGACCGAGGATTCAAGCTTGGTGCGGTTCCTGGCGGTGGTGCCGGTGACGACCACCTCCGGTATGGGCGCCCCCTTGTCCGTGACGCCCGCCGTTTCGGGCGCCGTTTGCGCCTGCGCGCCGTGCATGGCCGCCAGCTGGGCCAGTGTGGCGACCGAAAGGGTCAACCCGGTTTTTTGTCTCATTTGGAATCTCCAGATAGTTATCGTTATTTTTTACTGCCGTGTATTTGCTGCCACTACACCGAGACAGGCCACATCGTCTGTTCCCGGTAGCCGGTCGTCACCGACAAATACCCATTGAATTCCGCATCGAGTTCCGCGTCGCCGCTATCGATGCGCAGCACGCCGCCGTGCAGCGACATCAGCTTGCCGGGCGGCGCCAGCACATGCAGCCCTCGCGGTCCTGCTGCGCGCAGCAGGCGCGGTGAAATCTGCTGGTTGCCGCGTCCCAGCACCAGCCCCTGCCCTCCTATCGGCGACAGCACCAGGTGCAGCGGTTCCTGCCAGCCGTCTGCCAGATCCTCCAGCGTGCGGCGCGAGGCGTCGCGTGCCAGCAGCGTGCCGTCGCCCTGCACCGCGTCCACACCCAGCAGGGTGCCGTCCACGCCCAGCAGCGCCAGCAAGGCTTGCGTGGTGGAGCCGGGACCGATCAGGTACAGCGAGCGCACCTCCATCGATTCCGCGAAGCTGCGGGCGATGGCCATGCGCTGTGCGCCGCTGCCGCTGACATGACGCGCCTTGCCGCCCTGCGTCAGCGTCGGCGCCAGCGGCAGTTGCAGGTAGCCGTACAGGCGCGGCACGATCTGGTTGCGGCGCAGCGCGTCCTCGTCCAGGTCCATCACCTCGGCGTCGCAGCACACGGCCAGGCCGTTCTGCAGCAACTGGCGCAGCAGCAGCGCCGCCGCCAGCGGATGGTTGGCAAATACCGCCGACTGCATCTTCACGCCGGCCGGCACGCCTAGCACCGGCAGGCTGCCCATCGCGCCGGCGTCGCGCAGGCCGTCCAGCACATCGCGCGCGGTGCCGTCGCCGCCGGCGAACAGCAACAGGTCCATCCCCATGCCGGCCAGGATGCAGGCGGCGCGGCGGGTATCGGCCGCCTGCGACGGCGAGGCCACCGGCACCACCGCGCAAGCCTGCAGGCCTGCCGCCAGCAACGCATGCAGGCCCATCTCGCCGTCGGCGGTGTACCAGTTGGCCGCTTGCGCAGCCTCGCCGCAGGCGTCGAACATGGCGGCCAGGCGTGCGGATACCTGCGGCAGGCTGCCCGCCGCCAGCGCGGCCTGCACGCTGTCTGCGCCGTCCGAACCTTTGAGGCCGGCCGGGCCGCCGATGCCGGCCCAGGGATTGACCACCAGTCCTATCTTCATGCCAGCCCGCGCTCCCCCAGCTTGCGTTGGTAGGCGCGCCAGGTGATGGACCAGCGTTCCGGATCGTCCAGCATCTCGCCCTGCACGCGGTGCACCGGGCAGTTGTGCGGCGCGGTCTTGACCAGCTCCGGATTGCTGCGCGCCTCGCCGGCGATGTGCCGCATCACGCCGATGAATTCATCGAGGTCGGCGCGCGAATAGGATTCGGTCGGCTCGATGGTGGCCGGCTCCGGCACCACGTAGGGATGGTGGCTGGTCCAGTAGTGCACGCCGAAGTCGGCGGCGCGCAGACCGATTTCTTCCGACGTCACGCCGGTGGCCTCGGTCAGGCCCTGCCAGCTATAGCGCACCTGCTCGATGCGGCGCTTGCCCGGCGCGTAAGGCGCCGTCATGCCGTCGATCTTCAACAGCTCGTGCATCATGTAGTTGTTGTTGAGGACCGCGATCTCGGATACGGTGCGCAAGCCGTCGGCGCCCAGGTTCATGATCCACGCGTAGGCGCGCAGCATGATGGAGGCGGTGCCAGTGAAGCTGCTGATCTTGCCGATCGACTGTGCGGCGCCGTTCACCAGGTGGTAGTGGCCGTCCGTATGCCGCACCAGCGGGCCTGGCAGGAACGGCGCCAGCGCAGCCGTGCAGCACACCGCGCCCACCGCCGGGCCGCCGCAGGCGTGCGGCGTGGCGAAGGTCTTGTGCAGGTTGAAGTGGCACAGGTCGAAGCCCGCCTCGCGTGCGCGGGCGATGCCCAGCAGGCCGTTGGCGTTGGCCTGGTCGTACACGCACAGCCCACCGGCCGCGTGCACCACGTCGACGAATTCGCGGATGCGGCTGTTGAAGATGCCGGTGTCCTCCGGATTGGTGATGACCAGCGCGGCGGTGCGCGGCGATACGGCGGCCTTCAGCGCCGCCAGGTCCGGGTAGCCGTTGGCGTCCGGGTAGAGCGTGATGACCTTGTAGCCTGCCAGCTTGGCGCAGGCCGCGTCCGACGGGTGCGAGAAGATGGTGGTGATGACTTCATCGCGCTGCGCTGCGTCGCCACGGCTTTCGTGCCAGGCGCGCACCATCGCCATGTTGGCGAAGATGGCCTGCGAGCCGCCACGCGGCTGCAACGATACGGCATCCATGCCGGACACTTCGCACAGCACGCCTTCCAGCTTCGCGATCACTTCCAGCATGCCCTGCACGGTGCTGTCGGGCTGGCGCGGGTGCAGCTCCGCCATGCCGGGCTGGCGGGCCAACTGGTCGTTGATCTTGGGGTTGTACTTCATGGTGCAGGTGCCCTGGCCGACGTCGACGTTCAGGTCCGCGCCCAGCGTTTCCTGCGACAGGCGCAGATAGTGGCGCAGCACGCGGTTCTGCGACATCTCCGGCAGCGCCGGAGCGCGCTGGCGCAGCATCGTGGCGGGCAGCCCGGCCAGCGGCTGGCCGGCGGCGAGCACGATGTCCGGCTCCACCTCCGGCACCAGGATGCCGCGTTCGCCGGGCTGGCTCAATTCGAAGATCACGGGTTCGTCCCAGCGCGCCTGATGGTAGCGGCGCATCTGCTGTTTGCGGTGGGTGGCGATGTTTTCCATGGCGGTCATTGGTTGAGGACTTTCTCTAGCGTTGCGCACAGCAGGTCGATGTCTTCCTGCGTGTGGACTTCGGAAAAGGCGTACAGGGCCGACTGGCCCAGCGCGGGGAAGGCGGCGCTCAGGTCATGGCCGCCGAATACGCCCTGCTGCAACAAGGCGGCGTTGATGGCGGCCACCGGCAAGCCGGTGCCGTCGAAGTTGACGACGAACTCGCGGAAGTGGCAGCTGCCGGTATGCGCGACGCGCACGCCGGGCACGCGCGCCATGCGCTGGCGGGCGTAGGCGGTGCGCTGGGCGATGCCGGCGGCCAGTTCGGTCATGCCTTGTGGGCCCATCAGCGCCATGTACACGCCGGCGGTGATGCCCCACAGCGCGGCGGCTGTGCCGACGAACTCATTGCCGTTCTCGCGCTTGTCGAAGGAGGTGCGGCTGTAGGCCACGTCGCCGAAACCGTACTCGCCCGGCACGCTGGTCGGCACGATGCCGAACAGCCGCGATGGATATTGCATGACGATGGCGGGATCGTCGTGGCTGGCGATAAAGCCGCCCTGGCCGCCGCCGTAGTTCATGTGCATGCCCAGCGGCTGGATGTCGCCGCAGACGATGTCGGCGCCGTAGTTGGCCGGCGGCGCCAGCACGCCCAGCGAGACGGGATCGACGCCGACCACGAACAGCGCGCCCACCGCGTGCGCGGCGGCGGCCAGTGCGGCGCCGTCGTCGATGGTGCCGAGGAAGGATGGGATGTCCACGTACAGTGCGGCGGTGTCTTTGTCGAGCAGGCGCGTCACGGTGGCCAGGTCGAGCAGGCCGGTGTTCGGATCGAAGGGCGCGGTGATGAAATCGAGATCGGCGCGACCGTAGGTGGTCATCATCGACAGCTTGTCAGGGTTGACGTGGCCGGCCACGACGACGCGGCGGCGGCCGGTGTGGCGGCCCGCCATGCGCACGGCGGTGGCGGCGGCCTGCATGCCGTCGTACACCGGCACGTTGACCACGTCCATCTCCAGCAGCGCACCCATCATGCTGCAGTATTCGAACAGCGCCTGGAAGCGGCCATGGTCGTCATACGGCTCGCCGGCGTAGGCGGTGGCGAACTCGCTGCGGCCGTTGATCTCGTCGCAGACGGCCGGCACGTGGTGCTGGTAGCAGCCGCCGCCCAGGAAGCTCAGTTGACCGGCGCAGTGGCTGTTCTTGCGCAGCAGGCCGTCGACGTGGCGCTTGAGGCGCGCTTCGGACAGGTGAGGCGCGGCGATCGCCAGCGGCGCCTGCATGCGCAGGGCGGCGGGGATATCGGCAAAGAATTCTTCGACGCTGGCGGCGCCCACGGCGTGCAGCATGGCTTCGCGCACGGCAGGAACCGAGTTGGGGATGTAGGGGTGTGTGGTGGGTTTGCCTGGTTCCATGTCATTTCCTGTTATCGAGGTCGGATACCCCATCTTGTAGGAGCGAAATAACATTGACAAATGATCAGTATGCATGTGATACATTAGATAAATTCATGCGTGGAGAACACTTTTGGCTCATTCTTCCAGTCTTTTAAGGCAGTTGAAAACGTTCGAGGTCACGGCCCGGCACATGAGTTTTACGCGTGCGGCCGATGAGTTGTGCATCTCGCAGGCGGCGGTCAGCCACCAGATCAAGACGCTGGAGGATGCGCTGCAGATCAAGCTGTTCAAGCGCATGACGCGGGCCATCACGCTGACCGCCGAGGGGGCGATTTTGCAACGCAGCCTGGTCGACGCCTTCGGCCGCATCGACCGCGTGCTGGCGCAATTGGCGCAGACCGAAGGCCGGGCGCGCAAGCGGCTGACGGTGGCGGTGACGCCGGCCTTCAGCTCGCGCTGGCTGGTGCATCGGTTGGACCGCTTTCTGGCGGCGCACAGCCAGCTTGAAGTGCGGCTGGTGCACACGGTGATGCACACCGACCTGGGTCGCGACAGTATCGACCTGGCGATACGCTGGGGGGATGGCAAGTGGCCGGGGGTGGAGTGCGAGCGCCTGTTCGGGACCGAGCTGCTGCCGGTGTGTTCGCCGGCGATGCTGAAGGATGGCCCGCCGTTGCTGGAGCCGTCCGATCTGGCGCATTACACGCTGCTGCACGAGGATAGTTGCGACGATTGGGAGCGCTGGTTCGAGCAGGCGGGTTTGGCGCCGTCGCTGGCGCTGCGCGGGCCGCTGATCGATGACAGCAATGCGCTGATGCAGGCGGCGCTGAACGGCCAGGGCATCGCGCTGGGCCGCATGGCGCTGATCCGCGACGACCTGCGACGCGGCACCCTGGTCAGCCCATTCAGCCAGACGCTGTCCACGCAAGGCGCCTACTACATGTGCTGGCGCCCTACCCGCACGGAGCAGGAGGCGTTGGCGTGGTTCTCGGATTTTCTGCGGGATGAGGCGCGGGAGCAGGAAGCGAATCATTGAGAGGCTTCAAGGTCGTCAATATCAGCAGGCATATTGTAAGCAACGCTACATCCCCACCTATCCGGTTGACCGGTCAATTTAGCGTGACTACAATAAATCGTGCAGATCGAATTCGACCTCCTGAAGCGCAACAAGACCCTTGCTGAGCGCGGCCTTGATTTTTCGCGTGCGGTGGAGGTTTTCAACGGCCCAGTAGTGAATCAGGCTGACAATCGAGCCAATTACGGTGAGCCGCGAACGATCACGTTTGGGCTGTTGGATGGCAGATGGGTAGTGGTGATCTGGACACCACGCGGCGCAGCACGCCGCATCATTTCGATGAGGTATGCAAATGAACGTGAAATCAAACGCTACGCGCGGCAAGTGGGTCGATCCGGATGACGCTCCCGAACTAGCCGAGGATTTCTTTGAGAACGCGACGCCGATGATAGGCGAACGCATCGTGACGAAAAAGGAATTTGCCATCGCGGCCGAGCAGGCTATCCGCAATAGCAAGTCCAAGCAGGGCAGCTCCCAGCAATCATTGACGATGCGTTACGATGCCGACATTATCGCAGCATTCAAGTCCACTGGAGACGGTTGGCAGGCCCGGATGAATGACGCTTTGCGCGACTGGCTTAAAACCAATTCGCCCTGATCTTTCCTCCAGCTCACAACCGTATAAATCGTATCAGCCAAGTCGACGAGTCGCCGCCGGCGTGCAGGTATGCGCGGATACGTACAGCGCGCAAGTCATTCAACTTCGGCGCCTCGATACAGGACTCTTTTCCCACAACAATTCGTCCTTTTGGAAGCGTTCCTTTTAAAACCTTGTCAGGCTCAATGACGAACTCGCTGACGTAAGTTTGATATATGGGATCCGGCATCGGAAATCCCGGTGTGAACAGCCGGGGAAGCCGTTCCTCATTGACGTACTTGATTGCAACGATAACGCCCTCGACAACCAGATCGCTTCTGTAAAAGCATGCCTCTTCCGAACAGGGTTCCATGCAGGGGACAAGCGCGGAGGCCGACAGCGGCAATGCCAGCGCCGCCGCCATTAAAACGGTATAAATGGTTTTCATTAATAACTGGCTTCAGGTTGGCAGTTGGGTGGCGGGCAGCAGCGAAACGCCTTGCGCCGACGCGGCGACCAGCTCGGCGGCCTGCGCGCGCAGGAAGGCGGGACGCTGCCGCAAACGCTGCCAGTAGGCGGCGAAGGCTGGAGTGAAGGACGTATGCAATCCCAGCTGTTCAGCCAGCAGCAGCGCGTAGCCGACCGAGACGTCGGCCGCCGTGAAGCGGTCGGCGCACAGGAACTCATTCTTCTCCAGGCGCGGCGTCAGCGTCTTCAGGCGCGACAAGAACCAGCGCGAATAATCCTCCACCACCTGAGGCTGCAAGCGCTCCGGTGACTCGAAGCGGCTGTAGCGCAGCACCAGTGTTTGCGGGAAGGTCAGCGTGGCTTCGCCGAAATGCAGGTAGTTCAGCCACGCGCCGTAGTCCGCCTCGTCCAGCGCGACATTCAGCCTGGCCGCCGGATGGCGCTCGGCCAGGTACTGGCAGATCGCCGCCGATTCCGTCATCCGCATGTCGCCGTCGAAGAAGGCCGGCACGGTGCCGCAGGGATTGATGTCGAGATAGGACTTGTCGTGCACGCGCGGCGGGAAAGCCAGCATGCGCAGTTCGTATGGCAGCCCCAGTTCCTCCAGCATCCACAGCGGACGGAAGGAACGTGCGGCGATGCTGTGGTAGAGGATCATGGGGTTTCCTTTTTATTTTCCGATGCAGAAACGCGAGAAGATCACACCCAGCAAATCGTCCGACGAGAACGCGCCGGTGATGCTCGACAGCTGCACCTGCGCCAGCCGCAGCTCTTCCGCGAACAGGTCCAGCGACTGGTCGTTCTGCGCCGCGTGCTCGCCGGCGCGCTCCAGATGGGCGCCAGCGTTCTTCAGCGCGATCAGATGGCGTTCGCGCGCCAGGTACAGCGACTCGCCCGTCTGCTGCCAACCGGCGATGCGCAGCAGCTCGGCGCGCAGCAAATCAATGCCGATGTGCTCGTGCGCCGACAGATACACATGCGTCGCATCCTCCATCGGATCGACGCCCGGCTTGTGGCCCGACAGATCGATCTTGTTCCAGATGCGCAGCACCGGCACGCCGGGCGGGAAGGCGGCGACGATGCCCTCGTCCGCGCGCGACGGGCCGTGGTCGGCGTCCAGCAGGTGCAGGATGACGTCGGCCTTGCCGACCTCGCCCCAGGTGCGCTCGATGCCGATGCGCTCGACCACGTCGACGCCGTCGTCGATGGCGCGGATGCCGGCGGTGTCGATGATGTTTAGAGGTATACCTTCAATCTGGATGGTCTCGGTGACTTTGTCGCGTGTGGTGCCGGCGATCGGCGTGACGATGGCTACGTCCGTGCCCGCCAGCGCGTTCAGCAGCGAGGACTTGCCGACGTTGGGCTGGCCGACCAGCACCACGTTCAAGCCCTCGCGCAGCAGCGCGCCTTGCGACGCCTGCTTGAACACCTGCTCCAGCGCGGCGACGATGCCGGCCAGCTGGCCGCGCGCGTCGGATTTTTCCAGGAAGTCGATTTCCTCTTCCGGGAAGTCCAGCGTGGCTTCGACCAGCATGCGCAGGCCGGTCACGCCGTCCACCAGCGTGTTGACCGTCTTCGAGAAGGCGCCCGACAGCGATTGCGACGCCGACTTGGCCGCCGCTTCGGTGGAGGCGTCGATCAGATCGGCCACAGCTTCGGCCTGCGCCAGGTCGAGCTTGTCGTTGAGGTAGGCGCGGCGCGTGAACTCGCCCGGCTCGGCCAGCCGCAAGCCCGTCTCGGCGCCCGCTTCCAGCACGCGCGCCAGCAGCAGCTGCAGCACAATCGGGCCGCCGTGGCCCTGCAGTTCCAGCACGTCTTCCCCGGTGTACGAGTGCGGGCCCTTGAACCAGATGGCGATGCCCTGGTCGATCAGGGCGCCGTCGGCCTGCTTGAACGGAATGTAGGTGGCGTGGCGCGGCTGCAATGCGGTGGCGCCGAACAGCGCGGCGATCAGCGGCTTGAGGTTCTTGCCGGAGGCGCGTACCACGCCGATGCCGCCGCGCCCCGGTGCGGTGGCGATGGCGGCGATGGGGGAAGAGTCGATATTCATAGGGGAATTGTAAAGTAAAAAAAAGCCCGCGATTAACACGGGCTTTTCTGCAACAGCATTTATCCGGAGATCAGGACTTCGCGGCTTCAGGCGCAGCGAACTTCTTGGAGATCACGTACTGCTGACCGATCGACAGCACGTTGTTCACGACCCAGTACAGCACCAGGCCGGACGGGAAGAAGAAGAACATGACCGAGAACGCCAGCGGCATGAATAACATCATCTTCGCTTGCATCGGATCGGCAGGCGCCGGGTTCAGCTTGGTGGTGATGTACATCGAGATCGCGTACAGCACCGGCAGGATGAACCAAGGATCCGGCGCGGCCAGGTTGGTGATCCAGCCGATCCACGGTGCGCCGCGGATTTCGACCGACGCTTGCAGCACCCAGTACAGCGCGATGAAGACCGGCATCTGCACCAGGATAGGCAGGCAGCCGCCCAGCGGGTTGATCTTCTCGGTTTTGTACAGCTCCATGGTGGCCTGGTTCATCTTGGCCGGGTCGCCTTTGTAGCGCTCGCGGATCGCCTGCATCTTCGGCGTGACCAGCTTGACCTTGGCCATGCTGCGATAACCGGCGGCCGACAGCGGGAAGAACGCCAGCTTGATCAGGATGGTGAAGGCGATGATGGTCCAGCCCCAGTTGCCCAGCACCTGGTGGATTTGGTCCATGACCCAGAAGATAGGTTTGGCGATGATGGTCAGGAAGCCGTAGTCCTTGACCAGGTCCAGGCCAGGCGTGACTTTTTCCAGCAGCTTCGATTCCTGCGGGCCGGAGTACAGCTTGGCCTCGTTGGTCACGGTAGCGCCCGGCGCCAGCGTGCCCAGCGGCTGGATGGTGCCGATGGCGTACTGGTTGGTCGTCACTTTCTTGGTGAAGATGGTGCGGCCCAGCTTGTCCTGCGGGACGAAGGCGGAGACGAAGAAGTGCTGCGAGATCGCGATCCAGCCGTTGTCGGCCTTGGTCGGGTGATCCTGCACGGCGTCCTTGCCGGTCTTGGCGGCTTCGGCGGCTTCTTTTTCCAGCGTTTCGAACTTCAGCTTGTGGTACTTGTCGGCGTCGGTGTACAGCGTCGGGCCGGTGTAGCTGCTGTTGAAGTAAGAGTCGCCGGCCGGCTTGTTGCCGTCGTGGACCAGCTGCAGGTACAGCTCAGGCTTGACCGGCGCGGTGCCGACGTTGCTGATGTCGTGGCGCACGTCGATCACGTAGTCGCCGCGCTTGAAGGTGAAGGTCTTGGTCAGCTTGACGCCGGCCGATTCCGCTTCCAGCACCAGTTGCACCTGGTTGGCGTCGTTGAGCATGCGCGGGCCAGGCTTGGCGACGAAGCCGGTCTGGTGGTTCGGCAGGCCGGGGGCGCCGACGAGGCCGGTTTGGGCCAGGTAGATCTTGCCGGTGCCGGCATCGACGTCGAACAGCACCTGGTTCTTGTTGACGTCCACGCCGTCCTTGAACTTCAGCAGTTCCAGGCGCTTGATGGTGCCGCCCAGGGTGTCGACATCGACACGGAACAGATCGGTGGTGACGGTGATGCGCTCACTCTTGAACGGCTCGGCCGCGGCGGGGGCGCCAGGCAGTGCCGCAGCGCCCGTTGCTGCCGCGGTCACGGAGGCGGCCGGCAGTTCGGATTTCTTCGCTTCCGGGGCCTTGGCGGTTTGAGCCGGCGCTGGAGCAAACATGGAAGGCTTGCCTGTCGAGACCATCCAGTTGTTCCAAAGAACTACCAGCGACACGGCAAACACGATCCACAGGATGGTACGTTTATTGATATCCATTAGGCTATTTGTCAGGAGTGGTTGCAACCGCAAGCGGTCGTAGAAGTATTCGTTTTGCCGTCCGCCGGGGGAACGGGATCATGCCCGCCCGGATTCCACGGATGGCAGCGGCAAATGCGCTTGGCCGCCAGCAGGCTGCCCCTGGCGGCGCCATGCACCTGCAACGCTTCCAGCGCATAGTTCGAGCAGCTCGGATAAAACCGGCAGCTCGGCGCCATCAGCGGGCTCAGGGCCAGCTGATAAAAGCGCACCAGGAAGCGTAGCAGTTTTTTCATGATGCCTCAGGTGGAGGCGGCGGCGCCGAAGGCAAGGCCGGTTTGGGCGGCTTGGCCGTCTTGGCCTGGGCGAACAGGCGTGCCAATTCCACCCGCAAAGCCGCTTTCAGCTTCGCAGTGGTGGCAGGCCCGTCCTTGCTGTTGACCGGCTTGGCCAGGCGGATCAGGCAATCGATCGCCGGCAGGCTGGTCTGGCGGAACAGTTCGCGGGTAACGCGCTTGATCGTGTTGCGCGTGACGGCGCGCGGCGCGAACCGCTTCGCCACCACGACGCCCAGCCGCGCATGCGGCAATTCATTCAGACGGGTGTAGAGCACGAAGTGCGCGCTTTTTTGGGTAGGGCGCAAACGAAAAACGGATGAAAATTCATCCGTTTTAACGATACGCCGAACGCGCGCGAAGTCGTGTGAACCTTCGCCTGTCGAGCCGCTTGAAATACAGCTTTCCACGCGATCAGCTAACAAGCAGTTGGCTTATACAGCCAGACGCTTGCGGCCTTTGGCGCGACGTGCGTTGAGCACTTGACGGCCACCACGGGTAGCCATACGTGCGCGGAAGCCGTGGGTACGCTTACGGCGTACAACGGAAGGTTGGTAAGTACGTTTCATGTTGGTCTCGCTAAAAGCAGAAAAAAATGCAAAATCGGGTTGTGGCCCCGTCAGTTTTTGGTGCCAATGACACTTCGCGCACCTATGCCACCGTTGCCGGCACAAGCTGGGTCCATCTCATCGCCCGCTAAATCCACGCTTACTCCATATTGACGTTCATGTGAATAAACTAGGAATACGGGCGGGGAACCCTGAATTATCAGCATTTCGGTCCCGCTTGTCAACAACTGATGGTCTCTGGCCGCCATCCGGGGGCCGTCAAAAGTACGAAAATAAGCGTCGTGCCTGTGGATAACTTTGGCGGTCGAGAGTAGAATAGCGCGTTACGTGTGGCGCACCCAAGGTCGCCGACACCCTCATCAGCAGTAAAGAATAGATAAAGATTCATGGAAAATTTCTGGCAGACCTGCTCCGCCCAGCTGGAGCTGGAGCTGACGCCGCAACAATTCAGCGCGTGGATAAAACCGCTCATCCCCCTCGATTACGAGGCGGGCAAGTTGCGTGTGGCCGCGCCCAACCGGTTCAAGCTGGACTGGGTCAAGTCCCAGTTCGCCAGCCGCATCACGGCACTGGCCTGCCAGTACTGGGAAGCGCCGACCGAGGTGCAGTTCGTGCTCGACCCGCGCCTGGCGCTGCCGAAAAAGGCCGCCACCGTGGTGCCGGCACCCGACTACAACGACGGCAACCCGAACGGCCACGCGCGCAACTCCGACCCTGTGCCGTCGGTGCCCGAGCTGCCGGCTTCGGCCGCGCCGCGCCGCGAACAGAGCCGCATCAACACCGACCTGACCTTCGACAGCTTCGTCACCGGTAAGGCCAACCAGCTGGCGCGCGCCGCCGCGATCCAGGTGGCCAACAACCCGGGCGTGTCGTACAACCCGCTGTTCTTCTACGGCGGCGTCGGCCTGGGTAAGACCCACTTGATCCACGCGATCGGCAACCAGGTGATGGCCGACCAGCCGGGCGCCAAGATCCGCTACATCCACGCCGAGCAGTACGTGCGCGACGTGGTGACGGCTTACCAGCGCAAGGGCTTCGACGATTTCAAGCACTACTATCATTCGCTCGACATGCTGCTGATCGATGATATTCAATTCTTCGGCGGCAAGAGCCGCACGCAGGAAGAGTTCTTCTACGCGTTCGAAGCGCTGATCGCGGCGAAGAAGCAGATCATCATCACCTCGGATACCTATCCGAAGGAAATCACCGGCATGGACGATCGCCTGATCTCGCGCTTCGATTCCGGCCTGACGGTGGCGATCGAGCCGCCGGAGCTGGAAATGCGCGTGGCGATTCTGCTCAAGAAAGCCAAGCAGGAAGGGGTCACGTTCTCGGACGACGTCGCCTTCTTCGTGGCCAAGCACCTGCGCTCCAACGTGCGCGAGCTGGAAGGCGCGCTGCGCAAGATCCTGGCGTACTCGCGCTTCCACGGCAAGGACATCACGATCGACATCGTGAAGGAAGCGCTGAAGGATTTGCTGTCGGTGCAGAACCGCCAGATCTCGGTGGAAAACATCCAGAAGACGGTGGCGGACTTCTTCAACATCAAGGTGGCCGACATGTACTCCAAGCGTCGCCCGGCCAACATCGCGCGGCCGCGCCAGATCGCGATGTACCTGGCCAAGGAGTTGACGCAGAAGAGCTTGCCGGAGATCGGCGAACTGTTCGGCGGCCGCGACCACACGACCGTGCTGCACGCCGTGCGCAAGATCGCGCTGGACCGCACCAAGAACCCGGAATGCAACCACGAGCTGCACGTGCTGGAGCAAACGCTGAAGGGCTAGCCTGACACCAGGTTTGGCCTTATGATCTAGGCAAAAAAGCACGTCTGCTCGCAAGGCAACATTGTTATAAAAATATCGTTTAATCTTTACTATTGAGGATAATCTATGCAATTGGTCAAAACCACCCGAGATACCCTTCTCCGGCCACTGCAGATCGTGAGCGGTATTGTCGAGCGTCGGCACACTATGCCGATTCTGGCCAATATCCTCATCCGCAAAGAGGGCGAGAGCGTATCCTTCCTGTCGACCGACACGGAAGTCCAGATCACCACCAACGCCGAGATCGGTTCCGGCAGCGAAGTGACCGGCACCACCGTGGCCGCGCGCAAGCTGCTCGACATCCTGCGCGCGCTGCCTGAATCGGGCGACGTGACGATGACGCTGCTGAACAAGCGCCTGACGGTACAGACCGGCAAATCGCGCTTCGCGCTGCAGACGCTGGCCGCCGAAGAATTCCCGACCGTGCAGCAGGCCGACAGCTACAGCGCCTCCGTCACCTTGCCGCAGAAAACGCTGAAGCACCTGTTCAACATGGTGCACTTCTCGATGGCCCAGCAGGACATCCGCTACTACCTGAACGGCCTGCTGCTGGTCCTGGACGGCAAGAACGTGATCGCCGTGGCCACCGACGGCCACCGCCTGGCGTTCTGCCAGGTCGAGACCGAGCAATCGTTCGAGCGCCAGGAAGTGATCATCCCGCGCAAGACCATCATCGAACTGCAGCGCCTGCTGGAAGAGAACGACGAGACCGTGCAGCTGGACATCGCCGCCAACCAGGTCAAGCTGACCTTCGCCGACATCGAGCTGATCTCGAAACTGGTCGAAGGCAAGTTCCCCGACTACACGCGCGTGATCCCGAAGGGCTACAAGAACGAGTTCACGATCGGCCGCGATGAGCTGCTGCGTTCGCTGCAACGCGCCGCCATCATGACCAGCGACAAGTTCAAGGGCGTACGCTGCATCATCACCCCGGGAAGCATGAAGATCAGCTCGACCAATGCGGACCAGGAAGAAGCGGTCGAAGAGCTGGAAATCGACTACGGCGGCGACAGCGTCGACATCGGCTTCAACGTCACCTACCTGCTCGACGTGTTGAACAACCTGAAGTGCGACCAGGTCAACGTCGCGCTGGGCGATTCGAACTCGTCCGCGCTGATCTCGATCCCGGACAATGCCGACTTCAAGTACGTCGTCATGCCGATGCGCATCTAAGTTTTTGCTACAGCCGTCAGAACACCAGTAATCGATAACAGAGAAAGCAGCACATGTCCGCCATCCCAGAAGAGAATCCAGTACCAGTACCGGCCAAAACCGAAGAATACGGCGCCTCATCGATCCAGATCCTCGAAGGTCTGGAAGCAGTCCGCAAACGACCCGGCATGTACATCGGCGACACCTCGGACGGTACCGGCCTGCACCACCTGGTGTTCGAGGTGCTGGACAACTCCATCGATGAATCGCTGGCCGGCCACTGCACGGAAATCCACGTCACCATCCACTCGGACAACTCGATCTCGATCACCGACAACGGCCGCGGCGTGCCGACCGGCCTGAAGATGGACGACAAGCACGATCCGAAGCGCTCCGCCGCCGAGATCGTCATGACCGAGCTGCACGCCGGCGGCAAGTTCGACCAGAACTCGTACAAGGTGTCGGGCGGCCTGCACGGCGTGGGCGTATCGTGCGTGAACGCGCTGTCGAAGCTGCTGAAGCTGACCATCCGCCGCGACGGCAAGGTGCACTACATGGAGTTCGTCCGTGGCGTGCCGCAGAACCGCGAGCTGGAAGAGAAGGATGGCTTCGCCGTCTCGCCGATCAAGGTCATCGGCGAAACCGACAAGCGCGGCACCGACGTGCACTTCTGGGCCGACGAGGAAATCTTCACTCACGTCGAATTCCACTACGAGATCCTGGCCAAGCGCATCCGCGAACTGTCGTTCCTGAATAACGGCGTCAACATCAAGCTGACCGACCAGCGCACCGGCAAGGAAGAAATCTTCGCGTTCGAAGGCGGTACCCGCGGCTTCGTCGAGTACATCAACAAAGCCAAGACCGTGCTGCACCCGACCGTGTTCCAGGCCACCGGCGAACGCCTGTCGGACCAGGGCACCAACATCTCGGTGGACGTGTCGATGCAGTGGAACGACGCCTACAACGAACAGGTGCTGTGCTTCACCAACAACATCCCGCAGCGCGACGGCGGCACCCACCTGACCGGCCTGCGCGCCGCGATGACCCGCGTCATCAACAAGTACATCGACGAGCAGGAATTCGCCAAGAAGGCCAAGGTGGAAATCTCCGGCGACGACATGCGCGAAGGCCTGACCTGCGTGCTGTCGGTCAAGGTGCCTGAGCCGAAGTTCTCGTCGCAGACCAAGGACAAGCTGGTGTCGTCCGAAGTGCGCGGCCCGGTGGAAGAGATCGTCGCCAAGACGCTGTCGGACTACCTGCAGGAAAAACCGAACGACGCCAAGATCATCTGCGGCAAGATCGTCGAAGCGGCGCGCGCGCGCGAAGCGGCCCGCAAGGCCCGCGACCTGACCCGCCGCAAGGGCGTGATGGACGGCCTGGGCCTGTCGGCCAAGCTGGCCGACTGCCAGGAAAAAGATCCGGCGCTGTGCGAACTGTACATCGTCGAGGGTGACTCCGCAGGCGGCTCCGCCAAGCAGGGCCGCGACCGCAAGTTCCAGGCTATCCTGCCGCTGCGCGGCAAGGTGCTGAACGTGGAGAAGGCGCGCTTCGAGAAGATGCTGTCGTCGGAACAGATCACCACGCTGATCGCCACGCTGGGCACCTCGATCGGCCCGGATGAATTCAACGTCGAGAAGCTGCGCTACCACCGCATCATCATCATGACCGATGCGGACGTCGACGGCGCCCACATCCGCACGCTGCTGCTGACCTTGTTCTATCGCCAGATGCCGCAGCTGGTCGAGCGCGGCCACATCTACATCGCGCAACCGCCGCTGTACAAGGTCAAGGCCGGCCGCGACGAGCGTTATCTGAAGGATGACGCGGAAGAAGCGAGCTACATGATGAACGTGGCGCTGAACACCGCCGTGCTGATCCCGCGTGAAGGCGCCGATCCTATCGTCGGCGAACCGCTGGGCGAGCTGGTGCGTCAATTCAACCTGGCCAACGTCATCATGACGCGCCTGACGCGCGTGATCGACCGCGCGGCGCTGACGGCCATCATGACTGGTGTGACGCTGGATCTGAGCACGCAAGAGCAGGCTGAGGCATCGGCCCGCGCGATGATGGCGGAGATCAGCGATATCGCGGTAAAGATCACGGTGATTTCGGACGAGCTGTCCGAGAAGCACGCGCTGCGCATTGAGCGTATGCATCACGGTAACATCAAGGTCAGCTCGATCGATGCGGACTTCGTGCAGGGTGCGGACTACAACGTGCTGGCCAGCGCGGCAGCGACGTTCAAGGGTTTGATCGGCGAAGGCGCGTATGTGCGTCGCGGTGAAGGCGAGCGTACCAAGGAATCGGCCGTAGTGGACTTCCACCAGGCGATGCAGTGGCTGCGTGATGAGGCGGAACGTGTGGTGTCCAAGCAGCGCTACAAAGGTCTGGGTGAGATGAATCCGGATCAGCTGTGGGAGACCACCATGGATCCGACCGTTCGCCGTTTGCTGAAGGTGCAGATTGAGGACGCGATTGCAGCGGATCAGATCTTCACTACGTTGATGGGGGATGATGTGGAACCACGTCGGGCGTTCATTGAGAACAATGCTCTGCGGGCTGGTAACATCGACGTTTAATTAAATACCATTCCACCTCAAAAGCCAACTCTCCGAGTTGGCTTTTTTCTTATGGTTTGCGAATCTTAGGAGCGCGCCAAGGAGGAGTAATATTTCTTACACCAGATACTTGTCAAAGCATAACGGGGAGGGCGCATGACGGACTCTATCAGTCCAGAACGAAGAAGTCGGAACATGGCCGCAATTAGGAGCATAAACACAAAGCCTGAATTGATGCTTCGGAAAGCCCTACACGCTGCAGGGTTCCGCTTTAGATTACACCGTAAAGATCTTCCTGGACGGCCAGACATAGTTCTCCCGAGATACAATACCGTGATTTTTGTGAATGGATGCTTTTGGCATCAGCATCCGGGATGTAAATTTGCCCGTAACCCTCAATCGCATGAGGCCTTTTGGAAGGCTAAACTTGACCGAAATGTTGAGCGAGATAAGTGCAATACTGCAGAGCTAGATGACTTAGGTTGGAAGGTTATCGTGGTATGGGAATGTGAACTTCGCGACTCCACTGACTTCCTCGCCTCCCTCGTCAACCTTATCAGAAATGAAATTCCAAAACCCTCCCATCCTTCCACATCAGTACAATTATTCAGTTGACAGTTTTTCATTATAAACATCATCACAGGCAATCTTTCTTGCCCAACACAAAATTCTGATAACTATACGGCGATAGTTTGGCATCGACCGTAAAACAATACGCATTTGCCAAGCCTAACAAAAGAAAATTTAGCTTCGACTCCTGTATACTGGGTAAAATTGCGGCGACTCTAACCCTAACGCACCTCCAGTTCTTAAAGAAAATATGCCATACGATCTCACAGACGAGCAACGGGACCGCTATCGCGAAACCTCACTCCGGTCAAAAGCACGCAAGCAAGCATTGCTACGTGATTACAATGAAAACACTCCAGTGCCAGGAGTCGACCTTACCGAGCGCTTAGATCCAAACGATCTTATGCCTCAACTGGAGGACAACGGACTTACCACGCTATCACTGTTTTCAGGCGGAGGCGGCTTGGACCTCGGCTTTGAGCGCGCAGGCTTTGGTCATCGAGCGTCGTTTGAGATTCTCGATATCTGCGGAGAGACCTTGCGCGCTAACCGCCCTGACTGGGAGGTAAGATCGGGCATTGTCGAAGGGGATGTTAGGGCTGCTCGTTTTACTCCATTTAGAGGGGTAGATATTGTTCACGGCGGCCCTCCATGCCAGCCTTTTTCTGTCGCGGGTAAACAAGCGGGTGCAGACGATCCTCGCAATATGTGGCCGGACTTCGTGCGCTGTGTTCAGCAAACGCGCCCTCGCGCATTCATTGCCGAAAATGTTCCAGGCCTACTTGATAAAAAATTTGAGTCGTTTGTTACCGAGAATATTCAAGCGCCGCTCGAAGAAAACTACACTATTTTTAAGTTTAAACTGTCGGCTCATGATTTTGGGGTGCCACAAGCCCGCAAACGTGTTTTCTTCGTAGGTTTTCGTGCTGCTCGTGATGCTGCTAGATGGGTGCAACCAGCCCCGACTCACGGCGATGTTGAGACATTATTTGGTCCAATGCTCCCACGTAATACCACACGTAGCAGCCTCGGACTTCCCGATATCGGTTTCGATGAGGTTGCACCAACTTTACGTTCCGGATTTACCGGCCCTAGAAATACAACCGGAGTAGTAAACAGTAAAGCCTCGATGAATGTATGGAACGAAATGCAGGTTTGGCCCAACGGAGTCCAACCAACCCGTTCCATGGCGGCCGCTTACACAGCGGAAAACGGGCATTTCAGAATGTCCGTTGATGACTGCGCGCTACTACAGGGATTCCCTGCAGAATGGCGATTTAGTGGTGCTGTTTATCAAGCGTTGGGCCAAATAGGAAATAGTGTTTGCCCTCCAGTTGCCTATGCCGTTGCACGGCAGGTTGCAATTGCGTTGTTGGGGGAGTAATGCCAGTACAAGATGATGAGCGTGAAAGAGAACTTGTTCGGATGTTCAATCTTGACTGGGACCCAGCTCATCAACGTGCGGGTGTAGACGCATTGTTGAAGATTGACGTGGATGGCAGGCTTTGCCAGTTTGAAGTCGAAGTCAAATCATCAACTAACACTACAGTTTCAACAGCTAGAGATGTTGGGATGGAACATATACGGAAATGGCGTAGTATGTTCTTCGTGATCGGTTTTTATTCCAAAGAAGCAAGGCGCCCTGAACTTAAACACTGTCTATGTCTCACACCTCTTGACATGGAGCCATGGATTGCTGCAATCGAGGCTAAAATTCTGATTGATTTTAGATTGGCAATTCGCGCGGCGAAGCGATTAGTACTAGAGGATCTTCATGATGTATGTGGAGCGCAGGATTCTTACACTTTACATAACGCAAAGCAGCTACATAAACAGCAGTGGACGTCTGAAGAATATGCAGCGGCACTGGATATGGATGTCAATGGAAGTCCCCGAATATCACCAACAAAGATGCTAGATATTCTTCGACTTCGGTCGCGTTATATTGCAGAGAGAGGAGCAACGCTCAACAACCCCCATATAACTAAGGCCCATTTAGATACTTTTACAGGAACAGATCGAGTAGTCTCAGGGCCAAATTGGGCGGAAGGCGTAAGAAAGATAGCGAGAGATTTTGCAAGAGCATATCCCAACCATCCTGCCATCGCTACGCTGCAGTCTTAGCAATACTGATATTAATTGACCAGAACCGGCCGGAAGTCGCATAGATTTCATTGGGTGATTACAGGACTACAAACGGCCACAACCTACGCATGATCCGGTGGAACCTGGGGCTTCTTTTTGCCCTGATCGCCACTCGGGCCATGTGGCCCGAGCTTTTATGCCCCAGCATCCGCAGCGGTTTACGCCGGCTACGGGTGATTTTAGTTTATTCAGCGCGGACGATGTAAAACGCAATATGGCAGCGCTGAAACTCTATCGCGCACATAGCTTCAACGCTGGAAAGCGAGATGCGAGGTTGATAAGAGCCCAAGCTTGGCGGCAATGACACAGGTGATTCGCCCGAATTTCGATTACCTCACGGTGTCCTTAAGTTTTCCTCATGCCGATTCCAGCTAGCTACTCGGCCGCTCCGCCTCGGGACTGCCCCAGAACGGCTCGGATAGACAGTATATGATCTTAGACAGTAGAGCTCTCCCCAAGAAGCATGCTTTCCTCACAATACCAGGCTAGAAATAGCTCTAGCTCCTTCTCGTAATAAGTAGCCGGTGGGATTAAGCTTAGAAACAATCCTACAAAGTAAATTAATACAGCTATTACTGCCAGGGCGATAACGGTATATCCTTGCGCCCAATACTTCTCAATGCCGGCACCAGCAGCTAAAATCCCAACGAATAATGTCACAGGAAGCGAAAACAGGCCCCGGGAAATAACTGGCGGATGGGCTTGGCGCAACTCCGATTCTAGTTTAAGAAGTTTACTAAGCTTTAAAACCTTGGGGACATCTATGTTTCTCGCACGCAGTCCTTGCGCAAACATCTGAAAACGAAAAAGTTGAAAATCTTTGCGGTATGCCTGCTGGACATCATCTTCACACTGTTCAAGCGGATAAATGCTATGCAGAGCGGGGGGAAAGCGCATGATCATCAACCCCAATGGAAGTACAATGGCCAGGAACAAGGTCCAGTCGTTAGCATATATTGAACCGATTCCGAGCACAGCAAAGACTATAAGTCCAAAATATAGATCAGCAAGATAACTCCAACTTGGTCTATAAAACACCGAAGAGAGAATATTCCAGCGTGACCATTTTCGAAATTCTTTTCGAATTATTGCCACGTCATTTAGATGTTGCATGTTGCGTCCTTTCAATCCAAGTATGGGAAGTGAAACTTCAGCTGCATTTACTCGAGCAACCGAATTAGGACAGTAACATGGGTAGGTAGGCTCATTCACTTCCGCGTCGAACGGGCCTCGTTTGCAACGCCCCCAAAATCGTACGGCCTTGATGTGGCGTCCAGTCAGGTTACGATATTCAAAGCACCAAAATTGCTCCAACCGTATTTCATTGTGGTCCATCCACGCTTGCTTCCTTACTTTTATTTTGGCTAACCTCCCCGTTTTTTGGATTCATTGGACTGTTGCATTTGCGGTGCCAATGAGAGTACAGCCACATTCCGTCTTGCACCCCTCGACGGCGACTGGGATATCTCCAACAGCGAGTGTTTCGTGCGCGGTAATGATTTTATTTACACCATGCGGCGCACCTCCGGGGTAAAACTGCGGGCAGTAGACTTTGTCATGAAGGCGCGCGATTGCCTTGCCTCCTATGTCATGTGTAGGTGAGCCGCTGATGACCTTACCGCCATGATCTGTCGAGTCGCCAACTGTGATGATCCTCAAGGACATGATTGTGCCTCTACTATGTTTTAGTAAGTTGGCGGACCACTCGGCTCAGGCTCCGTCGCATCTTCAGGACCGCTCCAACCAGGCAACTCACCAGGAGGAAGAGGCAATACCTCATCTAATTTTCCAAGCCTCATATCAGGGTTGACAACAAATGCATCGTAAATGGCCTTGTATCGGAACATCCGCTCTACATCAGTCTCAATCCCAAGCCGCTTCATCTCACTTTTTTCGTCATCTGTAGCGCCAGGGTTGTATCCGTGCAAAAAAAGCAGCTCCAAGGCCGCCGCACATTCCTTGCTTCCAAATTTCACTCCTTCTTGGTACAACCTAATCGCATCTTGAAAGCGCTTTTCGACCTCCGCCGTAATTGCCAGATCATAAGCAGCAGCGCCGTGCCCTTGCTGGTACGCACATCGGATCATAGCTTCAGCATCAGCTTTCCTACCAGCGTCACCATATGCAGTTGCCAACGCCATTTGTGCGTCGGGGCTCCCGAGTTGCGCCGCTCTAAGATAATAAGCCCACGCAAGGTCATGGTCGTATGGCACACCTCCGTAGCCATTTTCATATGCGACGCCGAGATCGAATATTCCCCAAGGCTGCCCAGCCTCAGCAGCCATCCGGGCAATTTCGACACCTTTTTCGGGTAAGGCATCAAGCACATGGTTTGAGTCTAAAACGCCGAATCCGTAGAGGTAAAAATGAGCCAACAAGGCTCGTGCCCCCCAGTCTCCCAAGTCGGCGGCTTGACTGACATCTTTGAGTATCCGAGAAGCTTCCTCGTGTGTAAGTTGCCATTCAATCTTGCTACGGTAAACTTTACGGGCTTCAATATAAAGGCGATAGGCTCCAGGGTCACGTATCGAAGGCATATGTTGCTTCCAACGATCACATGCAGGAGGCGGATCAGCCAATTTAAACTTCTTGAATCCAACAGGCAGCGCATGCAAGGCTCTCTCCTGAAAATATCCACCAATGAAAGATGCTCCTGCCGGCAATGCGACAATTAGCACGAGGATCACCATCCAACGTCTTCGTAAGTTGTCCATAGCTAGACAACCGGCATGCCAGGTTTTCTGTCGACATGGAATGGCAGCAACTGCCCCACCAACTTAATACCTGCAGCTTTGTTCTTTAGATTTTGAGATGAAAATTTTTCCCATTGTTTGAAGGTATTTTCCATATCACCAAATTGTTGGGGGCCGGCTTCCGGAACACATTGACTGAAGAGGTCGACACGTAATTGATACGCTACATCCTTTGCTTCGCTTAATACATTGAGCTCACTGTCTAAGGCCATGCTTCGCAAGTTCAGGTTGGCGGACCCAATCGTGAACGCCGCGTCATCCACGATCGCCACTTTGGCGTGGATGTAGATTTCCTCATAATCTGTAGCGCGCAATTTACCTTCAGTATCAGCACACGTCCAAAGGGACCCCATGAAAACGTTGATTCCACGTCTAGCCAGATCACTCGGGGTTATAGGTAGACTTGTCTTGGATTTTCGAGCCTTTTCGACGGCCTCTTCATGTTCAAACCGCATGCTACTGCTCATCCCAACTTTGCTGGCCACATCGTATGTTGGTCGATCCATGCCGCCTCTTTCTGGCGTAGACGTCAACATGAATACATAAATCGGGGTGAGATAACCCGCAGCCCGAAGGCGCCCAACACATTCGATCAGGAACTCCGCCCAAGGTTCGTATTGGATGTACTGGTTCTGAATAAAAATGTAATGAAGCATCTGCCTGGTGAGGTTTGCGTAGCACTCTTTTATAGACTTTTCCGCGTGCAGCGGTTGGGTACGAACTAGCTGCAGGTTGTGATGTCCATACGGAAGATCGAAGGCGTCTAAAGACAGGCGTTTGCGTCGGGCGATAAAATCAGGATCCATTTCGTCTTGCAGCAAGTCGCCGACTTTACAAGCAAGCTTGACAGGAGTTAGCTGCGGAAGCCACATGAGCCAGCCGAGGTCACAGAACAAAGAGCTGGGGCGCTTGGACTCTTGCCATGCTTGGCAGAAGTTATGATTGAGATCATAAAGAATTGGTCCACGCACACGGCAGGAGACATCCTGATAAGGTTGAGCGACGTGGCTGTGTGCGTCAATGTAAGACTGCACAGATCGCTCTTTTTCCCGTTGTTGATCGTCGGTCATGCCGGAGTTAAAACTGTCGAACTGCCGCCCATGCTTCCAAGCGCTTTTCTGTAGCTCCACATGATCCATAGAGTAAACGCGCTCCCGACGTTTGTCTCTAAATTTATGCTCTTTTGTATCCCAAAAATCAGTAAGGGAATTGTGTCCCATGACATAGCCCCTTGCCAGTTTGGGGCGTTCGTAGTCAACTAGCAGCATTTTCTGATGATGGGCGGCATAGACTTTACCCAAATGAGCCATGATGTTCGATGGTGCGGACTCTCCTGATAGCGACTGGTCAAGGAACTTGGTCGGAACATCGCGTACATGAAATTGAATATTCGGTATTTCGCCTGCGCACACCTGCGAAAACCACTCAGCGCTGTAGGCTTGATGCGACTCGCTATAGTAGCCGGTCAAAATACAATTAATGCTCGGAAGCCTCTTTCCGTAATAGCCAGGAATGTTCTTCATCAGCTCCTGGGACATTACGTCATCGTGCCAGACGAGCAGACGGACTCTGACCGGATTTTTCTTTCTCGTCGCAATTTCTTTTAGTAAGTCTCCATAGCGCGTTCCCTCTTCCGCCGTGGATCCACGGACAAGCACCATACCTGGGTCGAAGCCCCATGTAATGATGTCCACGCTCTGCCGCGCGCTTTCGAGATCCTTCGCGATTCGTTCAAACACTTCTTCTCCGCAGATCAAGGGCTCAATAGAGCAGCGATAGCGTGGGTAGTAGACCGGGTTCGGCACGCGAACAAACCAGCATGGTGCAAGACATTGGCTGGGAGGAGCATTGTGCCGATAAGATAGCGTCTGTAGGTAAAGGTGTTCGTTGATACTCATGGTATTCACAGTACGGTCCTTTAAATCAGAAGGGCAAGATCATCTCTCGGGCAATTCATCATCGTCGCTCACCGCCGGGTTAGACAGTAGCCTGCTTTGTTCCAGCGAAGCGTGCTCGGCATTAAGCGAACCACCTGCATTGGCGTAGCCGTGATAGCCGATTCCGGAACTTATCTCGTGCTGTTCTTCGTGCGGGTTAGGGTCGATGGCGAAGCGGTTGCCGTTAGGGAGTTCAAGGTGGTAATCGGACTGCTTATCCAAATCGTGTTTGAAGGTCATGTTGCCGTCGTCATCGAACTTGCCTTGCTCTGCCACAGTGCCATCCTTATAGAGCTTGTAAGGCAATCCGGCATTGGCGCGGCCGCCTGCAGCGGGATGAGTGTTCAGATGAAACGTCCCGGCACCTTCAAGAGTCCGTTGCGGTGGCTGCGCATTTGCTATATCCATGGTCTTAGGTCCAATCAAGCTGTGTTTCGCTGCGTGCGAGACGAAGTTTCCTGCGCTGCCAAGCTCAATGCCGCCTGCGCCGAATTTGGCATAGCTCCCACCACCGTTGATGACGACTTCCTCTTTGGCGCTGATGTTGATGCTATTAGCCGTCTGCGTAATTTTGAGTTTGGCCAAGATGTTGACGCTGTCCGACAGTGCACGCACATCGATGTCGCCAGCCGCCGCGACGAGCCGCATTCCTGCCTTGTGCACGAATACACGCAACGCTTGTCGAACACTGGCAAATAAGCTTCTGCCGCTGGCGACGGAAAGATCCATCCCTGTAGTGAGTGCCGTGTGCTGGTCACTGGCAATATGTGTGCTCCCGCCCGTTGAAGTTTCGATACCGGCTGGACTTGCAAGCAGCAGATGCGGTTTACCTAACTGCGAAAGATCCCCTTTCTCTCCGCCGTGAATATCCCGGTTCTGGGTCTTGACCACAGCAGCTACTGTGGCTTGCTCCTCTCCGTCCTGGGCAGCCGAGCCTTGCGCAAGCTTAGCCAGCGTCTCATGCTGGTTTTGGGCCGCTTTCAGTCGCTGCAAAGTTTCGCCAATATCCTTGGCCGGAGACGCTCCAGGCGTGCGACTCTCCGTTGTAATGAGCATCCCTTTGTTGGCGCGAGCGACGCCCCAAGCACTGGTTGCCAGCTCCCACCCTTCGCCGCGAGCTCCGCCAGCACCATTCGATCTCGCCTGCGTGATAAAACCCAGGTTGAGTTGCGAATCGCCATGATCGCTAGACAACTGCGCGCTTATTTGACCATTGGTATCGTCCAGACGAAGCCGATTTGCGCGCGACCCTTTTATTTCGCGGCTTTTGATGCCGGAGAGGTAGCGATTACCCGGCAGCTCACCGGCGTTGCTGAGCGCTGGCGGCCGCGCTTGCTGGTTATACAACTGACCAACGATGACTGGCTTGTCCGGGTCTCCGCCAAGGAAGTTGACCAGCACTTCCGTGCCAATGCGCGGCAAGCCAATGGTGCCGCATTGTTGCAGGCTGCCGGGGCCGTTGCCGGCCCAGTTTGAGGCTACGCGAACCCAAGCGGAGTCGGTTTCCGTATCCGATGCACCAGCATTCGAGGCCTGTTCGTGATCAACCTCGCGCGTGCCGGGGAAGCGGATTTTTACTCGGCCCATCTGGTCGCAGTGGACTTCTTCGCCTTCCGGCCCGACAACGATCGCGCTTTGCATCAGCGCCTGCGGCAGGTCCGTGCGCGGATCGTAAGCCGGTACGATGATCACTCCACGTCGCACCGCCGTGAACTGGATATGCATGCGCAGCGGCCCCGATGCCACCTTGTCCGCCACATCCCTCTGCATCTGCAACTCCTGCGCGCCCTGCATCCAGCGGCTGCGGGAAAACAACCGCTCCACGCGCGCGGCCAACGCCTTGGGCAGGTTGTTCTGCGCGTTCACCTGCAGGGCCGTCACGACAAAATCCCGCTCCTCGACCGGATGCCCGTCCACCTCCGGATGCTCAGCCAGCGTGAAGTACTCCCCCGCGCACAGATCGCGCACGCTGCCCTCGCCGTGAAAGCATTTCGACTCGTAATCGTGCCGGCTCATGCGCAGTTTCCCGAGGCGGCACAGGTCTTCATTGTCATCGCCCGCATGCGGCGCCAGGATCTGATAATCGTCCAGGCTCGCGGCCAGATCGTTGCCGCTCACGCCCTGGTCCACACCGCTGCTGGCCTCCGCCATCATGAAGTCACGGCCTTGCGAGTTGCGATAGTCCCAGCTATGCCTCGTGACCACACCCGGCTGCAAACTACGCACCGCGCTCCAGGAAGTGATCGTGTCGCGCTCCTCAGTCGCCGCGTCGCGGTGATACCGAATCGTGCCGGCAGCGTTCTGGCGCAAGCTGTCAGCGTTGTTGAACAACACCAGCGTGTGCATCGGATACTCGCCGCCTTCCGCGCGCACGTACCAGCCTATCCCCCTCCGCTTCAACAAGCGCCGGATGAACGCCGCATCCGATTCGTTGTGCTGCATGGTGAATTCGCGCTTGGGATACTCGCGCTGGCTGAAGGCCTCGTCCACCTCGTGCTTGAAACACACTCCAAGGATGGAACTCTTCTGCCGCCACTCATTCAAAATGCGCTGAACAATCTCCACCTCGTCCATGTTGCGGAACACGCGGGTGTTGATGCGCTTTTCCAGTATCGACAGCGCATCGCGCAGCACCAGTTGATAGCTGGCCAGGCCGCCGTCGCTGTCGCCCGAGCTGGCCTCGGTGACGATGCCGCAGACGCTGCGCAAGTCTCCCCTATCCGTAACGAATTCCAGCGCGGCCGGCACGGCGATCATTTCCTTCAGCGGCAAGCTGGCATTGGCCGACACGCACAGCACGCGATACTCGATCCCGCCGCACAAGGCCTCCGTTCCGAACACCCGCTGTGGCAGCAGCATGTCGTCATTGACGCCGCCCGGCAAATCCAGCCGCAAACGCAAAGGCCGATTACTGGTGACAAGCTCCTTGGCCAGGCCCATGAAGCTGAAGAAGTCATTATCGCTTTCCACAATCGCTCCTCAGGTATGCAGCAGATACATCAGCTCTTCGCGGTCCTGCCGCTGCGGCCCGCCAACCAGGCATGTGTTGACGCCCAACCGGCAGCCGCCGTCCAACCCGGGAGCGCGCACATCGTCCGCCCGCTGGATCAGATGCACCTCATACGTCATGCCCACGCCGCAGTGCAGGCCCAGCATCGCTTCCAGCCGCGTTGCGGCGCTGCGGCCAGGCAGAAAGTCTTCGTAGGCATCCCTCCCCAGCGGGCCGATACGCAAACGCACGCGCGCATCGCAGCCGTAGACGCGCTCACCCAACATCACGCCAGCGCCAAGGTCGACATTAGCCTTGCCCAGTTGCGCCTGATCCGCGTCTGCCAACAGCAGCCACTGGCCAACCAACTGCTCCACTACAAAGCGCACGTTGAAGTATTCCGAGTAGATCCCCGCCATCAGCGGCGCCGACACGCTGCGGCTTCTGATCTGCATCGCGTAACGCGCCAGAGTCTCGCGATCGACGGATTCGTCGGGATGCGCACCGGACAGGGCAAGCAGCATCGCGAGAAAACCATCATCGCCAGCCTGCGTCGTCATGCATTCCGGCCTATGCTTGGCCCACGCCAGATAAAACATGCCCAACGACCGGTGCGACAACATGTCCAGGAACGCACGCGGGCCGCCGTCGTTATGGGTCCGCTCGTAACGGTTGATACGCTCCGAGTAGTGCAGCGGCAGCGCGCCATGGCTGCCCAGCAGTCCCATGAAAGCCGGCGTGAGGCGTATCACCTCCTCCCCGTCGTCGCTGATGTTCTCGATCTGATTCGGCGGGAACGCCAGCGACAGCCGGTTGCGGTAGCGCAGCCGGCGCGGCGGCCGCAACTGCTCGACCAGGCGCACCGCCTGGAAGAACTCGAAGCCCTCCGGCTCCGCCAGCAATTCGCCGATCAGGCTAGCGTCAGTGCGCCGTTGCGAGGCAGGCATCGCAGCAACTCCTTTCCGCTGACATGCGACAGCACGACCAGCCGCGTAAAACTGTTCAAATGCACGTGCAAGCCGAGCAGATGATCGAGCAGTTGCGCAAACGCGTGCAGGCCGGTGCCCGCATAGGCTTCCTCGTCCAGCGACACCCTCACCTCCACCCCGCGCAGATACGCTCTCCCCCGCGCCTGCCGCACCCACGCCGTCGCCGGCTGGTGCGACAGCGCCATGATGCCGTCGATCTGCCGCTGCGACACTGCGGTGTCCCGCTGCGCGTACAGACGCAGCATGGCGGTCAGCGCCGGCAGGCCCTCCTGCGTCAGCGACCTGTGATTGAGCGCCAGCTGCGTGATCAGTCCCCATTGATCGCCGCCGCTCCCCTGCCGATACGACAGCGTCGGCCGGCGCAGCATGCGGATCGGCAGGCTGCCGGCTGCCGTTTCGGTGCTGAGATCGCCGGTGGCGCGGCCATATTGCAGGCCGTGCGGCAGGTTGCGGTTGGTGCAGGTGAGGCGTACCGAAGCCATGCCTTCATCCAGCTTCAACGGCGAAAAATCGCGGTCCACCAGCGTCAGCGAATATTCATGGCCGGCCGCCGCATCGGCCAACTCCTCGTCGCGTTGCGCAAGCCAGTAGTGTCCCTTGCGGCCGGCCTCCTCGCCGTGCCGCAGCGAATAGTAGGGAAAGAATTCGGTGATCGAGCTACCCTGCGCCGTCTTGCGCAGCAGTTGCACCGTATCGATGCTGTAGATCTCGCAGGCGCCGCCGGGCATCTCATCCGGCATCAGCGGATAGCTGCTGCGGCGATGGTTGACGCGTATCGGCGTGGCCGACTGCGTGTACAAATTGATGACTGGCGTGCAGCCCAGCACCAGGTTGTCTTCCGATAGCGTGCGCAGGATGCGTGCGGACGGCGCATCGGGCCGCAACTCGGACAAGGCGATCCGCAGCGTCAGCCGCGAACAACCGGCAGGGCTTGCGGCGAGCAGCGCATGCAGGTCGATATCGAAAAAATCGAATTTTTCCGGGAAGGCGAAGTACTCGCTCAACAGCCGGTAGGCACTATGCTCCGAAGGCGCTGCTGGCAACAAGGCTTCTTCGGCGGCGAAGCCGGCCGGTGCGATCGGCAGGCGATCCAGCATGCGCCACTGGCCATCCGCTTCCACGCAGGCGCAGGCCGCGCGCATGAAGAGCGTATCGCGCAGAGTCGCCCGCAACGAAGCCTCGCCGTCGATGAACACGCGCAGCTTGGGCAAATCCAGCGCAGCCAATCCCCGCGCGGCGGCGGTGCTTTCGATGGCGATGCAGATCGCCGAGCCAGCCTCCGGCGGCAGCGGCAGGGTCGATGGCGCCTGGATGTACGGCTCAAACCACGCGGCGCTGATCGTCACCGGCGCCACCGTCGCATCGTAGACGGTACGGAAGCGGCATGTCACCGCGCTGCGGCCCAGCGACTTCATCGCCGTGCCGCGCGGCAGCGTGGTGACGCTGCTCACTTCATTGGCCCTGGCGCCGCTGTAGTCGATGCGGGCGATGGAGCAGGAGGGAATCGGCCGCAGATAATGCGGGTACAACATGCCCAGCAGCGCTTCGGTGAAGGTGGAATAGCCGTCGTCCAGCAGCTTGGCGACGCGGGCGTTGAGAAAAGCCGAAGCCTGGATCAAGCGCTCGACGTGGGGATCGGCGCAGGTTTCGCCGCTCATTTGCAAACTGCCTGCCAGCTTGGGGTAGCGACTTGCAAACTCGGAGCCGGTGCGCCGCAGCATGCTCAATTCGCGTTCGAAGTAAGGCAGCAGTTTTTCCATCGTGGCATCCGTGGCAAATTGCGCGGCCCACAGAAATTTGTGGACCGCACAGGTTGCCGATCATGTCACGACAGCAGACTCTCCAATTTGATCTTCAGCAACGCAACCTACTTCGTCACCCGCTCCCACCCCGCGCGCACCGCATCCTTGAACTTCTCCCAGCTCGATTGCGCGTGCTTGCTTTCCCAATTGCTGCGCAGCTCGGGCTCGACCTCTTCCCACGGCTTGTCCTTGTAGCCGGGATTGCCGGCCATCGATTCGCCATAGCGGTACGCCGGATCGAACTCCTGATAGGTGTTGCCGCCGTAGGACATGGTCTTTTCCCAATGCGTGCGGAAGTAAACGGCGTCATCGTCGGTCTCGTCGCCACGCAGGATGTTCAGGCTGTCCTGGTTGGGCGTGCCCGTATCGCGCGGGTAGATGCGCATGCCGCTGCGCTGCACCGTGCTCTGCTCCGAGATCGGCACGTTCACGCCGGTCATCGCGGGCGACACCGTATCGCCGCGCTGCATCGAACCCGGCGTCAACAAGCCCTGCTCGGAGCGTGCGAAGTCCACCGCCTCCTCACGCGGACGGATGCCGTGCTGTACTGGCGCACTTTGCTGCGCGCCCAGGCTGGTCTGCGGCGTGCCGGCGCCGCTCCATCCGCTGGCGCGCCACATGGCCTCATGCTCGTCGATATCGATCGGATTGAAATCTTCGACGATATCCGCCGCGCGGTCCGCCGCTTCCATGGTGGTGGTCTGTATGGTCAGCACCACGTGGCCGCGATTCAGCGCTTCCGCATAAATATGGCGGTCCGCGTGCTCGCGCCCCAGCAGGCCGCTGAACATCTGCTTGATCGAACTGAGGATGGACTCGTCGTCGTTGATGCGCGGCGTGCCGGCCACGCTGCCGGAGTCGGTCACGGTGATGCTCTCGGCGGCATAGCCGCTGTGGACCAATTCGTCCTTGGCTCGGTTGGCCTCGGCACGGGTTTCAAATACTGCTGCCAATGTATGTGTCATGATGGGCTCCTGGTTTAAGACGCGAGAGAGTTCCATTCCAGTCTACGTTCTATGCCGCGAGGGTAGCGCCCGTTTGCCAACCGGAAATTAAGCCGTTCAGCCCGCCAACAGCTGTTGCTGCAATGCCTTGTTGAAGGCGGGGATGTCATCCGGCTTGCGGCTGGTGATCAGCCGGCCGTCGACTATCACTTCCTCGTCGCTCCATTGCGCGCCGGCGTTGCGCAGGTCGGTCTGCAGGCTGGGCCAGCTGGTCACGCGCTTGCCGTCCACCAGGCCGGCGTCGATCAGCGTCCACGGGCCGTGGCAGATGGCGGCGATGGGCTTGCCCAAACCGCCGAAGTCGCGGATGAAGCCAATCGCTTCCTTGTGCAGGCGCAGCTGGTCGGGGTTCGATACGCCGCCCGGCAGCACCAGTGCATCGTAGTCGCCCGGCTTGGCGTCGCGCACGTTCAGCTCCACGTCGAAGCGGCCGGCCGGGTCGGCGTGATTGAAGCCTTGCACCTGCTCGCCCTTGGCCTTGGTCGAGATCAGCGTCACTTGCGCGCCGTGCTCTTCCAGAAAGCTGCGCGGGCCGGTGTATTCAACCTGCTCGACGCCGTCCGTCATCAGGATCGCGACGTGCTTGTCTTTTAATTGGGAATTGTCCTGGTTGGTCATGGTGCCTCCTCAATGTATGTGAACGGAAAGCGTGCCACACCTGCGCGCCAAGGCATGTGCGCACACGAACATAGCGGCATGGAGAATGGCGTACCATACGCATGCCATTTCAAGGGATAGACAGATGAGTCTCAATAAAAAATTGAAGCATGCGGCGGCGGGATTGGCGACCAGCTTCGTCAGCCGCAACAACGATGTCGGCGGCTACTGGGCGCCGGGGCTGCTGTACCGCGACGCCGCTGCGGGCCTCGCCGTACAACTGCGCCTGACGGATCGCACTGCCGCGCCAGCCACTCCGGCAGCAATGCTGGTGATGCGCAACTACGCGGAATTTCTGCGGCGCGCCTTGCGCAAGCACGGCGTCGACTGGGAGGAACTGGCGCTGGCCACGGTGGACGTGCGCTTCAACGCGCCCCACACCGGGCCGCGCCTCGCCTGCGGCGAGCCCTTCACTTGCACCGTGAGCCTGGCATCGAAGGCGGACAGCGCCGTCAGCGCAAGCGCCACCTCCTATTGCCAGCGATATGAAGCGGGCCGCTACACGGCCCGGGGCGGCAGCGACGCATCCGTCATCGCCGCCCTGGGCTGACGATCAGCCTTTGTTTTCGATAGCCTGGGTCAACTCCCCGGCCTTCATCGCGCTCATCAAGCCCATCAGCGTGCCGAAGGCGTTGCTGTCGCCGCCGCCCATCTGCACTTGCGGCACCAGCGGCACCTTGGCAGTTTCAAACGCTTCGGCCAGGCGCAGCATCACGGTCTGCATCAGCTGCTTGTCCGCGCCCTCGCCCTGCATCGCCTCGGACTTGGCCTGGATCGCCGCCGCCTCCGCCTCGCCCACCGAGCGGATCGCCGATGCGCGGCCCGCGCCTTCCATCTCCTGGCGGAACTTGTCGGCCTGCGCCAGCGCCTCGATTTCCTGGCGGCGTTTCTCGGCCGCCTTCACGCTGGCCGAACCCTGGTTCTCCTTGATCGAAATATCCACCAGCGAACCGGTCAGCTCCTTCTGCTTGGCGGCGCGCTGCTCGGCCTCGTTCAGCTCGCGCTGCTTGTCGGCCGCGATCTGCTTCTGCGCGAAGGTTTCCACCTGCTCGCGGGCGATCTGGCGGTCGCGCAGCTGCGCCATGATGTCCTCGATCTTGTTGTCGCCGGGCTGGGGTTTCGGCGTGCCGATCAACACCTCCTGGAATTCCAGCGAGTAGGCCTGGAAGCGCTGCTTCATATCGCTCGACGCATTGTTCTGCAACTCGCTGCGCGACTGGATCAGGTCGATGAAGGTCTTGGTCTGCGATACGTTTTTAAAGTACGACGACACCATCGGATCGAGCGTCTGCTCGACCAGCTGCGCCACGTTGCCGAAGCGCTGCACCACCATCGGCGCCTTGCGATAATCGATGTGCACCACCACCGACAGCGGCAGCTGCGGCTCGAACGCGTCCTTGGTGATCAAGGTGATCTCGCGCAGGTTCTTGTCGAAGTTGGAGCCGCTCTCGCCGGACTTCCACATCAGCACGAAGTTAGTGGTCGGCACCAGCTCGATCTTGCCGGCGTAGGTGTTGAACGCGTACTTGCCCGGCATCAGCGCATCGCGCCACACGCCGCGGCAGCCGGTTTCCACCAGCTCGCCGTGCGAGTAATCGTTGCCCGACAAGTCCGCGCCGGTACGGCCCGTGTACGACACCACCACGCCGACAAAGCCGACCGGGATGATGGTCTTCTTGATGAACTCCACCGTCGCGAACAGGCGGTTGATGAAGTAGGTGCCCTCCACCAGCACGCGCTCCTGGCGGCCGCGGCGGCCACCGGCGGCGAGGAATTTCTCCGGCTCCTGGAAGGCGTTGTGGCTGTCGCCGACGTCGGGCGCCAGCAGCTCGCCCGTCAGCAGGCCGGGGCCGTCCTGCACCGTCACCACGGCCAGCTGGTCCGAGTCATGCGAACCGGTCACTTCCTTGATGACCACCGGCTTGAAGCCGCCGCGCTCGTCGAGCACGCCGCGCATCTGCTGGTAGTAGGCTTTTTCCAGCGCGTCGAGCGACATCGAGTACGTCGTCTCTTCCGTCATCACGACGAACAGCGCGGGATTGATGATATGGGTACCTTCGCGCAGCACCATGCGCTGCGGGCCTTTCTGGCCGCCGTCGCGCAGGAAGTCGCGGACGTTGCGGAAGTCGACGATGCGCGAATTGTCCGCCAGCGTCTGGCCGGCCGGCAGGTCCAGGCCGTCGCGGGCGAACACGTAGGCGATCGTGCCCTGCGTGACCGACACCATGGAATGGATGTGCACGCGATACTGGAACGGTGCGAAGAAATGGAAACCGCCCCGGCGCAATTCAGGCTGCAGCCCAGCCTCGCCGTTCAGCGCGAGCAGGCCGTTCTGTACCGAACCGGACGAGCTCCATAGTTTTTCAATGACCCCGACACGGTCGTTGGGGATGTACTTGACGGCCCCGGAGAGCTTGATCAAGACGGCGATCACAATCAATAAGACGACAACGGTCACTTCACTGCCAAGCAGGGGAAACATACAAACCTTTCGGTTGTGGAAAAAGCTGTGGATGCAGATGTAGCGTGTGCGGTCTGACGCAGCTAGCGCGGCGGGCTGGCAAAGATCAGGCGGGCGTGTGGGGAGGTTGCTGCGGTTGCCGCGAGGGCACTGACGAGTGGGGTGAACACGATGTTTTTGTTATTACCGTTCAATGAGTTCGTGCTGCTCATTCTTGCACAAAGCCGCCAAAGGTAAAGGCGGGCCGCCGTGATTAGAGTCGCGGCTCTAATCACGGCGGCAGGCGCAAAGCCGGATAGCCGCCCGGCCATGGCGCTATAATGAAGGTCTACGCCAGAATCGGAAACTTCCCATGTCCAGGCTCGTCCCGTCCCTGCTCGCACTGACCCTCGCGGCGCTGCCACTGGCGATGGCGCTGGGCGCACCGGGCGAGCTGGTGATGCTGGCGCCGCTGGACCAGACCATGCCCATCGTCCGCTTCAGCAACGGCGTGCTCGCCGGCGGCATCATCAAGGATGTCGGCGACGCCCTCGCACAGCGGCTGGGCCGCCGCGCCGTCTATCTCAACGCCGACGTCGCCGGCGTCACCCCGGCCCTGAGCAGCGGCCGCGCCGACGCCATGTGCTACGTGCTGCCGTTCTGGATAGACGGCGACTACGACTGGAGCATGCCGCTGCTGCCCGATACCGAAATGGTGGTCGCGCGCGCCGATGCGCCGCACCTGCGTTCGCTCAAGGATCTCAAGGACACGCCGATCGGCACCGTCGCCGGCTACCGCTATCCGCGTGTCGAGCAGGTGCTGGGCAAGCAATTTTCCCGCACCGACGCCGCCAGCATGGACCTCAACGTCCAGCAGATGATCGCCGGCAAGGTGCAATACACGCTGGCCGGCGAGAACACGCTGTTCTACCTGCAGCGCATCCATCCCCATTTGAAGCTGCGCCCCGAACTGGTATTCTCCTCGTTCAAGGCGCAGTGCGCGTTCTCGCGCAAATCGCAAGTCCCCTTCAACGACGCCAACCGCGCGATCGACGCCTTGCTCAAGGAAGGCGTGATCGACCAGATCCTGGCGCGCTATCGTTAGGAGTCCACCATGTCCGCTGATGAACTAATCGTCGCCCTGCAAGCCCACAACGCCGGCCGCGAGCCGGACCTGCTGCGCCAGAAGTACCGCAAGATGGCGCAGAACGCCTTCCTGTTCCTGCGCGGAGCCGACCACCTGTTCTACGACGCCCTGCCCGACCATCCGCTGTTCCGCGAAGCGCCGCTGGCGTGGAGCTGCGGCGATCTGCACGTGGAAAACTTCGGCAGCTACAAGGGCGACAACCGCCAGGTGTATTTCGATATAAACGATTTCGACGAAGCGGCGCTGGCGCCCGCCAGTTGGGACCTGGTGCGGCTGCTGGCCAGCATCCAGTGCGGCGCCGAGGCGCTGCGCGTCACGGCCGGCGACGCCGTCATGCTGAGCCGCCGCTGCCTCGATGCCTACCGCGCCGCGCTGGCGGAGGGCAAGCCGCGCTGGGTCGAACGCGAGACCAGCGTAGGCCTGATCAACGAGCTGCTGTGCGGCCTGCAAGACCGCAAGCGCGCCGACTTCCTCGACAAGCGCACCACGCGCAAAAACGGGCGCCGCAGCCTGAAGCTCGACGGCGAGAAAGCGCTGCCGCTGCTGCCCGGCCAGCGCGAGCTGCTGGCCGACTTCATGCCCCGTTTCGCCGCCACGCAGGACCAGCCGGGCTTCTACACCATGCTGGACGCGGCGCGCCGCATCGCCGGCACCGGCAGCCTGGGATTGATGCGCTTCGTGGTGCTGGTCGAAGGCAAGGGCTCGCCGGACGGCAACTACCTGCTCGACATCAAGGAATGCAAGCCGTCGGCGCTGGCGCCGCGCCTGGCCGCGTGGAAGATCGCACAGCCGGCCTGGCCGGACGAGGCCAGCCGCGTCGTGGCGGTGCAGAAGCGCATGCAGGCGGTCGATCACGTCTTCCTGCACCCGGTAACGCTGGACAGCCGCTCGTGGGTGCTGCGCGGCCTGCAACCGTCGGAGGACCGCGTGGCGCTGGACGCATGGGGCAAGAAGCTGGAGCGGCTGGAAGAAGTGATCGCCACCATGGGCTGCAACCTGGCCTGGGACCAGTTGCGCGCCGCTGGCCGCGCCGGTGCGGCAGTTGCGGACGCGCTGATCGCCCACGGCCAGGACGACAGCTGGCGCAACGCCATGCTCGAAGCGGCCGCCGACATGAACGCGAAAACGCGGGACCAGTGGCAGGCCTGCACGGCGTGGCTGGACAGCGCCTGAGGAGGCAGGTTCAGTAGCGCGTCAGCACGCCCTGCGCCAGCCAGTGCTGCAGATAGCCCGCCAGCGCCAGCATCGCTTCCTCGCCGGCCGCCGCGCACACTTCGCCGAAGCTCGCACCTTCGGCGATGCGGTACAACGCATCCGCCTCGGCTACCGGCAGCGAGCGGAAATGCGGTTGATCGTCCCGCCGCCATACCAGCCAGTGCTGGACCGCTTCCGACTCCACCGCTTCCGGCGGATCGTTTTCCGCAGCCAGCGCCTGCCACAGCGCGACGGCATTCCAGCGCAAGTCCAGGATGTGCACCGACGGATGCGGGCGGAATTGCAGATCGCCCCACAACTCGGGCGCGATGGCTTGCATGTCGGCGGACGTGAGCGGCGCGACATCCTCCGCATCGAAGGCCAGGCCGAGCGCCCATTCCAGGCTCGCCAGCTCGGCGATGAAGGGATAGTCGTCCAGCGCCAGCGCCGCATGCGCGGCCAGGCCGCCGCCGAACCAGCGCAGGTTGGCGTGCCGCGACGGATGCGCGGCGATGTAGCTGTTGGCCAGGTCGGCGAACATGTCGTCGCCGATGAAGGTCCAGGTCTTGTCGTAGGCTTCGCACAGCGCCTGGCGCAGGCGGCTGCGGTAAGCGCGGTGGTAGATCGCCAGCCGCGCCCCGGCACCCAGGCCGTACTGCTCGCGCACGGCGGCGTGGATCGCGGCCGGCGCTTCGTCCGCCAGGATGTAGTGCTGGAAGTCGCGCTGCAGATGATCGAGCGCGCTCATATGGCCTCCGCAAAGGCGCGTGCGCGCCGCAGCTCGGCCGACAGCTCTGACAGCGGGGGGATATTGTCGTCGCGCTCTATCATCGTCGCGACCTTGCCGAAGCGGCGCAAGGCTTGCGCATACAGCGCCCACACCGGATCGGCCACCGCCTGGTCGTGGGTGTCGATGATGCAGCCCTCCTGCACGCTGTGGCCGGCCAGGTGGATCTGCTGTACGCGCTGCGCCGGCAGCGCATCCAGATAAGTGATCGGATTGAAACCGTGATTGACGCTGCTGACGTAGACGTTGTTCACGTCCAGCAGTATCAGGCTGTCGGATTCCTTGGCCACGGCGGCGACGAAATCCCATTCCTGGAAGGTGTCCGAATCGAAGGACAGGTAGCTGGACACATTCTCCAGCAACAGCGGTCGTTCCAGGTAGTCCTGCACGCGCCGCACATTGCGCATCACGGTGGCCACGGCCTCCTCGGTGTACGGCAGCGGGAACAGGTCGTGCATATTGGCGCCATGCGTGCCGGTCCAGCACAGGTGGTCCGACACCCACAGCGGCTCCACGCGCCGCACCAGCTTTTTCAGTTCGCGCAGATACTCGTCGGACGGACCTTGCGGCGTACCGATGGACATCGACACGCCATGCATCACCACCGGATAGTCGCGGCGTATGCGGTCCAGCATCGCCAGCGGCTTGCCGCCGGGGACCATGTAGTTCTCGGACAGGATCTCGAACCAGTCGATGCCCGACGCCGCCGGCGGCGTGGCGATGATGTCGTTGTAATGCGCGGGACGCAGGCCGAGTCCGAAACCCGGTGATGGCAGTGTAGTGGTCATGGTGTGCATGGCGCCGGACATGCCGGCGCCACATTGAAGATTACTTGTCCAGGTCGACGATCTTGCCTTTTTTGGCGAAGCAGGCGCCGGCCTTGGTGGCCAGGAAGCCGTGGCCCTTGCAGGAGTTCTGGCCCTTGCAGGCGTTTTCCGCGGTGGCGCAATCGCTGGTGCCCTTGCAGCTGTTGATGCCGGCGCAGTGCACGGTGTCGTCAGCGCTGATGGTGGTGGTAGCGGCGATGGCCGATGCCGACATGGCCATGGTTGCGACGGTTGCTGCCATTGCTGCGATGCGGGTGATGTGGTTCATGGGATTCTCCAAAAAAATAGTAGGTTGGGTTGGTGCTGCATGACTCTGTCGCGGCCACTTCCCGATTACTTACACGTTTTTGAAAAATATTTTGTCTTTTGACTTGGATCAAAGTTTTTACTGCGCTGCATCAATAGACTTCACTACGTTACTTAACGACGACAAAAGAGGAAGTAAAATGAGCAAGTCTTTAGCAGCAGCAGTGTTGGCCACCCTGAGCCTGGTAGCAGGCAGCAACGCGATGGCGGAAGAAAGCCCATGGCTGGTGCGCGTGCGCGCGGTGCATCTGGACCCTGCCGACAAATCCGACCAGGTAGGCGGCACCGGCGCGTCCGACCGTCTGACCATCAGCAGCAAGACCATCCCGGAATTCGACGTTTCCTACTTCTTCACGCCCAACATCGCGGCGGAACTGGTCCTGACCTACCCGCAACGCCACGATGTGATGCTGGACGGCGCGAAAATCGGCAGCTTCAAGCACCTGCCGCCCACGCTGCTGCTGCAATATCACTTCGTGAACGACTCGCCGTTCAAGCCTTACCTCGGCGCGGGCGTGAACTACACCACCATGTCCAAGGTCGACATCCTTGGCGGCAAGGGCGGCCTGGAACATGACAGCGTCGGCTTGGCGCTGCAAGCGGGCCTCGATTACGCCATCGACAAAAAATGGTCGGTCAACTTCGACGTGAAGAAAGTGCAGATCCGCAGCGACGTCTTCATCGCCGGCGCCAAGGCCAGCCGCGTCAAGGTCGATCCGCTGATGGTCGGCGTCGGCGTCGGCTACCGCTTCTGATTCACACCGCCGAATAGCGTTTCGCCAGCCCCCGCTGGCGGAACGCAGCGGTAACGAAATCCACAAAGGCCCGCGTCTTCGCGGGCAGCAGTTTCTGGCTCGTGAAGTACAGCGAGATCGGGCCCGCATCCTCGTACCAATCCGGCAGCACGCGTTTCAGCGCGCCGCTTTCCAGATGTTCCACCACATCGGCCACCACCAGCGTGGCGATCCCCATGCCCATCAAGGCCGCGCTGCAGATCGCATCCGGATCGTTGATGAACACGCGCGGCCGCAGCTGCGCCGCCATCTCCTCGCCGTGACGGTTGCGCATCTTGCGCGCCTTGACCTTGCCGGTTTCCGGCGAGCGCATCGCGATCGCATCGAGCTGCGCCAGGTCGGCCGGCGTCGCGGGCCGCTTGCGGCCTTTCAGATACGACGGCGCGGCCACCACCACCATGTGCGCGGGCACCAGCTCGCGCGCCACCACGCCCGGCGTCAGCTCGAAGCCGCCGCCTATCGCCGCATCGTAGCCGCCGGCGATCAGGTCGGCGGGGCGGTTGTCGAAGCTCAGGTCCAGCGTCACGCCCGGATAGTGCGCCAGGAAGGCCGGCATCAGCGGCAGCACCTGCTTGCGGCCGAAGCGCGGCGCCACGCTCAGTTTCAGCACGCCGGCCGGCTCGCCCGCCTTGGTCGTCACGTCGGCGATGGCGCCCTGGATGCTGTCCAGCCCCGCGCCTACCGCATCCAGGAAGCGCTCGCCCGCCTCGGTCAGCGTCAGGCCGCGCGTGCTGCGCTGGAACAGGCGCACGCCCAGGTTGCGCTCCAGCTGCGCCACGTTGCGGCTGACCGCCGCCGGCGTCAGCGCCAGCCGGCGGGCGGCGGCGGAAAAGCTGGCCGCTTCCGCGCTGCGCACAAAGGATTCGAGATTCGACAGGGTTTCCATGGTTCATGGCCTTCAACGTTTGCTTGAAAGTGATGTTATGCGGCTGATACTACCCCTATGTAGTGCGCGTGACCATACTTGGTTCATCCCAACCACATATGAGTGATCTACATCATGAACATCTCCATCATCGGCGCAGGCGCCATCGGTTCCGCCATCGCCCGTTTGCTGTCCCGCGCCGGCCTCGACGCCTCCATCGCCAACAGCCGCGGTCCGGCTTCGCTGGCCGCGCTGACCACGGAACTTGGTCCGCACATCACCGCCGTCAGCGTCGAAGAGGCGGCCAAGGCCGACGTGGTCTTCCTCGCCGTCCAGTGGGGGCGCCTGGCCGACGCGGTGCGCGGCCTGCCCGCATGGAACGGCCGCATCGTCATCGACGCCAACAACGCCATCGAGGCGCCATCGTTCCAGGCGGTCGACCTGGGCGGGCGGGCTTCGAGTACCGTGGTTGCTGGGCTGCTGCCCGGTGCGCGCGTGGTCAAGGCCTTCAACCACCTGGTCGCCGCGCTGCTGGCCACCGATCCGCAGGCGGAGGGCGGACGCCGCGTGCTGTTCTACTCGGGCGACGATGCCGACGCCAAGCAAACCGTCGCCAAGCTGATCGAACAACTGGGCTACGCCGGCATCGACCTGGGCACGCTGGACGGCGGCGGACGGCTGGCGCAATTCCCCGGCGGGCCGCTGCCGGTATTGAACCTGGTGCGCCACGCTTAACGTTGAATCAACGTTGCGGCATCGCGACAGACCCAGCATTCCAGTGACACGGACGGGTGTTTGAGGAACAATCAAGTTCCTTGAACACCCGTTTTTGCTATCCACGGAAGGAATACCACCATGTCGTTCGACCACGTAAAAATCGGAACCCGTCTCGGCATCGGCTTCGCCATCGTCCTGGCGCTGCTGGTCGCGGTGATCGTGCTGGGGCTCAGCTCCATGACCCGCATCGGCAACCGCACGCACGACATCATCGACGACAAGAACGTCAAGATGGAGGCGGCCAACCGCATGGTGGACAACGTGCGCAACATCACGCTGTCGCTGACCAACATCGTGGTCGTGCCCAGCACGGCGGAAGTCAATGCGGAGCTGGAGAAGATCGGCGAGTCGCGCAAGAAGTACGGCGAGGCGAAGAAGGTGCTGATGGAGCACATCGCCGACGACAAGGAAAAAGCCATGCTGGCCACGCTGGACGGCCTGCTGAAGGAAGGCGCGGCCAAGAACAACAAGGTGATCGAGCTGCGCAAGGAGGGCGAGATCCAGGACGCCACGTCCTACCTGACCCAGGTCGCGGCGCCCAGCCTGAAGGGCGTGCTGAAGGCGCTCGACGACATCCTCGTCTACGAAACCGCGCAGGCCAGGCAGGCGGGCGACGAGGTCGAAGGAGTGCTGCGCAACGCCCAGATCGTGCAGCTGGGCCTGGGCGCGCTGGCGATGGCGCTGGGCTGCGGCGTGGCCTGGTTCATCACGCGCTCGATCACGGTGCCGCTGAACGCTGCGGTGGACGTGGCCGAGACGGTGGCGTCGGGCGACCTGTCTTCGCACATCGACGCCAGCGCCACCGATGAAACGGGCCGCCTGCTCAGCGCCCTCAAGTCGATGAACGACAGCCTGCTCACGGTCGTTGGCAAAGTACGGCAAGGTACGGACACCATCGCCACCGCATCGAATGAAATCGCCGCCGGCAACCTGGACCTGTCCTCGCGCACCGAGCAGCAGGCCAGCTCGCTGGAGGAAACCGCGTCGTCGATGGAAGAGCTGACTTCCACCGTCAAGCAGAACGCCGACAACGCGCGCCAGGCCAACACGCTGGCGCGCAGCGCGTCGGAAGTGGCGACCAAGGGCGGCGCCATCGTCGCGCAGGTGGTGGACACAATGGGCAGCATCAACGCCTCGTCGCGCAAGATCGTCGACATCATCGCCGTCATCGACGGCATCGCCTTCCAGACCAACATCCTGGCCCTGAACGCGGCGGTGGAGGCGGCGCGCGCGGGCGAGCAGGGCCGCGGCTTTGCAGTGGTGGCGTCCGAGGTACGCAACCTGGCGCAGCGCAGCGCGGCGGCGGCCAAGGAAATCAAGGAGTTGATCTCGGCCTCGGTGGCGAATGTGGACGACGGCTCGCGGCTGGTCGGCGAAGCGGGCCAGACCATGGGCGACATCGTCGACAGCATCCGGCGCGTGACCGACATCATGGGCGAGATCACCTCGGCCAGCCAGGAGCAGACCATGGGCATCGAGCAGATCAACATGGCGATCACGCAGATGGACGAGGTGACGCAGCAGAACGCGGCGCTGGTGGAGCAGGCGGCGGCGGCTTCGCAGAGCATGCAGGAGCAGGCGGCGACGCTGGCGCAGGTGGTGGGCTTCTTCAAAACCGGGGCGGCGCCGGGGACCGCTATAATGTTACGCAATCGATAGCATTCATCCCCAACGGAAAGCCGGCCCATGCGCAAGATCCTGATAGTCCTGACCTCCCTGCTGCTGACGGCATGCGTCGACGACACGGCCTCGTACTATGCGGACGGCAGCACCGGCAATCACGCCTTGACGCTGCACCGCGCGCAAAAGCACTTCTGGAGCAAGAACAGCAGCGTCGAGCTGATCATGCAGCGGCTGCCGGAGTGCCTGCGCCGTATCGAGCTGACCGAGATGCCGGCCGATGAAGTGGAGATCGAACTGCTGTCCGGCGGCGACAACGTCTGGACGCTACGCGCCGGCAAGGAGATGTGGCAGGTTGAAACCCAGAGCTGCACGCAGTATCCGGACGTCAAAGGCGACGGCGGCGAGTTGATCGGCGTGTTCCGGGTCGATGGCAACAAGCTGGTGTTCGAAGCGGCAGTGCTGGAACCGGCCGGCTCCGACACCACCGCCCCCAGCAAATAACTCCGGGGTCAGACCCCGGAGTTTTAGCGCAAGGCCAGGCGGCTGGTGCGCTTGCCGCTGGCGGCCTGGTCGCCGCTCAGCCGGAACCGGCTGACCAGTTCGGCCAGCTTGCCCGCCTGCTCCTGCATGCTGCCGGCGGCGGCCGCAGCTTCTTCCACCAGCGCGGCATTCTGCTGCGTCACCGAATCCATCTCCGTGATCGCCATGTTGACGTGGCCGATGCCCGTGCTCTGCTCGCTCGACGCTTCGGTGATCGCCGACATGATCTGCGTCACCCGCGATACGCTGGCCACCACCTGGTCCATCGTCGTGCCGGCCTCCGCCACCAGCGCGCTGCCGGCGCTGATGCTCTCCACCGACGCGTTGATCAGCTCCTTGATTTCCTTGGCCGCGCCGGCCGACCGCTGGGCCAGGTTGCGCACCTCGGACGCCACCACCGCGAAGCCGCGCCCCTGCTCGCCCGCGCGCGCCGCTTCCACCGCCGCATTCAAGGCCAGGATGTTGGTCTGGAAGGCGATGCCGTCGATCACGCTGATGATGTCCACGATCCGCGTGGCCGAGGCGTTGATGGTGTCCATGGTCTGCACCACCTGCGACACCACGCGCCCGCCCTTCTCCGCCACCGCCGAAGCCGACAGCACCAGCTGGTTGGCCTGCACCGCGTTGTCGGCGTTCTGGTTCACGGTCGAGGTCAGCTCTTCCATCGAAGCGGCCGTCTCTTCCAGCGAGCTGGCCTGCGATTCGGTGCGCGCCGACAAATCCATATTGCCCGAGGCGATCTCGCCCGAGGCGGTGGCGATGGTGTCGGCGCTGCGGCGGATCTCGCCAATGGTGTCGGCCAGCCGCGCCTGCATGGACTTCATGCCATACAAGATGCTGGCGCGGTCCGATTCATGGGTCTTGATGCTGGCGCTGAGGTCGCCGCCGGCGATCTGCTGCGCGATCTCGCTGACATACTCGGGATCGCCGCCTATGGTGTGGCGCAAGCTCTTGTTGACCATGCTGACGATGGCCCACAGCACCAGGCACACCAGCGCCAGCACGCCGGCCGATTTGTACAGCGACTGGTAGAAGGCGGTGTCGATGTCGTCGATGTAGGCGCCCGTGACCAGGTCCCAATCCCACTGCGCGAAGTGCACCACGCGGCTCATCTTGGGCACCGGCTCCTTGGTGTTGGGCCGGGTCCAGGAATAGCGCACGAAGCCGCCACCCTCCGGCTTGGCGCCGGCGGCGGCGATGTCGCGGTACAGATAGACGCCGTTCGGATCCTTGAAATCGGCCATGTCCTTGCCGTCGTTTTCAGACTTGAAGGGATTCATCAGCGAGCGCGTGCCCTGCGTGATGGTGATGTAGCCATCCTTGCCGAAGCGCAGGCCCTTGATCACGGCCATGGCCTGCTTCTGCGCGTCTTCCTTGCTCAGGGCGCCGGAGGTGGCCTTGTCGCCATACAGCTTCAGGACGCTGAGGCCGGCATCGTCCAGGTTCATCAGGTCGATCTGGCGTTCTTCGATGCGCACGTTACGCATCTGCATGGTTTGATAGATGAAGATGGCGGTGATGCAGAGCAGGCTGCAAATCAACGGTACCCAGAGCTTCTGTTGGAAGGACAACTTATTCATGGTACAGGGTCTCCGTATTGTCTTATGGAAACCAGAATACCTGAATTGTGAAGTGCAACTGTCGTTTATTTGCAAATTCTGCATCAAAAAATGCCAACGGGCGCCGCGATCTGCATCGCGGCGCCCGTGTGGGCAGCAGCCCTGATTTACTGCGCGCTATTGCCTTTGACGGCCTTGGCGGCCAGTTGCGCGTCGACGTACGGCGTCTTGGCGCGCGGGGACTGGTAGGCGATGTCGGCGGTGGCCTCGTTCTGCTCCAGCGCGCCGGCCTTGATGGCGGCCAGCGTTTCGGCCTTGACCTGGGCGCGGGTGACGGTGCTCGCGGCGGCGTTGGTGTAGGCGATGTCGGCGGTGGCCTCGTTCTGTTCAACAGGGCCCTGGGCGTTAGCTGCGCCCACGGCCAGCAGCAGGGAAACCGATGCGATGATGGATTTGGCGTTCATTTGATGCTCCTTGTCAGATTAAGTGTGGCGCCCAGTTCTGAGTGCCAACCGGCTTTGCGTCGTCGATGGAGTCATATTAGGATTAATTTTTCAGATATAAAAGCGCAAATATCCGCACAAATCCATCCGCTTATCCGATATATCAGCCGCGTTCGCTGTCCAGGGCCGAGGTCGAATGCTGGTCGTAACGGCCGCCCGCCGCCGCGCCGGCCGGCACGGCCTGCTCCAGCCTGGCCAGGTCGGCGGCCGACAGTTGCAGCCTGGTCGAGGCCAGCGCCTCCTCCAGCCGCACGCGGGTGCGGGCGCCGACCAGCGGCACGATGTCCTCGCCCTGCGCCGCCACCCAGGCGATCGCCACCTGCGCCACCGACACGCCCAGCTCGCCAGCGACGGCGCGCAGCTGCTCCACCAGCGCCAGGTTGCGGTCCAGGTTCTCGCCCTGGAAGCGCGGGCTGGCCAGGCCGCGGAAATCGGCTTCGCCTTCGCGCTGCTTGCTCCAGTGGCCGCTGATCAGGCCGCGCGACAGCACGCCGTAGGCCGTGATGCCTATGCCCAGCTCGCGGCAGGTTTGCAGGATGCCGTTCTCGATGCCGCGCGAAATCATCGAATACTCGATCTGCAGGTCGGCGATCGGGTGCACGGCGTGGGCGCGGCGCAGCGTCTCGCTCCCCACTTCGGACAGGCCGATGTGCTTGACCTTGCCGGCCTGGACCAGCTCGGCGATGGCGCCCACCGTGTCCTCGATCGGCACGTTCGGGTCCAGCCGGGCCGGACGGTAGATGTCGATGTGCTCGACGCCCAGGCGCTTCAGCGAATACGCGGCGAAGTTCTTCACCGCCGCCGGGCGGGTGTCGATGCCGATCCAGTTGCCGGCCGGATCGCGCATGGCGCCGAACTTGACGCTGATCTGCACCCGGTCGCGGCCGCCGGCGGCCAGCGCTTCATTGAGCAGCAGTTCGTTGTGGCCCATGCCGTAGAAATCGCCGGTGTCGAGCAGGGTGACGCCGGCATCCATGGCGGCGCGGATGGTGGCCAGGCTTTCGCTGCGGTCGGCCGGGCCGTACAGGTCGGACATGCCCATCAGGCCCAGGCCCAGTTGGGCGACTTGCGGGCCGGTGCGGCCGAGTTTGCGTGCTTGCATGATGAATCTCCAAGGTGGTGAACGAGTGGATTCATTATGCTATTATCGATTGCAGCAATAAATACTGTAAATCCTATTACTTTATTCGAACATAGCTAACAATTATGGACCAGTTCAAGGCCATGCAGATCTTCCGGGCGGTGGCCGACTGCAAAAGTTTTACGCAGGCCGCCGAGCAGCTGGACCTGCCCAAGCCCACCGTCACCAACGCCGTGCAAGCCATCGAACAGCAACTGGGCGTGCGCCTGCTCCAGCGCACCACGCGCAAGGTCAGCCTGACGGTGGAAGGCGCGCAATACCTGGAGCGCTGCAGCGCCCTGCTCAACGACCTGGACAACCTGAACGGCCTGTTCGCCGGCGACGGCCGGCTGCTCAGCGGCGCGGTGCGGGTCGACCTGCCGGAGCGGCTGGCGCACCTGTACGTGATACCGGCGCTGCCGGAGTTTTTCCAGCGCCACCCGCAGATCCAGGTGCGGCTGGGCTCGAACGACCGCTTCGTCGACCTGGTCGGCGAAGGCATCGATTGCGCGGTGCGCGGCGGCACGCTGCGCGATTCCACGCTGGTGGCGCGCCGCATCGCCGCGATGGAGCAGATCAATGTCGCCGCGCCGGCCTACCTGGCCCGCCACGGCCGGCCGCGCACGCTGGACGATCTGCGCCAGCACACGGCGGTCAACTTCTTCTCCAGCCAGAGCGGGCGCGACCTCGACTGGGAATATGTCGACGCCGACGGCGTCGCCCGCACCCAGCCCATGCGCAGCCAGGTGTCGGTCAGCGGCACCGAGGCCTACCTGGCCGCCTGCCTGGCCGGGCTGGGCCTGATCCAGATGCCGCGCCGCGGCCTGGGCACGCTGCTGGCCACGGGCCAGCTGGAGGAAATCCTGCCCGCCTGGCGGCCCGCGCCGCTACCGCTGAACATCATTTATGCCCACAACCGCCACCTGTCGCCGCGGGTGCGGGTGTTTGTCGACTGGCTTGCTAGTGTTCTTGAGCAACAAAGTGTGTCAGAATGAGGCATTCCTTCTTAACAATCATTTCCACATGAAATTCCTACTGTCGATGGCGCTGCTGGCGTTAGGCACCGGCCATGCCCACGCCGCCCCACCCAAGACCGGCAAGCCGGCCGAGGCAGCGATGGCCGGCATCGACGGCGAACGTCTGCTGGAGCACATCACCATGCTGGCCTCCGACGAGTTCGAAGGCCGGGCGCCGGGCACGCGCGGCGAAACCGTCACGCTGGACTACCTGCAGCAGCAGTTCAAGAAGCTGGGGCTGGAGCCGGGCAACCCGGACGGCACCTACCTGCAGGCGGTGCCGCTGGTGGCCATCTCCAGCCATCCGACGCTGAGCTACGTCAAGGACGGCCAGGTCAAGCAGCTGACCTTCGGCGACGATTACGTCGCCTGGACCGCGCGCACCGAGAAAAAAGTCGAGATCGCCAATTCGGAGCTGGTGTTTGTCGGCTACGGCGTGCAGGCGCCGGAATTCCAGTGGGATGACTACAAGGGCGTCGACCTCAAGGGCAAGACGCTGGTCATGCTGATCAACGACCCGCAGCTGGCCGATCCCAAGCGCCCCAAGCAGCTGGACCCGGCCATGTTCGGCGGCAGCGCGATCACCCGTTACGGCCGCTGGAACTACAAGTTCGAGATGGCGGCCAAGCTGGGCGCGGCCGGCGCGCTGATCGTGCACGAAACCAAGCCGGCCACCTACCCGTACGAAGTGGTGCGCAACAGCTGGGGCCGCGAGAATTTCGCCATCAAGAGCAAGACGCCGGACCCGGCCTTCCCGGCCATTCCCGGCTGGCTGCAGGGCGACCGCGCGCGCGAGCTGTTCAAGGCCGCCGGCCAGGATTTCGACGCGCTCAAGCAGCAGGCGCTGCAGCGCAACTTCCATCCGGTGCCGCTGGGCGTCAAGCTCAACGTCACCGCGCTCAATGCCTGGCGCGACGTCGCCTCGCACAACGTGGTGGCCAAGATACCGGGTTCCGATCCGCTGCTGAAGAATGAAGTGGTGGTCTACACCGCGCACTGGGACCATTTCGGCATCGACGAAAGCCTGCCGGGTCCGCGCACGCAGCAGATCTTCCACGGCGCGATGGACAACGCCACCGGCGTCGCCGCGCTGCTGGAGATCGCGCGCGCGTACAAGGCGCTGCCGGTCGCGCCCAAGCGCACCATTGTGTTCGTGCTGACCACGGCGGAGGAACGCGGCCTGCTGGGCGCGCAATACTACGCGCGCAATCCGCTCTACCCGCTGAGCAAGACGCTGCTGAACATCAACGTCGACGGCTTGAACATGTGGGGCCGCACCCGCGATGTCGAGCTGAGCGGCATGGGCAAATCCAGCGCCGACGACATCGTCGCCGGCATCGCCCGCAGCCAGGGGCGGAGCGTGCGGCCGGACAGCAACGCCGACTACGGCAGCTTCTACCGTGGCGACCAGTTCGAATTTGCGCGTGGCGGCGTGCCGGTGGTGTATCTGCGCAGCAGTTCCAACTTCATCGGCAAGGCGGCCGGCTACGGCCGTGAAAAGCTGCTGAGCTACAGCGCCCACCAGTACCACACGGTCAACGACACGGTGCAAGCCAAGTGGGACACCAGCGGCGCGGTGGAGGACATCGAACTGCTGTTCAAAGCCGGCTACCAGACCGCCCAGGGCAAAGACCGCCCGCAGTGGAAAGACAACGCCGAATTCAAGCGCTGAAACCGCCGGGGTCAAGTCTGACATTTGGACACGGGCTCTGCACTAGCTGAGCAGCAAAGCAAGCCGCGTGTGGCTGGGACTGCGACGACTTCTGCGTTTCGTCAGCGCCGCACCTTGGCGCACCGGCTACATTGCGGAGATGGCCCGCCCTCTCAGACTCGAATTCCCCGGAGCACTCTATCACGTCACTTGCCGAGGCAATCGACGTGAGCCGATCTTTCGCGATCGCACGGACCGCCTGACTTGGCTCATGGAAATCGAGCGCGTCTGCCGCCGTTTTCATTTCGTCGTCCACGCGTATTGCCAGATGACGAACCACTACCACGTACTCATCGAAACACCCGAAGGCAATCTCGGGCAGGGCATGCGTCAACTGAACAGCGCGTACTCGCAATATGTCAATCGCCGTCATGAACTGGTCGGGCACGTTATGCAGGGCCGTTACCACGCCATACTGGTGCAGAAGGAAGGCTACCAGCACGAACTGGCGCGGTACATCGTTTTGAATCCCGTGCGCGGCGGCATGGTGGAAGCGCCCGGGGATTGGGAATGGAGCAGCTATCGCGTCATGACCGGCCAGACACCTGCTGCCGGCTGGATGGCGACCGAATGGCTGCTGGCCTGCTTCGGTCCGGACCCGATGGCGGCGAGGGCGGCCTATCACCAGTTCGTCATGGCGGGACTGCATGCTGAAAACCCGCTAAAGAAAGTCTGTTTCCGATGCATTCTAGGGGACGCGGCGTTCATCGCACGGCACAGGGCATCTGCCAAGGATGCGAAGTCGGTGGAAATCGCCAGGGTGCAACGCCGCGCAACGGCGATGTCGCTTGAGGAGTATGCGCTGACATTCGCGCGACGCCAGGTCGCCATGGCGGAAGCCTACCGGTCCACAGCATTTTCGATGCAGCAAATCGCCGCGCATTTCGGTGTGTCGCTGAAGACGGTGAGCCGCGCAGTCGCCGCATCGGAACAAACAGAACTCACCGATGATGGACACGAGTGATGAGCTCGTGTCCAAATGTCAGACTTGACCCCGGAGTTTTTGTAGCTGGGCCAGGTTGCGTTGTTGCTGGGCGTCGGCGCCGGCGATGGCGATGTCGGCGCGCAGGGCTTGCTTGGCTGCTTCGATGCGGCCGCTGTCTTGCGGCGCCAGTTCCAGCAGGCTGCTCAAATAAGTGACGCCCCATTGCAGCCGCGTCGCCGGACCTGCCGCCGCTTGCCATGCCTTGCCGTACCAGTCCAACACCGCTGCCGCATCGCCGCGCCGCTTGGCGCTGGAGGCAAGGCTCAGCATGAAGTAGTACGGTGCATGCGAACGCGGCAATTCTGCCAGCAGCACCTGCTCGGCCTGCGCCGACAGGCCCGCGTCGTTCAGCGCGCTCACCGCCGTGTTGACCAGTGTGTGGCGTTCATAGGGATCGGTCGATGCGGCCAGCGCTTCTTCCACCCGCACCTTCACGTGTTCCTGCAAGCCCTGCGTCGGCGCCAGCAGGCGGCCCAGGCGCATTTGCAGACGCACCGCCGTCAAACGGTCCGGCGCGCTGAGCCAGAAATCGTCGGCCCATTGCGCGGCCGCGCTGCCCAGCGCCGCCACCAATTCTTCACGCCGCGTGGCGTACTTGATCAGGTTGATGCCGCTGTTGCCGAGGATGTCCATGTTGGACCGCGCCAGCCGCGCGTCGGCAAACACCTTCAGCAGCAAGGCGGCGTTGGCCGCCGCGTCGATATCCTTGCCGGCCGTGGCCAGCTGCGCGTGCAGTTGCAGGCGCACGGAAGCGTCGGCGTCGTCGCAGGCGCGCACCAGCGCCAGCAGCGTCGGCGCCAGCGCGCGCGCGCCCAGCAGGCGGCCTTCGTCGGTATCCCAGGAATAATGGCTCAGCAGCGACCACTCGCCGGCGCTCAACCTGCGCTCGCCAGACAAGGCCGCCGCCAGCGCCGCCGCAGCCGACGAGCCGGCCGCATGCACGGCCAGCGCCGCGTCGAAGGCGGCCACGAACAACTCGCCATCGAGCTCGCACGGCAGGCGCGTGATTTCGCTGCCGTCCGGCGCGTACAGCACCAGCGTCGGATAGCTGCGCAGGCCGTGGCGCGCGGCCAGGCCTTGCGCGCCGGCGCTGTCGCCGTCGAGGTGGTAGCACACCACCGCCGCCGAACGCTGCACGAACTCGTCGCGCGCGAAGATGTCGGATTTGACGCGGTTGCAGGGCGGGCACCAGACCGCGCCCCAATACAGGAACAGCGGCCGCTGCTGCTCGGCCGCCAGCGCGAAGGCGGCGTCGAGGCCGCCGTGCTGCCATGCGATCGCCGCCATGCCGCTCAGGACTCGCGCGCCAGGGCCAGGAACTCGGTGCGCATCGCCAGGTTGGGCTGCAGCTCGCCGAGCATGGCCGAGGTGACGGTTTCTTCGCCCGGCGTGCGGATGCCGCGGCTTTCCATGCACAGGTGGCGGCATTTGACCACCACGCCGACCGCCTTAGGTTCCAGCACTTCCATCAGCGCGTTGGCGATCTGCATGGTCATGCGCTCCTGCACCTGCAGGCGCTTGGCGAAGCAGTCCACCAGGCGGGTCAGCTTGGACAGGCCGACGATCTTGCCGTTCGGGACGTAGCCGACCGTGGCCTTGCCGAAGAACGGCGCCAGGTGGTGTTCGCAATGGCTGTAGACCGGGATGCCGCGCACCACGATCAGTTCGTTGTACTGCTCGGCGCCGTCTTCGAAGGCCTTCAGCAGCTCGACCGGGTCCTGGCCGTAGCCGGAGGTCCAGTGTTTCCATGCCTTGGTGACGCGGGCCGGGGTTTCCACCAGGCCCGGGCGGTCGGGATCTTCACCGAAACTGGCGATCAGGCGACGCCAGTCGCCTTCCGAGAATTCTTTTTGAGACATGATGAAACACCTTTTTTTTACGATTGCCGACAGTATATAGAAATCCGCGGCACCGCACCGGCTAAGGCTTAGGCCGGTAGGCGTTCAACAACTCGGCCGCGATCGACACCGTGACCGTCATGTCCGGCCACTCGTCGCCGGGACCGAACCAGCGCGCGTCGGCGATTTCGCCCGGATCGACGCGGATTTCGCCGTCCAGGTACTCGGCCGTGTAGGCGATCATCAGCGAATGCGGGAACGGCCACGACTGGCTGCCGAAGTACTTCAGCTTGTGCACCCGCAGCCCGACCTCTTCGTACACCTCGCGGTGCACGGCCTCCTCGATCGACTCGCCCGCCTCCAGGAAACCGGCCAGCGCCGTGTAGCGCTTGTACGGCGCGTTGGCGTGCATGGCCAGCAACACCTGATCGCCCTTGCGTATCAACACCATCATGGCCGGCGAGATGCGCGGATAGGCGCTCATGCCGCAGTTCGGGCATTGCTGGCAGCGCTCGCCCTCCAGCTGCCGCATCGGCGTCGCGCACACGCCGCAGTAGCGGTGCGTGCGCGCCCATTCGGCCAGCTGGAAAGCCCGCCCGGCCAGCGCCGCGAAACCTTCGTCGACCAGGCCGAACAGCGAACGCAGGCCGTGATAACCATACTCCGGCCCCGGCACATCCGGCTGCTCCAGCCACGCCAGCTGGTAGTAGCGGCCTTCCCACTCGCCCAGCGCATGGAAGCGCTCGGGCGGCAAGTTCAGCGCGGCGACCGCCTGCGCGTCGGGCAAGCCGAGAATTTCGTTGCGCAAAAGCAACTCTCCGCGATGGAACACGAAAGTTAGCGGATGGTCATGATTTTGGGGACGGATCAGGGGGGTAAATGTGGCGGGAGTCAGCAGCATGGCGGGGAAGCTCGGGTTTGATCGCAAAACATGATCTTACAGTGTTTCCTAAATGATTATTTTCAGGCTGTGGGTGTGATGACAACTGGATGAGCCAAAGCGCGCTAAGTCATTGTTTTCAGACCAAGATTTAAACTACTTTTGCCGCTGTACTCTCCGTATGAGTTCGTTTGGCGGTACTATATATTTCCGTAAGGAGATTACTTAACATGCCATCTATCGTACCTGGTTTAAACACCGACCAAATCGCCAGCCTGCAGACCAATCAGATCGCGTTTCTGACGACTGCGGATATCGTGCTGCTCACCACCTTGCAAATGACCGCATGGAGCACCGCGCAGCTCAGCGCTTTTGGCACCAGCCAGTTACGGGCCCTGTCCACCCAGAATCTGCAGGCGCTCAACACGCAGCAGCTCGGTTATGGCTTCACCACCAAACAGATCGCCGCGCTGACCACGGGCCAGATCGTCAGCCTGAGCACCAACCAGCTGGTGAATGGCTTGACCACCGACCAGTTCTCCTCGCTGGCGACCGTGCAGCTGGCCGCGCTCGGCACCCAGCAATTGTCCATCGTCGGCACCGACGACATCGCCGCGCTGCGCAGCAGCCAGCTGGCGGCGCTGAGCACCGCGCAAGTGCGCTCGCTGACCACCGACCAGATCGTCTCCCTGAGCAGCAGCCAGGCCGCCTCGCTGCAAACCCGCCAGATCGCCGCGCTGAGCAGCAACCAGCTGGCCGCCATCGACACCGACGACATCGCCGCGCTCGGCACGCAGCAACTGAACGCGCTGGCCACCAGCCAGCTGGGCGCGCTGACCACGGCGCAGATGGCCGCGCTGCGCACCGCGCAAAGCAGCAACCTGTCGACGCTGCAAATCAGCGCCCTCGGCACCGACCAGCTGGCCGCGCTGGGCACCGACGGCTTCGCCGCGCTGAAGACCGCGCAGATCGCCGCGCTGACCACCAAGCAATTCGCCGCCCTCAGCACCGACCAGATCGTCGCGCTGACCACCGCGCAAACCGCCGCGCTGACCACGCTGCAGCTGGGCCAGATGTCCAGCGCCCAGCTGGCCGCGATGGAAACCCAGGACTTCGCCGCGCTCAAGAGCCAGCAGCTGAACGCGCTGAGCACCGCCACCACCGCCGTGCTGAGCACCGACCAGGTCGCCGCGCTGACCACGGCCCAGATCGCCGCCATGCGCAGCAGCCAGCTGCGCGGCCTGTCCACCGACCAGATCGTCGCGCTGACCAGCGCGCAAGCGGCCGCGCTGGGCACGCAGCAAATCATCGTGCTGACCTCCGACCAGGTGGCCGCCATCGAAACGCGCGACCTGGCCGCGATGAAGACGGCCCAGGTAGCCGCCTTCACCACCGCCCAGATCAACGCGCTGGGCACGGCACAACTGGCCGGCCTGACGACCGCGCAAGCGGCCGGCCTGGCCACGCAACAACTGGCGGCCCTGGGCACCACGCTGCTGGCCGCGATGGAAACGCAAGACCTGGCCGCGCTGCGCACCCTGCAGATCGCCGCCCTGGCCACCAGCGGCATCGCCGCGCTCGGCACCGACCAGGTCGTCGCGCTGACCTCGCTGCAAATGGGCGCGCTGAAGACCGCGCAACTGGCCGCGCTGGGCACCGACCAGATCGCCGCGCTGAACACCGCACACATCGCCGGCCTGGCCTCGCAGCAAGTCGCCGCGCTGTCGACCGCGCAGTTGAGCGTGCTGAGCACCGCCAACCTGGCCGCGCTGAAAACCCAGCAGCTGGCCGCCATGGGCACCAGCCAGATCGCCTCGCTCAGCACCGACCAGATCGTCGCGCTGAAGACCGCGCAAGCCAACGCGCTGAGCTCGCTGCAACTGTCGGCGCTGTCCAGCGACCAGTTGAACGCGATGAGCACGCAAGACCTGGCCGCCTTGCGCACCCAGCAGCTGGGTGGCCTGAGCACCAGCAATGTCCAAAGCCTCACCACCGACCAGATCGCCGCGCTGACCACGGCCCAGGTGGCCGCGCTGAGCACCCAGCAGATCGCCGCGCTCGACACCAAGCAGATCGTCGCGCTGAGCACCGGCCAGGCCGGCGCGCTGACCACGCGCCAGATCGCCGCCCTGGGCAGCAACCAGCTCGCCGCGCTGGAAACCCGCGACCTCGCCGCGCTGAGGACCGCGCAACTGGCGGCCTTCAGCACCGCCCAAATCGCCGCGCTGGGCACCGACCAGATCGTCGGCCTGGGCTCGCTGCAAGTGGCGTCGCTGGCCACCCAGCTGATCGCCGCGCTCAGCACCGACCAGGTCGCCGCGATGGAAACCCAGGACCTGGTGGCGCTGAAATCGCAGCAGGCCGCCGCCCTGAGCAGCAACGCCGTCGCCGCGCTGACCACGGCGCAGTTCGCGTCGCTGTCCAGCGTCCAGCTGAGCAACTTCACCACCGCCCAGGTCGCCGCACTGACCACCGACCAGATCGTCGCGCTGACCACCGCCCAGGCCGCCGCGCTGAGCACGCGTGAAATCGCCGCGCTGTCGACCAACCAGCTGAACGCGCTGGAAACGGCCGACTTCGCCGCACTGAAAACCGCGCAGATCGTCGCCCTGAGCTCGGCCCAGGTGGCCGCGCTGAGCACCGACCTGATCGTCGCCCTGACCACCGCGCAAGCGGGCGCGTTGACGCCGGCCCAGCTGAACGCGCTGAGCACCGACCAGCTGAACGCGATGGAAACCCAGGACTTCGCCGCGCTGCAGACCAGCCAGCTGCTGGGCCTGGGCACCAAGGCCGTCGCCACGCTGACCGTCGGCCAGGTGGCCGCGCTGAAGACCGCGCAGATCGCGCAACTGACGTCCGACCAGATCCACGTGCTCAACTCCGCCCAGCTGGGCGCGCTGAACACCGCGCAAGTGAACGCCTTCAGCACCGCCCAGATCGGCTACCTGCTGACCGAACAGGTGGCCGTGCTGACCACCACCGACTGGGCCTCGCTGAAATCGAGCCAGCTCAACGCGCTGGGCTCGAACCAGCTGGCCGCCGTCACCACCGACCAGATCGTCGCGCTGACCTCGCTGCAAGCGGGCGCGCTGTCGACCCAGCAGATCGCCCTGCTGTCCACCGACCAGATCGTCGCGCTGGAAACGGCCGACCTGTCGGCGCTGAAGACGCAACAAGTGCTGGCCCTGGGCACGAACGCCGTGGCCGCCATCACCACGGCCCAGTTGCAAGCGATGAAGACCCAGCAGCTGGCCACCCTGGGCAGCAAGCAGCTGGCCGCGCTGAGCACCGACCAGATCGTCGCGCTGACCACCGTCCAGGCCAGCAACCTGGGCAGCCAGCAGATCGCCGCGCTGTCCAGCGATCAATTGCTGGCCATCGAAACCGAGGACCTGGCCGCGCTGAAGACCGCGCAACTGGCCGCCCTCGGCACCAACCAGGTAAGCCTGCTGAGCACCGACCAGATCGTCGCACTGACCAGCGCGCAATTCGCCAGCCTGAGCACGCGCCAGCTGCAAGCGCTGGGCACCAGCCAGATCGTGGCGATGGAAACCCGCGACCTGGCCGCGCTGCGCACCGCCCAGATCGCCGGCCTGAGCAGCGACCACCTGAACGCGCTGGGCAGCACCCAGCTGCAAGCCCTGACCACGGCCCAGCTGGCCGCGCTGGGCAGCAGCCAGTTGCAGTCCTTGGGCACCGCGCAGATCGCCAACCTGAGCACCGTCCAGGTCTACAGCCTGGTGACGGCGCAAGTGGCCATGCTGAGCAGCGACCAGTTGGTCGCGCTGGGCACGCAAGGCTTGTCGCTGATGAAGACCGCGCAGATCGCCGCGCTGAAGACGTCGCAGATCGCCACGCTCAACAGCGACCAGATCGCCGCGCTGACCACCCTGCAGGTCGGCAACCTGGGCACGCAGCAGATCGCCGCCCTCAGCAGCGACCAATTGAACGCGATGGAAAGCCAGGACTTCGCCGCCCTGAAGACGGCGCAGTTCGCCGCGCTGGGCACCGACGTCATCGCCAGCCTCACCACCACCCAGATCGCCGCGCTGACCACCGCGCAAGTAGCCAGCCTGAGCACGCGCCAGCTGAGCGCGCTCGGCACCGCGCAATTGCAAGTGTTCTCCAGCGCCGACATCGCCGCGCTGCGCACCGCGCAAATCCTGGCCTTGAGCACCGACCAGCTCGATGCGCTGGGCAGCGACCAGTTCCGCGCCCTGAGCATCGCGCAATTGGGCGCCTTGAGCAGCGCCCAGTTCCAGTCGCTGACCACCGACCAGATCGTCGCGCTGAGCACGCAGCAGGCGGCCAATCTCGGCACCGCCCAGGTGCGCGCGCTGAGCGCCACCCAGCTGGCCGCGCTGGAAACGCAAGACCTGGCCGCCTTCAAGACCGCGCAGGTCGCCGCGCTCGGCACCAGCCAGTTCATCCTGCTCAGCAGCGACCAGATCGCCGGCCTGACCGCGGCGCAAGTGGCCTCGCTGACTTCGCAGCAATTGACGGCGCTGGCCACCGACCAGGTGCGCGCGCTGGAAACCCAGGACCTGGCCGCGCTGCGCACCGCGCAGCTGCAAGCGCTGAGCACCGACCAGCTCGACGCCATCAGCACCGACCAGTTGCAAGCGATGACGGCGGCCCAGCTGGCCTCGCTGAGCACCGCGCAATTCCAGGGCTTGCAGACCTCACAGATCACCTCGCTGACCACGGCGCAAGTGGCCGCGCTGGCCACCGCCCAGGTCGCCAGCCTGACCGCCGGCCAGTTGGCCGCGCTGAACACCGACGAAATCGCCGCGCTGAAAACGGTGCAGATCAACGCCCTGCGCACCGCGCAGATCACGCTGCTGAGCACCGACCAGATCATGGCGCTGACCAGCAGCCAGGTCGGCTCGATGACGACCGGCCAGCTGTCCTCGCTGTCGTCCGACCAGATCGGCGCGCTGAGCACGGCCGACTTCGCCGCACTGAGCGCCGCCCAGCTGGCCGCGCTGGGCGCGCTGAGCAACCTGACCACCGACCAGATCCAGGCGCTGACGCTGAACCAGATCGCCGGCCTGACCACCGACCAGATTGCCGCCTTCACCACCAACCAGATCGTCGCACTGACCACGCGCCAGATCGCCAGCGTAAGCACCGCCGACCTTTCCGTGCTGAGCAGCGACCAGCTGCGCGCGCTGGAACTGGAAGACCTGGCCGCGATGAAAACCGCGCAGATCGCCGCGCTCAAGACGCTGCAGATCACCCAGCTGACCACCGACCAGGTGCAGGCGCTGACCACGGCGCAGGCGGCCGGCCTGTCCACCGGCCAGATCGCCGCGCTGACCACCGACCAGGTGCAGGTGCTGACCAGCGATGAGCTCGTCGCGCTGAAGACCGCGCAAATCGCCGCCCTCGGCAGCGACCAGATCGCCTCGCTGGGGCTGACCCAGGTGCAGAGCCTGGGCGCGACCCAGTTGAACGCCTTCAGCAGCGCCCAGGTCCAGTCACTGAGCTCGGACCAGATCGTCGCGCTGACCACCCAGCAATTCCAGGCGCTGGGCACGGCCCAGGTGGCCGCGCTGAGCACGCAACAGCTGGGCGCGATTGAAACCGAAGACCTGGCCGCGCTGAAGACCGCGCAGATCGCCGCCCTCGGCACCGGCCAGCTGCAGGCGCTGGCGGCCGACCGCATCGCCGCGCTGACCACGGCGCAGGCGCAGGCGCTGACCACCAACCAGCTGCTGGCGCTGAGCTCGGCACAAATCCAGGCCTTGAACACCGACGACCTGGCCGCGCTGAAAGCCGCGCAGTTCGCCGCCTTCGGCAGCGACCAGCTCAACGCGCTGAGCGTCGACCAGTTGCAGAGCCTGGGCTCGACCCAGCTCAACGCGCTGACCACGGCGCAATTCCGCGCGCTCAGCAGCGACCAGATCGTGCAGCTGACCACGCAGCAATACGCGCAACTGGGCACGGCGCAACTGGCCGCCCTCAGCTCCGACCAACTGGCCGCGCTGGAACTGGACGACCTGGCCGCGCTGCTGTCCAACCAGATCCAGGCGCTGGGCACCTTGCAGATCAGCCAGCTGGACCTGGCCCACATCGCCGCGCTGACCACGCTGCAGGCGGCCGCGCTGAGCAGCAACCAGCTGCTGGCGCTGTCGACCGACCAGTTGCAATCGATCACCACCGACGACCTGCAGGCGCTGAAGACCGCGCAAGTGCAGGCGCTGAGCACCAACCAGCTGATCTCGCTGACGATGGACCAGCTGCAAAACCTGACCACGGCGCAGATGGACGCGCTGACCTCGGCCCAGGCCGCCTCGCTGACCACCGCGCAGATCGCCGCGCTGACCACGCTGCAAGTGGACAACCTGGCGACCCGCCAGCTGGGCGCGCTGGGCAGCAACCAGATCGCCGCCATCAGCACCGACAACTTCGCCACGCTGTCGAGCACGCAGATCGGCGCGCTCAACGCCACCCAGTTCGGCGCCATCACCACCGACCAGATCGTCGCCCTGAGCAGCATGCAGGCCGCCTCGCTAAGCACCGCGCAAGTGGCCGCCCTCAGCAGCGACCAGCTGGACGCGCTGGAAACGGCCGACTTCGCCGCGCTGAAATCGTCGCAGATCGCCGCCATCGGCAGCGCCAACATCGCCGCCCTGACCACCGACCTGGTCAGCGCCCTGGGCACGGCGCAAATCGTCGGCCTGAACAACGGCCAGATCGCCGCGCTGAGCACCGACCACATCGCCGTGCTGGGCACCGCCCAGGTCGGCACGCTGAGCACCACGCAGATCACCGCCCTCAGCACCAACCAGATCGTTGCGCTCAGCACCATGGACTTCGTGGCGCTGCGCAGCAACCAGCTGGCTGCGTTCAGCACGGCCCAGTTCGCCGCGCTGACCAGCGACCAGCTGAACGCCCTGTCGACCAGCGCCTTCACCGGCCTGAGCACGCAGATGCTGGCCTCGCTGACGGCCGCGCAATTCGGCCAGCTGAGCACTACGCAGGTCGCCGCGCTGACCTCGCTGCAAGCGCCGTCGCTGAGCACCGACCAGCTGGGTGCGCTGAGCACCGACCAGTTCGCCGCGCTGGGCACCAGCGCCGTCAGCCACCTGCTGGCCGCGCAGTTCGGCAGCCTGGGCACCGACCAGATCGTCGCGCTGAGCACGGCGCAAGTCCGCTCGCTGAGCAGCGTGCAACTGACCGCGCTGACCAGCAACCAGGTCAGCGCCCTGGAAACGGCCGACCTGGCCGCGCTGAGCAGCGCGCAAGTGACCACGCTGGGCAGCGACCAGTTGCTGGCCCTGCTGACCGACCAGTTCGCCTCGCTGGGCACCGCCCAGGTCGCGGCCTTGACGACCGACCAGGTCGCCGGCGGCTTGAGCACCAGCCAGATCGTCGCCCTGACCACGGCGCAAGCCGCGTCGCTGGCGACGCGCCAGGTGGCCGCGCTCACCACGGCCCAGATCGCCGCGCTGGAAACGGCCGACCTGTCGTCCTTCAGCACGCGCCAGATGGTGGCCCTGGGCAGCGACCAGATCGCCGTGCTGGGCAGCGACCAGCTGAACGCGCTGACCACGGCCGAACTGGCCGCGCTGACCACCAGCCAGCTCAGCAACGGCCTCGGCACGACCCAGCTGGCCGCGCTGGACAGCGCCCACATCGCGGCCCTGGGCACGGCCCAGCTGGCCTACGGCCTGGGCAGCGACGCCATCGCCGCCCTGACCACCGACCAGATCGTCGCGCTGCGCACCGCCCAGACCGTCGCGCTCGGCACCAGCCAGGTGCAGGCGCTGACGACCGACCAGATCGTCGCGCTGAGCACCGCGCAGGCATCGACGCTGAGCACGCAGCAAGTCGCCTCGCTCACCACCGACCAGATCGTCGCGCTGGAAACCGCGGACTTGAACGCCATGGGCACGCGCCAGATCGCCGCCCTCGGCACGTCGCAGATCGCCTTCCTCGGCAGCGCCCAGCTCAACGCGCTGAGCCTGACGCAACTGGCCGCCTTCAGCACCGCCCAGCTGGCCAACGGTTTGCAGGTCAACCAGGTGGCGGCGCTCGATACCGACCACATCGCCGCGCTCAGCACTGCGCAGCTGGCCTACGGCCTGACCATCAACAACCTGCTGGCCCTGACCAGCGACCAGATCCGCGCGCTGAAAACCGCGCAGCTCGCCGCGCTGACCACCGCCCAGGCCAGCAGCCTGTCCACCGACCAGATCGCCGCGTTGCAGACGGCCCAGATCACCGGCCTGTCCACCGCGCAAATGCCGACGCTGACCGCCGACCAATTGGCCGCGCTGAGCACCGCGCAAGTGGCGGCGCTGGACACGCAAGACCTGGCCGCGCTGACCGCCAGCCAGTTCACCGGCCTGTCCACCGACCAGACCGTCGCGCTGACGACGGCGCAGATCCGCGGCCTGAAAACCGCGCAGATCGCCGCCATCGACGTACCGCAAGTCAACGTCCTCAGCACCGACCAGATCGCCGCGCTGAGCACCGCGCAAGCGGCCTCGCTGAGCATCAACGCCATCGTCGCGCTGTCGACCAACCAGATCGGCGCCTTGCAGACGGCCGACGTGGCCGCGCTGGGCACCTTGCAGGTGAGCAGCCTGGACGTCAGCCAACTGGCCGGCCTCAACACCGCACAGATACAGGCGCTGACCAGCCTGCAACTGGGCGCGATGACGGCCGACCAGATGTTCGCGCTGAGCACCAGCCAGATCGCCGCCCTGCGCACCGCGCAGATCGGCTACCTGAACACCACGCAACTGGCCGCGCTGTCGAACACGCAGATCCAGGCGCTGACCACGGCGCAGGTCGCCAGCATCAAGCTCAGCCAGATCACCGCGCTGACGGTGGACCAGATGGCCGCGTTCAGCACCGACCAGCTGCAAGCCGTGACCACCTCGCAGGTCCAGACGCTGACCAGCACCCAGCTCAACGCGCTGACCGGCACGCAGGCGGCGGCGCTGACCACCGCGCAGATGGCGGCGCTGAAAAACGCCCAGATCGCCGCGCTGACCATCGACCAGATCAACGCCTTCACCACCACGCAGCTGGGCGCCTGGACCACCAGCCAGCTCGGTTCGCTGACGGCGACGCAGATCGGCTACCTGTCGACCACGCAGATCGCCGGCCTGACCAATGCGCAAGTGGCGGGCCTGAAAACCAGCCAGCTGATCGTCTTCACCACCGACCAGATCGCCGCCTTCACGGCCGGCCAGGTGCCGTCGCTGACCACGGCCGGCCTGGCCGCGCTCAGCGTCACCCAGGCCAACGCCTTCACCGGCGGCCAGGTCGGCGCGATGTCGGTCACGCAGACCATGGCGCTGAACGCCTCGTCGACCAACTACGCCACGCCGCTGGTGCTGGACCTGGACGGCAACGGCGTGCGGACGCTGGGCATCGCGGCCGGCGTGCAGTTCGACATCCGCGCCGAGGGCAAGAAGGTCAGCACCGGCTGGGTCGACGCCCACGACGGCTTGCTGGCCCTGGACCGCAATGGCGACGGCGTCATCAACGACGGCGGCGAGCTGTTCGGCAGCGCCACCACGCTGGCGGACGGCGGCAAGGCCGCCGACGGCTACGCCGCGCTGAAGTCGCTCGACAGCAACGGCGACGGCCAGATCACCAAGGCCGACAGCGCCTTCGGCGCGCTGCGGGTCTGGGTGGACGGCAACTCCGACGGCATCAGCCAGGCGGACGAGCTGAAGACGCTGGACCAGCTGGGCATCGCCGCCATCGGCACCGACGCCAAGCACACGCTGACGCTACAGAACGGCAACGCCATCGGCCTGACGTCGAGCTATACCGGCACCGACGGCAGCACCCACGCCAGCGCCGACGTCTGGTTCCTGGCGCAGAAGACGGCGACCACGGCCGCGGCCACGCTGCAACAGCAGGTAAGCGGCCTGAGCAACGCGATGGCGAGCTATGCCAGTACGGCCTCTGCGGCGCCTGCGCCACAGGCGGCGCTGGCCAAGCCGAGCGATGCGGCAACAAGCGATGCCAATGCACAAGCACTGGCCGACGCCATGCAGCACTACCGCAGCCGCCAGGCCCTGCAAGGCGCGGCCGCCGCGCTGAGCACCCAGCACGAAGACGCCGCGCGCAACGCCGGCGACTGGTTCAGCGTCCCCAACCGCTAACCCCCTTGGGGGTCAAGTCTGACATTTGGACACGTGCTCAACCGTAGCAAGTCGCTACGGTTGAGCACGTGTCCAAATGTCAGACTTGACCCCCGTTGTTTTTAAGCCTTGCCTATCTGTTGAGCAGGTGGGGTTTTACAGTCTTGCTCCTGAGCCAAAAGTTGCCCCTTACCCTGCGACAAAAAGGTATGATAGTGCGTACCTTTTATGGCTCATCCCATCCTAAGCCTAGCTATGACCGCTCAAGTACCTGCCGCACCCGCTCCCATCGATAACAGCCCGCTGGGCACCGTTATGGCACTGGCCGTCAAGGGCGCGCTGTCCATCGGCGACCTGTTCGGCGCCGCCGCCGTGTTGCAGGAAAGCGGGCAACTGCCCGCCGCCATCGCCCTGTACCGCGCCTGGATCGACCATACGCCGTCGCCGCTGGTCTATGCCGCCTGCTTCAACCTGGCCGTGGTGCTGTCCAATTCCGGCGACGACCCCGGCGCCGAAGCCGTGCTGCGCAAGGCCATCGCCCAGAACCCCGGCTTCGTCGAAGCCCGCCTCAACCTCGGCACCCTGCTCGAACGCACCGGCCGCCCGGAAGACGCGCTGGCGATGTGGAAGACCATCCTCACCGATGAGGTGCAGCCGGATATCAAGACCAATCCGACCCTGTACGTGCAAACCCTGAACAACCTCGGCCGCCTGCTGGAAATCCGCAAGCGCTATCCCGAGGCCGAAGCCATGCTGGCGCTGAGCCTGCGCGTCGATCCGCAACAGGCCAACGTCATGACCCACTGGGTCCACCTGCGCCAGAAACAGTGCGAATGGCCGGTCTACAGCGGCCTCGAACACATCTCGGTCGCTACCATGATGGAGGGCACTTCGGCGCTGGCCATGCTCAGCGCCTCGGCCGACCCGGCCCAGCAGCTGGCCGCCGCGCGCCGCTTCGTCAACGAGAAAGTCAACGCCGCCGTCGCGCCGCTGACCGGCCAGCACGGCTACGGCCACGGCCGCCTGCGCATCGGCTACCTGTCGTCGGACTTCTGCTCGCACGCGGTCTCCATCCTGACCGCCGAGCTGTACGAGCTGCACGACCGCAGCAAGTTCGAGGTCTACGCCTTCAGCTGGAGCCGCGAGGACGGTTCGCCGATCCGCGCCCGCGTGGTCAAGGCCATGGACCACTACATCCGCATCGACCAGCTGACCGACGAGCAGGCCGCGCGCACCATCCGCGCCCACGAAATCGACATCCTGGTCGACCTGCACGGCCTGACGCTGGGCGCGCGCCCCAACATCCTGGCCTACCGCCCGGCGCCGGTGCAGCTGACCTACCTCGGCTTCCCCGGCAGCACCGGCCTGCCCGGCGTCGACTACGTGATCGCCGACGAATTCCTGATCACGCCGGAAATGACCAAGGACTTCACCGAAAAGCCGCTGTACCTGCCGGACACCTTCCAGATCAACGACCGCCAGCGCCTGATCGCCGCCAAGCCGACCCGCGCCAGCGTCAACCTGCCGGAAGACGCCTTCGTCTTCGTCTCGTTCAACAACAACTTCAAGTTCACGCCCGACCTGTTCTCGGTGTGGATGAACATCCTGCGCCGCGTGCCGAACAGCGTGCTGTGGCTGGTGGCCGACTACCCGGAAGTGCGCGAGAACCTGTACCGCTACGCCGAGGAAGCCGGCATCGACCGCAACCGCCTGATCTTCAACAGCCGCGCCGTGCCGGCCGAATACCTGGCGCGCTACCAGCTGGCCGACCTGTTCCTCGACACCTTCCCGTTCAACGCCGGCACCACCGCCAGCGACGCGCTGTGGGCCGGCCTGCCGCTGCTGACCTGCGCCGGCCAGACCTTCTCGTCGCGCATGGCCGGCAGCCTGCTGCGCGCGGTCGACCTGCCGCAGCTGATCACCTACAACTTCGCCGACTACGAAGAGAAGGCCGTGGCGCTGGCCAACGACCCGGCCCGCATCGCCTCGATGAAGCGCCAGCTGGCCGCCAACCGCCTGACCTGCCCGCTGTTCGACAGCCCGCGCTTCGTGCGCAACCTGGAAGCGGCGCTGCAGAAAGTCGCCAAGCCGGCAGCGCCGCGCCTGGCCGCGCCGGAACACGCGGTGCGTCCGCAGGAACCGTCGGAGCACCCCCTGGCCGAACCGGTGCGCATCGCCGACATCCCCATCGTCACCGTGTCCTACAACGCGCCGGACCTGATCGAAGCGCTGCTGCGCACGCTGCGCCAGTTCTACGGCAACCGCGTGTACGTGATCGATGGCTCGAATCCCGATGTCGCCGAGAAAATCCGCGCCATCACCGACGGCGTCGACAACGTCGAGTTCATCCCCTTCGGCTACAACATCCACCACGGCCCCGGCATGGCCTGGGCGCTCAGCCACCTGGGCCTGTCGGGCGAGGTGCTGTTCCTCGACTCCGACGTCGAGATCCTCAAGGCCGGCTTCCTGGAATCGCTGCACAGCGCGCTGCGCCCGGAGATGTACGGCGTCGGCAACGTCCAGTGGGTCAACGAAGTAGGCCACAGCCGCGGCGCCGACGGCATCCCCTACCTGCACCCGGCCTGCATGCTGGTGAACGCCGAAGTGATGCGCCAGTGGCCGCTGCCGATCAAGCACGGCGCGCCGCTGCTGCCGGCCATGCTGGCGATGCACCAGGCCGGCAAGAGCGATCTGCTGCACGGCGTCGACTGGGTGCGCGACGACTTCGCCCGCGAGCCGACCCGCCACTACATCAAGCACGACTGGCAGGGCACGGTGATACGCACCGGCGGCTACCACTACGACCTGCCGAGCGCCAACACCGTCGTCAATACCGACCTGCTGACCTTCATGCCGCCGACCGCGGTCAAGGTGGTGGAGCTGGGCTGCGGCGACGGCGCCTTCGCCAAGGCTTACCGCGCCCGCAACCCGCTGGCCAACTACACCGGCATCGAAGCCGATCCGGCGCCGGCCCAGGCCGCGCGCCCGCACTGCGACTTCGTGTTCAACCTCGACATCGAACACGCCGGCGCCGACCTGTGGGACCACGTGCGCGGCGCCGACTGCTGGGTCATGGACGAGGCGCTGGAAGCGACCGACGACCCGTGGACGCTGCTGCAGAAAATCCGCACCAGCATCGCGCCGGGCGGCCGCATCGTCGCCACCCTCCGCAACTTCCAGCACTGGAGCGTGCAGGCGCGGCTGAACGCCGGCGACATGCGCTACGGCCCTGGCGGCATAGAAAAATCGCGCAAGCGCATCTTCACGCGCGGCGCCATGCTGGAACTGTTCCAGCAGGCCGGCTTCCAGATCGCCGGCGGCAGCGCCCGCATCATCGACGAGCCGGCGCGCGAAAAATACCTGCCGGCGATCCGCATGATGGCCGGCGCCAGCGGCCTCGATCCGGTGGTGGCGGTGGAAGACGCGCTGCCTTGGCAATACATCGTGGTGGCTGTCGCCGCCTAAGCCTGGAGCCTGACATTCTATGAGTTTGCCATTAGTTAGCATCGTTATCCCGTCGTACAAGCCGGGCCACTTCGAGGCCTGCCTGAAGTCGGCGCTGGGCCAGAGCTATCCCAACATCGAGATCCTGGTCAGCGACAACTGCCCGACCGAGGCCATCAAGGACATGTGCGCCAAGTACAGCGGCCTGCTGATCTACCAGCGCAACTCGGCGCTGCGCGAGCAGAACGTGCTGACCGCGCTGTTCGCCGCCAAGGGCCAGCTGATCAAGCCGCTGTTCGACGACGACGTGCTGCATCCGTTCTGCGTCGAGCGCATGGTGGCGACCATGAATATGGACCCGGAGATCCAGCTGGTGTTCTCGTCCTCGCAGGTGATCAACGTCGACAATGAGCGCACCGAGCTGCGCCGCCCCTACCAGGCCAGCGGCAGCATGACGGCGCGCGACATGCAGCGCAGCATGGTGCTGGGCATGCGCAATTTCGTTGGCGAGTTCAGCACCATCATGTTCCGCCGCGAGCGCCTGTGGGAAATCGGCCGCCACCTGTTCCGCTACCACAAGCACGATTGCACGCTGGGCCTGGCCGACGTCGCCGCCTACTTCAACCTGGCGCGCGACGGCAAGGTGTTCTACATCGACGAAGAGCTGTCCTACTTCCGCCACGACCAGCGGCTGGAATCGAACAGCAACGTCAACAGCAATCCGAATTTCGGCTACTGCTTCTCCGACTACATCGACCTGCTGATCGAATCGTGCGACATCGGCCTGGTCGCGCCGGAAGAGCTGGTGGTGATGCAGACGACGGTGGACGACGTGGCCGCCCGCCTGAGCGGCATCTTCCCCATGGTCGGCCGTTCGCAACAACGCTTCCACGACGTGCTGGCGGCGCAAAGCACGGGAGCCGCATCATGATGGACCAGTGCCGGCTGATCGACCTGCCGCCGCACCACGACGTGCGCGGCAACCTGTCGGTGATCGAGGGCGGCGTGCACATCCCCTTCGACATCAAGCGCGTCTACTACCTGTACGACGTGCCGGGCGGCTCGGCGCGCGCCGGCCACGGCCACATCGAGCTGCAGCAGCTGTTCGTCGCCATGTCGGGCAGCTTCGACGTCATCGTCGACGACGGCTACGAGCGCAAGAAGTTCACGCTCAACCGCTCCTACTACGGCCTGTACGTGCCCGGCATGATGTGGCGCGAAGTGGAGAACTTCTCGTCCGGCGCGGTGTGCGTGGTGCTGGCCTCGACGCTGTACGACCCCAAAGACTACTACCACGACTACGATGAATTCGTGGCCGCGGCACACCAACCTAAGTGAGTTTTGCCATGAGCGTTCCCTTCCTCGACCTGAAAGCCATCAACCTGTCGCAAGCCGACGAACTGGAAGCCGCCTTCAAGCGCGTGCTGCATTCGGGCTGGTACATCCTCGGCGGCGAGACCAGCGCCTTCGAAGCCAGCTTCGCCGCCTATTGCAAGAGCAAGCACGGCATCGGCGTGGCCAACGGCCTGGACGCGATCTTCATGATACTCAAGGCCTACGGCATCGGCCCCGGCGACGAGGTGATCGTGCCGTCCAACACCTTCATCGCCACCTGGCTGGCGGTCAGCGACTGCGGCGCCACGCCGATCCCGGTCGAGCCGACCGCCGACGGCTTCAACATCGACCCGGCCCGCGTGGAGGCGGCCATCACGCCGCGCACCAAGGCCATCATGCCGGTCCACCTGTACGGCCAGACCGCCGACATGGACCCGCTGATCGCGCTGGCGGCCAAGCACGGCCTGAAGGTGATCGAGGACGCGGCCCAGGCCCACGGCGCGCTGTACCGCGGCCGCGTGGCGGGCCAGCTGGGCGACGCCGCCGCCTTCAGCTTCTATCCGGGCAAGAACCTGGGCGCGCTGGGCGACGGCGGCGCCGTCACCACCGGCGACGACGAGCTGGCCGATAAAATCCGCACGCTGCGCAACTACGGTTCCAAGGTCAAGTACTACAACGAGGTGCCGGGCTATAACTCGCGCCTGGACGAGGTGCAGTCGGCGCTGCTGAGCGTCAAGCTGCCCAAGCTGGACGGCGACAACGCCAAGCGCCGCGCCATCGCCGCCATCTACCAGCGCGAGCTGGCCGGCATCGACGGCCTGGCGCTGCCGCACGTGCCGGAGTGGGCCGAGCCGGTATGGCACGTCTACGTGATCCGCCACGCCCGGCGCGACGCGCTGGCCAAGGCGCTGGCCGAACAGGGCATAGGCACCATCGTCCACTATCCGGTGCCGCCGCATCTGCAACCGGCCTACGCCCACCTGGGCTACAAGCAGGGCGACTTCCCGCTGGCCGAAGCCATCCACAAAGAAGTGCTGAGCCTGCCGATGGGCCCGACCATGACGGCCGAACAGGCGATGGAAGTGGTGGCGGCGGTGCGCAAGTTCTGCGCGGCATAGGTATATAAACTCCGTACACAGGGAACATCATGATTCATCCGAGCGCCATCGTCTCGCCCAAGGCCAAGCTGGGGGACGGCGTCAGCGTCGGCCCGTTCACCATCATCCATGACAACGTGGAGATCGGCGCCGGCTCGGTCATCGACAGTTACTGCGAGATCGGCTACCCGACCCCGCTGGCCGACGGCCAGCCGCTGGTGATCGGCGCCGGCGCGCGCATCCGCTCGCATTCGGTGTTCTACGAAGGCTCGCGCTTCGGCGACAAGCTCGTCACCGGCCACCGCGTGGTGGTGCGCGAGAAAACCGTGGCCGGCATCGCCTTCCAGATCGGCACCATGAACGATATCCAGGGCGACTGCGTCATCGGCGACTACGTGCGCTGCCAGTCCAACGTCTTCATCGGCAAGATGTCCAAGGTCGGCAACTTCGTCTGGCTGCTGCCGTACGTGGTGCTGACCAACGATCCCCATCCGCCGAGCAATGTGCTGGTCGGCGCCACCATCGGCGACTACGCCGCCATCGCGGCGATGTCGGTGATACTGCCGGGCGTGACCGTGGGCGAGCGCGCGCTGGTGGCCGCGCACAGCAAGGTGCACCGCGACGTCGCGCCGCACACGGTGGTGGCCGGCAATCCGGCGCAATTCCTGTGCGACGCCAGCAAGATCAAACTGAAGGACGGCAGCGGCGCTCCGGCCTATCCGTGGACCACGCATTTCAAGCGCGGCTATCCGGCCGACATCACCGCCGGCTGGGACGCGGCCCAACCATGAACGTCGCCGGCACACCCTACGCCCAGTGGATGAAGCAGGCGGGACGCGGCAACATGACGATCCCGCAGCTGTTCGACGCCGCCGCCGCGCTGCAAAAGCAGGGGCAGCCGCAGCAGGCGATCGCCCTGTACCGTTGCTGGATCGAGCACGGCGCCCGCCAGCCGCTGGCGTACGCGGCCTGGTTCAACCTCGGCGCGCTGCTGGCCGCCGACGCCGACGACGCCAGCGCCGAAGCGGCCTACCGCAAGTGCATCGCGCTGCATCCGCGCTTCGTCGAAGGCCGGCTCAATCTCGGCACGCTGCTGGAGCGCCAGGGCCAGCCGGAGGAAGCGCTGGCGATGTGGCGCACCATCCTCGGCCCGGCCGTCAAGATCGACCAGAAAGCCAGCCGCACCCAGTACCTGCAGACGCTGAACAATCTCGGCCGCCTGCTGGAAATCCAGAAGCAGTATCCCGAAGCGGAAGCCATGCTGGCGCAAAGCCTGACCGTGGAACCGGACCAGCCGCACGTGATGACGCACTGGGTGCACCTGCGCCAGAAGCAGTGCCACTGGCCGACCTGGGCCGGCCTGCCGCACATCAGCCGCAAGCAGATGGAAGACGGCGCCTCGGCGCTGGCGATGCTGAGCCTGACCGACGACCCGGCGCTGCAAGCCGCGGCCGCCGCCCGCTTCGTGGCCGAGAAAATCGACACCACCGTGGCGTCGCTGACCGGCCCCGCGGGCCAGGGCTCCAGCTACGGCCACGAGCGCCTGCGCGTGGGCTATCTGTCGTCGGACCTGTGCTCGCACGCGGTGTCCATCCTGACGGCCGAGCTGTACGGCCTGCACGACCGCAGCCGGTTCGAAGTCTACGCCTTCAGCTGGAGCCGCGAAGACGGCTCGCCGCTGCGCGCCCGCGTCAAGGCCGGCATGGACCACTACATTCCGATACACGCGCTGAGCGACCAGCAGGCCGCGCAGCTGATACGCTCGCACGAGATCGACATCCTGGTCGACCTGCACGGCCTGACGTCCGGCGCGCGCCCGCAGATCCTGGCTTACCGTCCGGCGCCGGTGCAGATGACGTGGCTGGGCTTCCCCGGCACCACCGGCCTGCCCGGCATCGACTACGTGATCGCCGACGAGTTCCTGATCACGCCGGACATGCGGAAGGACTTCACCGAACAGCCGCTGTACCTGCCGGACACCTTCCAGATCAACGACCGCCAGCGCCTGATCGGCAACAAGCCGACCCGCGCCAGCGTCAAGCTGCCGGAGGACGCCTTCGTCTTCTGCTCGTTCAACAACAGCTACAAGTTCAAGCCCGAACTATTCGCGCACTGGATGAACATCCTGCGCCGCGTGCCGGGCAGCGTGCTGTGGCTGGTGGCCGACACGCCGCTGGTGGCCGACAACCTGAAGCGCCACGCCGCCGAAGACGGCATCGACACGGAGCGGCTGATCTTCGCCGAACGCGCGCTGCCGGCCGACTACCTGGCGCGCTACCAGCTAGCCGACCTGTTCCTGGACACCTACCCGTTCAATGCAGGCACCACCGCCAGCGACGCGCTGTGGGCAGGCCTGCCGCTGCTGACCTGCGCCGGCCCTACCTTCGCGTCGCGCATGGCGGGCAGCCTGCTGCGCGCGGTCGACCTGCCGCAGCTGATCACCTACAACTTCGCCGACTACGAAGAGCAGGCGGTGGCGCTCGCCAACGACCCGGCCGGCATCGCCGCCATGAAGCGCCAGCTCATCGACAACCGCCTGCGCTGCGCCCTGTTCGACACCCCGCGCCTGGTGCGCAACCTGGAAGCGGCCATGCAGCGCGTGGCCCGTCCGGCCGCCGCGCAGAATGCCGCCCCCGCCAACACCACGAAAGCAGCCATGAATATCGACCAGATCCCGATGATCGCGGTGTCCTACAACGCACCCGACCTGATCGCCTCGCTGCTGGGCACCTTCCGCCAGTTCTATCCGCACAACCCGATCACCATCATCGACGGTTCGGCGCCGGAGATCGCCCAGCAGATCGCGCCCATCGCCGCCCAGTACCAGGGCGTGCGCTTCATCCCCTTCGGCTACAACATCCACCACGGCCCCGGCATGGCGTGGGCGATCGAGAACCTGGAGCTGTCGGGCCGCGTGCTGTTCCTCGATTCCGACGTCGAGATCCTCAAGCGCGGCTTCCTCGAATCGATGGCGGAAACCCTGGAACCGCATATGTACGGCGTCGGCAACGTCACGCCGGTCAACGCCGACGGCCAGCCCTACGGCGAAGGCAGCATGCCCTACCTGCACCCGGCCTGCATGCTGACCAACATCGAAGTGGTGCGCCAGTGGCCGCTGCCGGTCAAGCACGGCGCGCCGATGCTGCCGTCCATGGTGGCGATGGCGCAAGCCGGCAAGAGCGACCAGCTGATGCGCAACATCGCCTGGGTCAACAACGATTTCAGCGACCAGCCGGCGCAGCGCATCTTCATCCGCCACGACTGGCAGGGCACGGTGCGCCGCACCGGCGGCTACCACTACGACAAGCCTGCGGCCACGGTGCAGATCAACCAGCAGCTGCTGGACTTCATGCCGGCGGCGGTCAAGGTGGTGCAGCTGGGCTGCGGCGACGGCGCCTTCGCCAAGGCCTACAAGCAGCGCCACCCGCTGTGCAACTACACCGGCATCGAGCGCGACGCCATCGCCGCCGAGCAGGCGCGCGCGCACTGCGATTTCGTCTACAGCCAGGACATCGAAACCCCGGACCCGCAGCGCGAGCGCCAGCTGGCGCAGGCCGACTGCTGGGTGCTGGACGGCGCGCTGGAACGCGTGCGCGATCCGTGGGCGCTGCTCAAGTCCATCCGCGCCAGCATGGCGCCGGGCGGCACGCTGGTGCTGTCGGTGCGCAACCTGCAGCACTGGAGCACCCAGGTGCGGCTGAACATGGGCGACTTCCGCTACCGCGCCGACGGCGTGCTGCAGCAGGACGAGCTGCGCGCCTTCACCCGCGGCTCGCTGCTGGAACTGCTGCAGCAGAGCGGCTTCCGCCTCAGCGGCGGCATCCCGGTGGTGTTCAACGAGCCTGGCAGCGCGGTGTTCCTGCCCATCCTGCGCCAGCTGGCCCAGGCCAGCGGCAGCGATCCCGAACTGGCCGTGCAGGACGCGCTGGCGCAGCGCTACATCGTCACCGCCGTGCCGGCCTGACCGCCATGAAGATACTCATCATCGGCGGTTCCAACTCGCTGCTCAAGGACGGCTACGTCACGCACCTGGCGCAGTCGCTGCAAGGCTATGCGGAGGCCGAGATCATCCAGATTTCGGTCGGCGCCACCACCTCGCTGTCGGCCATCGGCCGGCTGTACGAAACCTATGCCGGCACGCCGGTGGACGTGGTGCTGTACGAATACTCGATCAACGACACCGGCCACTTCGCGCCCCGCCCCGGCGGCGCCGATTCCTGGCTGTTCTGCTTCCACCTGCTGCTCAAGGCCGCCGCCCAGCTGTACCCGACGGCCACCTTCGTACCGCTGGTGCTGGCGCAGCAGCAGCATTTCTCGTCGGCCGCGCCGCATCCAATCTACGATGCGCAGATCCGCGCCTTCCAGGAGCTGGCCTTGCCGGTGATCGACGTGCGCGCCGCGCTGTCGGGGCTGTTCCTGGGCCGCGCGCCGGCCTGGCTGTACCGCGACCCGGCCCATTACGACACACCGCACGCCACCTCCATCGTCGGCGCCATCGTCGCGCAGCGGCTGCTGACGCTGAAGGCGCAGAACGCTGAACCGCTGACGGCCACGTTGGCGCGCTTGCAAACCGTGTCGCCGTTCACGCACTTGCAGGCGATGTACCTGCCCGGCGTCAACCTGGAGCAGTTCACCAGCGGGCCGGTGCAGCGCGCCCATACCGGCAACCGCCTGATGCAGCTGGACTACCTGCGCATGCTGCCGGGCAGCCGGCTGGAACTGAACAGCGAGATGTTCCCGCTGGCGCTGTTCCTGAAATCCGATCCGCAGCACGATGCGCTGCAACTGGAGCTGAGCAGCGACGACGGCCTGGTCTTCAACTCGCGCGTCGCCACCCGCCACGCCGATACCGAGACGCTGCCCTTCGTCTACTCCAGCATCCCGCTGCCGCTGCTGTGGAGCCACAGCCTGCTGCGGCGCTACGGCGCCAGCCGGCTGGCGGTGTCGGTGCCGGAGCAGGCCGGCGGCGCCCAGAGCGGCTTCGACTGCTATGCCGGCGGCCTGCCGAATGCGCCGGAACGCCACCTCGACCTGGTCGGCGTGCTGATGCTGGTCGAGCAGGCCTAAGCTCTTCCCGCCACCGGCCAGGAACCCGCCCATGTCCCAGCAACTGCACAAGGCCATGGCCGCCGGCAACCTGGCCGAAGCCGGGACCCTGGCGCTGGCGCTGGCGCAGCTGGGCGAGCTGGCCATCATCGACCTGATCGGCCTGGCCAGCCTGCTGTCGGCGCAGGGCAAGACCGAGCAAACCATCTCGCTGTACCAGCTGTGGCTGGAGCACTGCGATTCGCCGCTGGAATACGTGGCCTGGTACAACCTGGCCGTGGTGCTGCTGCAGGCGGGCGACGAAGCCGGCGCCGAACGCGGCTACCGGCAATCGCTGAAACTGCATCCCGGCTTCACCGAAAGCCAGCTGGGCCTGGGCGGCCTGCTGGAACGCCGCCGCCAGCCGGAGGCGGCGCTGGCGCAATGGCGCGCTGCGCTCGACGATCTCGACAACGCCTCGGCCGCCTCGCCGGCCCTGCAGATACGGCTGTACAACAACATCGGCCGGCTGGCCGAAGCACAGGGCGACCTGCCGCAGGCCGAGCAGGCGCTGCTGCACAGCCTGCAACTCGACCCGAGGCAAACCCTGATCGCACCGCTGTGGCTGAACCTGCGGCTGAAGCTGTGCGCGTGGCCGGTGTACGGCTTCGTGCCCGGCCTGAGCGAGAGCGCGCTGCGCCACGCCACCTCGGCGCTGGCGATGCTGAGCCTGAGCGACGATCCGGCCCGCCAACTGGCGGCGGCGCAGCGCGAAGTGCGCGCCACGCAGCCGCCGGCCCCGGCGCCGCTGGCCGACGGCGACGGCTACACCCACCGCAAGGTGCGCATCGGCTACCTGTCCAACGGCTTCGGCGCGCAGCCCGTCGGCCGCATGCTGGCCGAGCTGTTCGAGCTGCACAACCGCGAGCAGATCGAAGTCTACGGCTTCTGCTGGACGCCGGAGGACGGCTCGGCACTGCGCCAGCGCCTGCTGCGCGGCATGGACTTGCACGTGCCGATCGCCACGCTCAGCGACGCCCAGGCGGCGCAGGCGATACGCGCGCATGAGATCGATATCCTGGTCGACCTGCACGGCCGCCTGCCTGGCGCGCGCCCCGGCATCCTGCTGCAACGGCCGGCGCCGGTGCAGATCGCCTGGCTGGGCCAGCCCGGCACCAGCGCCATGGCCGCCATCGACTACGTGCTGGCAGACGCCGTCACGCTGCCGCCGGAATTGGCCCCGCATTACACCGAACAAGCGCTGTACCTGCCGCATTGCTACCAGCCGCAGGACCGTCTGCGCCCGCTGCCGCCCGCATCCACGCCCGGCGCGCGCGCCGCGTACGGCCTGCCGGAGCCGGGCTTCGTCTACTGCTGCTTCAGCGCGCCCGAGCAGATCACGCCGGAGCGCTACGCCACCTGGATGCGCATCCTGCACCAGGTGCCGGACAGCGTGCTGTGGCTGCAAGCGGCCGGCGAGCAGTTTCGCGACAACCTGCGGGTGGCGGCCATGCAGCGCGGCATACCCAGCGAGCGGCTGTGCTTTGCCGATCCGGCCGCGCCCGAGCAGCAGATGGCCCGCTACCAGGCCGCCGACCTGTTCCTGGACACCGCGCCTTACGCGGCGGGCGCCACGGCCGGCGACGTGCTGTGGGCCGGCCTGCCGCTGCTGACCAGCACCGGCCATTGCAGCGCCAGCCGCACCAGCGCCAGCCTGCTGCAGGCGGCCGGGCTGCCGGAGCTGGTGACGGCCAGCGAGAAAAAATACGAAGCCAGGGCGGTGCGTTTGGCGGAACGGCCCAAGGAACTGGCGCGGCTGCGCAACCGCCTGCGCAAGCACCGCGACACGGTGCCGCTGTTCGACACACCGCAGCTGGTGTGCGACCTGGAAGCGCTGTACCTGCGGGTGGCCAAGGGCGCCACCCGCGTCATTCCCGCGCAGGCGGGTATCCATGCCGGCCGGCTCGGCATGGATACCCGCCTGCGCGGGAATGACGGCGCGCCGGCGCCGCTGGTCAGCATCCTGATCGCCGCCGACAACCCGCTGCCGCTGGAAACCACCCTGCTCAGCGCGCTGGCGCAAACCTGGGCCAACTGCGAGATCGTCGTCAGCGACAGCAGCCCCGACGGCGCCTGCCGCGCCCTGCTCAAGCCCCACCTGAAAACCCACCGCCGCCTGCGCTACGCCCACGCACCCGGCCTGTCCCCGCTGGACAACCTCAACCACTGCCTGGCGCTGGCCCTGGGCGCCTACATCGCCGTCGCCCCGTCCGGCGACACGCTGGCGCCCGACAAGATCGCCGTCATGCTGCCCTACTTCCTCGACCACCCGCAAATCGGCCTGGTGGCCAGCTGGCGCCAGCCGCGCGCGCCGGATGGCCAGGCGCTGCCGGTGGCGCCGCTGTTCGCCACCGAGATCGTGGTCGGCGGCGGCTCGCTGGCCAACCTGCTGCTGAGCGGCGACAGCGGCGGCGCCGCCACCGTCTGCTCCCCCGGCGCCCTGCTGTTCAAGCGCGCCAGCATCGGCCTGGCCTTCGGTCACTATCATGAACGTCCCTACAGCGACCGCGCCAACGTCGCCACCGCATTGGCCGCGCTGGCCGGCGGCGACTACGTCTACCTGCCGCAGCCGCTGTCGAGCTACCGCGCCGCGCCCGCCGTGCCGGCCACACCGCTGGCCCAGCTGGAGGCCGGCATCGAAGCGCTGGAGCTGCTGTACCAGGCCCACGCCCACGGCCACCGCTTCGAACCGGCCGGCCGCTTCCAGCAGCTGTTGTCCGCTCGTCTAGCCGAATTGAACACACTCGTTTCCACCCATCACACACAACTGGCGGCCAGCGCCGTCCACCGGCCGCAGCTGGTCGACGCGCTGCAGCGCACCATGCGAATTGGCTATCAGCTCCTGCTGGCGCAATAACTGTGGTAAATCGCCATCGCCCAGTCTGCGGCACTAAATACCCCCTGCTTTTCGTTTAAAATAGCCCGGGCGCAATAGATAATGTAGCCTGCGTCAACTCAAAATAATCGGGGATAGCATGAAAGCAGTCATACTGGCTGGTGGACTGGGCACACGGCTCAGCGAAGAGACCACGGTCAAGCCTAAGCCGATGGTGGAAGTCGGCGGCAAGCCTATCCTGTGGCACATCCTGAAGAGCTACTCCGCTCACGGCATCAACGACTTCGTCATCTGCTGCGGCTACCGCGGCTACGTGATCAAGGAGTTCTTCGCCAACTACTTCCTGCACACTTCGGACGTCACCTTCGACCTGCAAAAGAACAGCATGGAAGTGCACGAGCGCCACGCCGAACCCTGGAAAGTCACGCTGATCGACACCGGCGCCGACACCCTGACCGGCGGCCGCCTCAAGCGCGTGCGCCAGTACGTCGAGAACGACGAAGCCTTCTGCTTCACCTACGGCGACGGCGTGTCCGACATCGACATCGCCGCCTCGATCGCCTTCCACAAGCAGCACGGCAAGCTGGCCACGATGACGGCCGTGCAGCCGCCGGGCCGCTTCGGCGCCATCGACATCGACGGCCAGCGCATCGTCAGCTTCAAGGAAAAACCGCAGGGCGACGGCGCCTGGATCAACGGCGGCTACTTCGTGCTGTCGCCGAAAGTGATCGACTACATCGCCGACGACAGCACCACCTGGGAAAAAGAGCCGATGGAAAAACTGGCCAGGGAAGGCCAGATGGACGCCTTCCACCACCACGGTTTCTGGCAGCCGATGGACACGCTGCGCGACAAGATCCTGCTGGAAGACCTGTGGGAAAGCGGCAAGGCGCCCTGGAAGCGATGGCCATGAATCCATCCTTCTGGCACGGCAAGCGTGTATTCCTGACCGGACACACCGGTTTCAAGGGGAGCTGGCTGAGCCTGTGGTTGCAGCAACTGGGCGCCCACGTCACCGGCTACGCCCTCGAAGCACCGAGCAAACCCAGCCTGTTCGACACGGCGCAAGTCGGCGCCGGCATGACCTCCATCATCGGCGACATCCGCGACGGCGCGGCCCTGCGCGAGGCGATGATGAAGGCGCAGCCCGAGATCGTCATCCACATGGCGGCGCAGGCGCTGGTGCGCTATTCCTACGCCCATCCGGTGGAGACCTACGCCACCAACGTCATGGGCCTGGTGAATTTCTTCGAAGCGGTGCGCAACACGCCCGGCGTCAAGGCCGTGGTCAACGTCACCAGCGACAAGTGCTACGAGAACAAGGAATGGGCCTGGGGCTATCGCGAGAACGAAGCCTTCGGCGGCTACGACCCTTACAGCAACAGCAAGGCCTGCGCCGAGCTGGTGACGGCCGGCTACCGCTCCTCCTTCTTCAATCCTGAAAAATACGCCGAGCACGGCGTCGGCCTGGGCTCAGGCCGCGCCGGCAATGTGATCGGCGGGGGCGACTGGGCCGAGGACCGCCTGATCCCCGACATGGTGCGCGCCATCGCCGCCGGCAAGCCGGTGCGCATCCGCAGCCCGCACGCGATCCGCCCGTGGCAGCATGTGCTGGAGCCGCTGTCGGGCTACCTGGCGCTGGCCGAACACCTGTACCTGCAAGGCGCGGATTTCGCCGAGGGTTTCAACTTCGGCCCGCACGACATCGACGCCCGCCCGGTCGAATGGATCATCGCGCGCCTGTGCGAAAGCTGGGGCGCAGGCGCCGGCTGGGAGCTGGACCCGCAGGCCGGCCAGCAGCCGCACGAGGCGCACTACCTGAAGCTCGATTGTTCCAAGGCCCGCAGCCGCCTGCACTGGCAGCCGCGCTGGCACCTGGGCCACACCATCGACATGATCGTCGCCTGGCACCAGGCCCACGCCAGGGGCGCCGACATGCGCGCGCTGACGCTGGCGCAAATCGACACGTATCAAAACACCGCACATCTTTAAGCGACCATCTTTAAGGCAGCAATCATGAGTGAAGCACAAAGCAAAGAACAACTCCGCGCACAGATCATCAAGCTGGTGGGCGAATACGGCGCGCTGGCCAGCGTGCCCAAGGCCTTCGAACCGGGCGTGACGGTGATCCCGCCGGCCGGCAAGGTGGTCGGCGCACCGGAAATGGAATTGATGGTCGAAGCCTCGCTCGATGCCTGGCTGACCACCGGCCGCTTCAACGACGAGTTCGAAGCCAGGCTGGCCAAGATGATAGGCGTGGACTTCCTGATCACCGTGAACTCCGGCTCCTCGGCCAACCTGGTCGCGTTCAACACGCTGACCTCGCCGAAGCTGGGCGCGCGCGCGATCCAGCAGGGCGATGAAGTGATCGGCGTGGCGGCGGGCTTCCCGACCACCGTCAACCCTATCATCCAGTTCGGCGCGATCCCGGTGTTCGTCGACGTCGAGCTGGGCACCTACAACATCGACGTGACCAAGCTGGAAGCGGCGATCTCGCCCAAGACCAAGGCCATCATGCTGGCCCACACGCTGGGCAATCCGTACAACCTGGACGTGATCACCGCGATCTGCAAGAAGCACAAGCTGTGGCTGATCGAGGACTGCTGCGACGCGCTGGGCTCCACCTACCACGGCAAGATGGTCGGCACCTTCGGCGACATCGGCACCATGTCCTTCTACCCCGCCCACCACATCACCATGGGCGAAGGCGGCGCGGTGTTCACCAACAACGCCGAACTGAAGATGATCGCCGAATCGTTCCGCGACTGGGGCCGCGACTGCTACTGCGCGCCGGGCAAGGACAACACCTGCGGCAAGCGCTTCTGCCAGTGCCTGGGCACGCTGCCGATGGGCTACGACCACAAGTACACCTACAGCCACCTGGGCTACAACCTGAAGATCACCGACATGCAGGCCGCCTGCGGCCTGGCGCAGATCGACCGCGCACCGGGCTTCATCCAGGCCCGCAAGGACAACTTCGCGTATTTAACCGAACGGCTGCAGTCGTGCGCCGACTTCCTGATCCTGCCGGTGGCGACCGAGCATTCCGACCCGTCGTGGTTCGGCTTCCCGATGACGCTCAAGCCGGAGGCGAACGTGTCGCGCGTGGACCTGCTGACCTACCTGGACCAGCACAAGATCGGCACCCGCCTGCTGTTCGCCGGCAACCTGACGCGCCAGCCCTACATGGCGGGCCGCAACTACCGCGTCTCCGGCGAGCTGACCAACACCGACCGCGTGATGAACGACACCTTCTGGATCGGCGTCTTCCCCGGCCTGACCCGCGAGATGCTGGACTATGCCGTCACCAAGCTGGAAGAATTCTTCGGCGTCGGATTCTGAGGGCGCCATGACACAAGCATCGCGGCATCCGATAGAAACCGCCGACATGGCCGCCATCGTGGCCACGCCTGGCATCGACTGGAGCCGGCTGGCCGGCCAGACCGTCTGCATCACCGGCGCGTCGGGCTTCCTGCCGTCCTACATGGTCGAGACCATGCTGTACCTGAACGAGACGCGCCAGCTCGGCATCCGCGTGCTGGCCATGGTGCGCAACCGCGCCGGCTTCGAGCGGCGCTACGCGCATCATTTGCCACAGCATGCACACCAGGGCGGCCGCACCGACCTGGTCTGCATCGAGCAGGATATCAGCAAACCCTTCACGCTGGACGAGCGGCCGGACTACATCATCCACGCCGCCAGCCAAGCCAGCCCGAAATACTATGCGACCGATCCGGTCGGCACGCTGAGCGCCAACACGCTGGGCACGGCGGCCCTGCTGGAACTGGCGCGCACCAGCGGCAGCAAGGGTTTCCTTTACTTCAGCAGCAGTGAAGTCTACGGCGCGGCCAGCAAGGTGCCGACCGCCGAGCAGGATTACGGCATCGTCGATCCGACTTCGGTGCGTGCCTGCTACGCCGAGAGCAAGCGCATGGGCGAGAACATGTGCGTGTCGTGGAGCCACCAGTACGGCATTCCCGTCAAAATCGTCCGTCCCTTCCACACCTACGGGCCGCGCATGCAGCTCGACGACGGCCGTGTCTACGCCGATTTCGTCGCCTGCATCCTGCACAACGAGGCGATCGCGCTGAAAAGCGACGGCCTGGCCACGCGCTCGTTTTGCTACTCGGCCGACGCCGTCGCCGGCTTCTGGAAAGTGCTGCTGGACGGCGCCGACGGCCAGGCCTACAACATCGGCAACCCGGACGGCGAGATCAGCATGCGCGCGCTGGGCCAGCTGCTGGTCGGCATGTATCCCGAAAAAGGCCTGAGCGTCAGCTACGTCGAACGTCCGCAAGGCGACAACTATCTGGCCAGCGCCGTGCAGCGCGGCGCACCCGACATCGCCAAGGCCAGGGCCCTGGGCTGGAGCCCGGCCACCTCGCTGGCCGACGGCTTCCGCCGCACCATAGAAAGCTATTTGTGATGACCGATTCCACGACCGACCTGGCGCGCCGCATCCGGCTGCAATGCCTGCACATGTGCCACACCAAGCGCGCCTCGCACCTGGGCGGCGCCTTCTCGGTGGCTGACGTGCTGGCCGTGCTGTACGGCGGCCTGCTGACCGCCGACCCGAAACAGCCGCGCGCGCCGCAGCGCGACCGCGTGTTCTACAGCAAGGGCCACGCCTGCACCGCGCTGTACGCCACGCTGGCCGAAACCGGCTATTACGACAAGTCCGAGCTGGACACCTTCACCGACAACGGCAGCTACTTCACCTCGCACGTCAATCACAAGGTGCCGGGCGTGGAGCTGTCGACCGGCAGCCTGGGGCACGCGCTGTCGGTGGCCGCCGGCGTGGCGCTGGCCGGCAAGCGCCGCCGGGCTCCGTGGCACACCTACGCCATCGTCAGCGACGGCGAGCTCGATGAAGGCTCGAACTGGGAAGCCATCCTGTTCGCGCCCCACCATCGGCTCGACAACCTGACGCTGGTGGTCGACTACAACAAGATCCAGAGCTTCGGCAGCACCGCCGAGGTGCTCAACCTCGATCCGCTGGCGGACAAGTTCAAGGCCTTCAACTGGGAGACCGTCGAAGTGGACGGCCACGACCACGCGGCGCTGGCCGCCGCGCTGTCCAAGGAGGGCCGCAGCGGCAAGCCGCGCGTGGTGATCGCCCACACCGTCAAGGGCAAGGGCGTGAGCTTCATGGAACACCAGCTGGCCTGGCACTACAAGTCGCCGGACGCCGCCCAATTCGCCGCCGCCCGCGCCGAACTGCTGCAAGAGGATCAAGCATGAGAAACAGTTTTATCACCACCCTGATGGCGCAGGCGGCCCAGGACGAGCGCATCTTCCTGCTGTGCGGCGACCTCGGTTACTCGGTGCTGGAGCCGTTCGCCGAGGCTTATCCTGAGCGCTTCCTCAACGTCGGCATCGCCGAGCAGAACATGGTCGGCCTGGCGACGGGCCTGAGCATGGAAGGCTACACGGTGTTCTGCTACTCGATCGGCAACTTCCCGACCTTGCGGGCGATGGAGCAGATCCGCTACGACGTCGCCTACCACGAGGCCAACGTCAAGATCATCGCGGTCGGCGGCGGCTACGCCTACGGTCCGCTGAGCACTTCGCACCACACCACCGAGGAACTGGGCATGCTGCGCACCATCCCCGGCATGGTGGTCACGGCGCCGGGCGACCCCGCCGAGGTGGACGCCATGACGGCCTTCATCGCCCGGCACCGCGGCCCATGCTATATGCGCCTGAACAAGGCCGGCGAAGCGCGCCTGCACCCGCAGCCGCCGGCGCTCAAGCTGGGCGACATCGTGCCGGTGCGCACGGCGGCCGGCGGCGCCTCGGCGGCGGTGTTCGCCACCGGCGACATGGTCGGCTACGCGGCGCGCTACCTGGCGCAGCACGCGCCGCACATCGACCTGTACAGCTTCCCCTTCGTCAATCCGATCGACCGCGCGCAGCTGGCGGCGCTGGCCGCGCGCTACCGCCACGTGGCCACGCTGGAGGAACACCAGGCCAATGGCGGCTTCGGCTCGGCCGTGCTGGAACGCCTGCACGACCTGCTGTCCGACGGCGAGCTGGCGGCGCTGCCGGCGATCAAGCGCATCGCCATTCCGAATGCCTTCATCAGCAGCGCCGGCTCGCAGGATTTCCTGCGCGAGAAAATGGGCCTCCAGCTGAACGGCTGGCACGCCTCCCTGTCCTGAACCTTTACCGCGAGTGCTGACATGATTTCCATCCAAACGACCCTGGACCAGTTCCAGCAAGGCGCGACCGACAAGCCGACCTTCATCAAGACCATGTACGAGCAACACCACGCGGTGTTGTTCGACTACGCCAGCTACATCGGCCGGACCAACGTGCGCAAGATCGAGGTGGAAGACGGCAAGGTCATCATGACCTCGCGCGACCGCGGCATCCGCATCGCCTGCACCCCGGGCGACTACCGCGTGGCGCCGATGGAAACGCTGAACTTCTTCGACTACGAGAAGGAAGAGGCGACCATGATGGAGAACCTGGTGGCCGACGGCGACAACTTCTTCGACATCGGCGCCAACATCGGCTGGTACGCGCTCAACATCGCCGCCTCGCGCCGCGCCACCACGGTGTACGCGTTCGAGCCGATTCCGACCACCTACGGCCACCTGAGCACCAACCTGGCGCTCAACGCCAGCGCCAACATCTTGCCGCACAACTTCGGCCTGTCCGAGCAGGCGGGCGAGTTCACCTTCTACTATCCGCCCGAGGGCTCGGGCAACGCCTCGGCGGTCAACCTGACCGGCCGCGACGACGTGCGCACCGCGCGCTGCGAAGTACGCACGCTCGACGCCTACACCGCCGACACCGGCGTGCGCGTGGACTTCATCAAGTGCGACGTCGAAGGCGCCGAGCTGCTGGTGTTCAAGGGCGGCTTCGAGACCATCAAGCGCGACCTGCCTATCGTGCTGTCGGAAATCCTGCGCAAGTGGTCGGCCAAGTTCAACTACAACCCGAACGAGATCTTCGCGCTGTTCCGCAGCGTCGGTTACGAGGTCTACACGGCCGAAGGCGGGCGCCTGGTGCGGTTCGGCGAAATGGATGAGCACACCATCCCGACCAACTACTTCTTCCTGCATCCGCGCAAGCACGCCGAACAACTGCGCCGCTATCTGCGCGCCTGAACGGAAAGCCCCATGGACAACCCAGACATCGTCCTGTCGATCTGCATCCCGACCTTCAACCGCGCCCCGTTCCTGCAACAGACGCTGGACAGCATCGTCAGCCAGCCGGCCTTCGCCGACACTCACGACATCGAAATCGTCATCGCCGACAACGCTTCGGAAGACGAGACCGGGGCGGTGGCCGCCCGCTACGTGGCGGCCTTCCCCGGCAAGATCCAGTACCACCGCCACGCCGAGACCATCTCGCCGGACATGAACTTCAAGTTCGTCATGGAGCACGGCCGCGGCCTGTACCTGAAGCTGCACAACGACAACCTGCTGGTCCATCCCGGCACGCTGGCCGAGCTGGTCAAGGTGTACCGCGCCACGGCGGCCGAGATGCCGGTGGTCTTCCTCACCAACGGCAACCACGCGCAGGGCAACCCGATCGAGGCGCTGACCAGCGTCAGCGATTTCGTGCGGCGGGTATCGTTCATGTCGACCTGGATCGGCGGCTTCGGCATGTGGCGCAGCGAGTTCCACGCGCTGCCCGACTTCGCCCGCAACCAGCACCTGCGGCTGGTGCAGACCGACGTGATGCTGCGCCTGCTCGGCATGGGCAAGCGCGCCATCGTGCTGTTCGGCCACTACTTCAGCGGCGTGCCCACCGGCCGCAAGGGCAACTACAAGAAGGGCGGCTACAACATCGCCGAGGTGTTCGGCAAGAACTACCTGAGCCTGCTCAAGCCCTACCTGGCCACCGGCCAGCTCGACCGCGGCGTCTACGAGCACGAGAAGAAGCTGCTGCTGATCCAGCACATCATCCCCTGCTACTTCGACCCCAACAACGACTACCAGAAGACCGGCTTCTTCGAGCACATGCAGGATTATGTGGACGACGACTACTTCTACCAGGCCGTGGCCCATCTCGACAGCGACGTGCCGCCGCGCCAGGCCGCGCCTGCGCCGGCGCCTGTCGCGGCGCCGGCGCCGACCTTCGAGGAACAGAAGCGCGCCTACTGGCGCGCGCTGAACCCGCACAACCACACCGAGCTGACGATGTCGGCCGGGCCGTTCGATTTCAACCGCGTCACCGTCGGCCGCATGTCGTACGGCGAGCTCAATGTGATGGCCTACGGCCGCGAGGGCGAACGGCTAACCATCGGCAATTTCGTGTCGATGGCCAGCGAGGTCAAGTTCATGTTGGGCGGCAACCACCCATATGAAGGCGTGTCGACCTACCCCTTCCTGGTGAAGTATTTCGGCGAAATGCTGGAATCGACCAACAAGGGGCCGATCGTGGTGGGCGACGACGTCTGGATCGGCTACCAGGTGCTGATCCTGTCCGGCGTGACCATCGGCCAGGGCGCGGTGATCGCGGCCGGCAGCGTCGTGACCAAGGACGTGGCGCCGTACACCATCGTCGGCGGCAATCCGGCCAAGTTCATCAAGCACCGCTACGAGCCGGCGGTGATCGAGAAGATGCTGCAGTTCGATTTCTCCAAGCTCAGCGACCAGACCATCCTGGCCAACCGCGACGTGCTGTACGAGCCGCTGACGGCCGACAATGTCGACCGTGTCATTGCACGGCTGACTGCCGGCTGACGCCGGTCAGAAGTAGGCCAGGTCCAGCACCACGCCGGCGCCGGCCAGCAGCGCCTGGCGCGCCAGACGGGTCGCCATATTGGGCGCCGCATGCTTGCGGTACAGCTGCAGCATGACCTCGACGATCTTGTCGTCCTGCGAGTTGCCGCGCCGCATGTTCTCGGGCGCCGTGGCCTGGCTCTTGTGGATCACCACGCCGTCGGTGGCCAGGTGGTACAGCTTGCGGCCGTGCATGGCGGCCAGCAGGAAATCCCAGTCTTCGTACAAAATCAGCTCGGTCTCGTTGCGCACCCCGGCCAGCACGTCGCGGCGGTAGGCCACGCAGCTGTTGGGAATGCGGTTGCGCACATAGATGCTGTCGAAGCTGACGTCGGCAATCGAGATCGACTGGGTCGACAGCGCGGCCGGCGGATGCACGGTGCGGTCTTCGTTCTGCACCTGGAAGTCGCAGAACAGCAGTTCCGGCTTGTCGCGCAGCAGGCGCGCCTTCAGCGCCGCCAGGTGGCCGGGGCGGTAGGTGTCGTCGTCGTCGAGGAACAGGATGTATTCGCCCTCGGCGATCGCCAGCCCGAGGTTGCGGCTGGCGGCCGGCCCCCCCTTGCCGCTGCGCCGTATCACGTAGTCGAAGCGGGTGTCGAGCTGGGACAGCTGCTGGTAGGGCGGCAGATAGCCGGCCGTGTCCGACACGATGATGACGTTGAAGTCCTGGCAGGTCTGAGCGATCAGCGATTCCAGCGTGCGGATCAGCAGCAGCGGGCGGTCGTGGGTGGCGATGATGATGGTGAACACGTATCAGGCTCCGGTCGGCTCAGTCCATGGAAAATGCGATTCTAACCCGGCGCGCCGGCGCCGGCGTTTTTTTGTGCGGCGCCGGCATCACCCCGGCGTCATGCCGGGCAGGCGCCCGAGGATGGCGCGGAACAGCCGTTCGCTGATCTGCGCCATGCCCCAGTCCTTGGGATGAGCCTCGACGCCGCTATGCGCATAGGTCGGATGGGCGCGATCGATATTGTGAACGCTGTCGAACAGGTCGCCGATGTACACATAGTGGGCGCCATGCAGCTGGCATACCTGTTCGATCACGGAATCCTTGGGCGGCGTGCGCCACCAGGTCGATAAGCAGAACACGTTCGGGCTGAATCGACAGGCGGCATAGACCAGCAACTGCAGGTTGTCAGCGAAGTCATCGAGCTCCTCCTGGGTGCGGATGTTGTCGCCCAGCTGTATCACCATCACCGCCGGCCGCCGCGCCAGCACCTCGTGCAGCGAGCGGATGTGACCGAGCGCGATCGCCGTATTCGTCTCGAACGGATAGAAGTTGCGGATATACGCCTGCTGCGGTGCGATCCGCAACTGCCGTAGCAGCCGGTGGGCGTAATCGTTGCCGGCCGAGCTGGCCGCCATGCCGTGGCTTTGATGCCAGCCGATTTCGACGCTGGGAGCGTGCAGCGTCAGGCTGTTGCCGATGAAGGCAATCTTCAGGTGCTGGGGTAACTCGGGAATCTCATGGACTTCGAAGTTGTTGTCGGTGTAGTACGGCGTCATGATCGGTCTATCAAGGCTCGCGTATCGATTCGTCCATCGCCCGCGTCAGCGGATACAGCAGGTAGGACATCACGGTACGGTGGCCCACCACCACCTCGGCCGACACCGTCATGCCCGGCAGCAGCTGGGCGCCGTCGGTCATCTTCTTCAGCTTGCCGGTGTAGGGGATGCGGCTCAGGTAGTAGGCGTCCAGGCCGCCGCCGTTCTTGTCGGCCGCCTCGCGCTTGAAGGAATCCTGGCTGATGGTGCGCACTTTGCCTTCCAGCATGCCGTGCTGCTGGAACGAGAAGGCGTCGACCTTGATGTGGGCCGGCGCGCCCTGCTTGATGTAGCCGATGTCGAGCGAATCGATCTGCACTTCGGCCTCCAGCTGCGCGCCCAGCGGCACCAGCGTGAACAGCGGCTCGGCCTCGCGCACGATGGAGCCGACCGACAGCTTGCCGATCTCCAGCACCACGCCGTCGGCCGGCGCCACCATGCGGATCGCCTTGGCGCGCTTGTCGGCCTTGGCCAGCTGCTCGTTGATGCCGTCGCGGTCGCGCGTCGCGCTCAGCAGGTCTTCCATGGCCTTCTGGCGCCAGCTCTTGTCGAAGGCGGAACGCTCGGCCTGGGCCGCGGCCAGCTCGCTGGCCATCTCGATCGCCTTGTTGCGCTGCAAGTCCATATCGCGCTCGACTTCGAGGCGGCGGTCGCGCGCCTCCAGCAAGTGCATCTTGGCGCCGAACTGCTCGGCCATCAGCTGCTCCTGCATGGCTTCCACTTCGCGCAGCGACTTGACGCGCTGGGCCAGGATGGACTGGTCGTGCTTGTTCGTTTCCAGGCCGTGCTGCAGGCGCGCGATGTTCTGGTCCATCTTGTTTTTCTGCGCCTCGAAGTTGGCCTTGCGCTCGGTCGACAGCTGCGCCTGCAGCAGCGCGTCCGGCGTCGAGCCGCTGCCGGTGACGGCGCCCGGCTGGCCGGCCAGCTCGGCGCGCAGGCCGGCGGCCTGGGTGTTCAGGCTGTTCAGGCGCACGCGCAGCTGCTGCTCGTCGGCGGTGGTGAAGGTCGGGTCCAGCGTGGCCAGCACCTGGCCTTTTTTCACCACCTGGCCGACGCGCACGTCGATGCTGGCGATGATGGAGGTGTCGAGCGGCTGCACCACGATGTTGGGCAGCGGATTGACCAGGCGGCCGTGGGCCACGACGATCTTCTCCACCGGCGAGACGCTGGCCCAGATGATGAAGAAGGCGAACGCCCCCAGCAGCACGTGCAGCGTGATGCGCACAAAGCGCGGCAGCGGGCCGCGCTCGATGGCGTCGGCGTCCGGCAGAAACTCGATTTCGGTCTCGTCCTTGCGGCGGCGCTTGAAGCTTAAAGGTGACTTGTTTGCTGGTTCCATAAGTGCTGGTAAGTGTCGCTACGGGTGAGCAGTTCTTCGTGGCGGCCGGCATCCATCAGCCGGCCCTGTTGCATGACCATGATCTTGTCGGCGTTGACCAGCGTCGACAGGCGGTGCGAGATCATCACCACCGTGCGGCCCACCGCGATGCGCGACAGGTTGCTGATGAAGATGGCTTCGGATTCCGGATCCAGCGCCGAGGCCGCTTCGTCCAGGATCAGGATGCGCGGCTTGGCCACCAGCGTGCGGGCGATCGACAGCCGCTGCTTCTGGCCGCCGGACAGGTTGGACGCGTTCTCTTCGAGCACGGTGTCGTAGCCCATCGGCAGGCGCTCGATGAACTCGTCGGCGCCGGCCGCGGCCGCCGCTTCGACCAGTTCTTCAAACGTGGCGTCGGGCTTGGTGACGGACAGGTTTTCGCGCACCGTGCCGCGGAACAGGAAGTTCTCCTGCAACACGACGCCGATCTGGCGCCGCAGGTGCGACAGCTCGATCTCGCGGGCGTCGATGCCGTCGAAGCGGACGATGCCTTCCTGCACCGGATACAGGCCCTGGATCAGCTTGGTCAAGGTGGTCTTGCCGGAGCCGGAGCGGCCGACGATGCCGACCACCGTGCCCGGCTCGATGGTGAAGCGGGCCTTGTCCAGCGCCATCGCCTGCGCGCCGGGGTAGCGGAAGGTGACGTCGTCGAAGCGGATCTCGCCCTGCAGCACGGGACGCAGGCCGTTGGCGCCGGCGCGGCCTTCGGGCGCGCGGTTCATCACCTCGCCCAGCATGCGCACCGACAGCGCGGTTTCCTGGTATTCGTTGACCAGGCCGACGATGGAGATCAGCGGCTGGGTGACGCGGCCGGACAGCATCTGGAAGGCGATCAGCGCGCCGACCGACAAGGTGCTGTCGAACACGTCGGCGGCGCCGACCACGATCAGCGTGACCGGCAGCAGCTTGCCGAGGAAATCGGTGACGGCGTTGCCGGCGATGGAGATCTGGCCGACGCGGAAGTGCATGGTGATGGCTTCGGCCGAGCGCTGGTCCCAGATGCGGCGCTGCGACGGTTCGATCGCCAGCGCCTTGACGGTGCGCATGCCGTGGATGGTTTCCACCAGCATGCCCTGGCGCTGGCCCTCGGCCGAATACAGGGCGTTGAGGCGGCGCTGGAAGGTCGGCACCATGGCCATCACCACCGCCGCGATCATGCCGGCGAACAGCAGCACGATCATGGCCAGCTTGAACGAGTAGCTGAACAGGATGGGCACGAACACCAGCAGCGCGATCAGGTCGAGCGCGGTGAAGAACAGGCGGCCGGTCAGGAAGCTGCGGATTTTTTCCAGCTGCTGCATGTGGCGCGTGACCACGCCGGCGCTGGTGGTCTCGAAGAAGTCGATCGGCAGCGACAGCAGGTGGCTGAACACGCGGCGCGTCAGCCGCATGTCGATCTTGTTGGAGGCGGCCAAGGTCAGCGTCTGGCGCAGGAAGCCGAAGGTGGCGTCGAACACCAGCGCGGCGACGATGCCCACCGCCAGCACCTGCAAGGTGGTCACGCTCTGGTGCGTCAGCACCTTGTCGATCACCAGCTGGAAGAAGATCGGCGAGGCCAGCGCCAGCAGCTGCATGGCGATGGCGGCGATGAAGATGTCGCGGAACGCCGCTTTTTGTTTCAGGATTTCCGGGATGAACCAGCGCAGGCCGAACGGCTGGTTGGGGTCGCTCAGCTTGTGCTGGCGTTTGATGAACAGCACGTCGCCGCCCCAGCGCTTCTCGAAGTCGGCGCGGCCGACCATGACCACGGCGGCGTTGGCGTTGGCGGGGTTGAGCACGGCCACCTGGTCTTCGGCGCCGTTCTCGCCCGGCTTGACGCCGACCGCGATCACCATATTGCCGTCGACCAGGCGCGCCATCAGCGGGAACACGCCGCCCTGCGCCATCAGGCGCGACCACGTCAGCTTGTCGGCCTTGGCCTTGAGGCCGATGTCCGAGGCGATGCGCAGCAAGGCCCCGGTGCCCGGTTCCTCGGCGCGCAGCGCGTAGTCGTCGATCAGCCGCTCGGGATTGATTTGCAGACCATGATGCTGCGCGATGGCAGTCAGACACTGGATCGCGGTGTGGGGGAATTTATCGTGCATAGGCCTGGTTGATGAAAAAAGCTTGCATTAGCGCACTATCGTGCCAGCCTTCGGATTCTAACCTAGTGGGGTAGTTCCCGGAGCTTTTTGTGTTGTAGAAACACAGCCCCGTTTACCCGCCTGTTCGCCGCATAAAAAAAAGCGGCAAGGCCCGCAGGCCTTGCCGCTCTTACTTCCGTTCAGGAGGCCGCTGCCTGGTGCTTATTTGGCAGCCAGGAAGCCCTGGTGGTTGCCGCCTTGCAGCGCCTTCAGTCGCAGCGTTTCCTCGCTGGCAGCCTGGCTGGTCGTCGCGGTCAGCTTGTTGTCGTAATTGCTGATCGCGTCGGCCATCGCCGCCACCGCGGTGTTGACGCTGTTCGGCACTTCCAGCTTGGTCGCGCCGGTGGTCGCTGCCGCCGCCGCATCGAAGCTCGACATCGCCGAGGCCAGGCCGCTGACCGAGGAGGTCAGGCTGGTGCTCGCCGCGCCGGTCTGGAACCAGACGTCCGCTGCCGCGTGGCTGGCGCCGTCGGCGGTCTCGTAGGTCGAGGTGATGCCGACGATGTTGCCGTTGTTGAGCGAGGCGTTTTCCCTGGCGTCCAGGTTCAGCTTGGTGATGCCCAGCGACTGCAGCGATTTCAGCTCGTCGGCCTGGCTGACGCCGTCGGCGTTGCCGTCGACCCAGACACGCAGGTCGGCGTAGGCGCTGTCCTTGGCATCGACCACACCGTCGTGGTTGGTGTCGAGCTCGGCCAGTGCGCTGTAGCCGTTGGTCGCTTTCTGACCGTTGGCCAGCGTGGTGCCCGAACCGAACAACTCGCCGCCGTCGTTGATGACGCCGTCATGGTTGCGGTCCAGGGCCAGCAGGCCGTCGCCGCCGCCCACCCAACCGGTGTTGACCTTGGTGCCGGTGGCGTTCAGGTCGAAGTTCACACCAACCGACAGGCCCAGGGTGTTGATGCCGTTGTTGTTCAGGTCCAGCACGATCGGCGTACCCAGTGGCGAAGGCAGCGCTGCGATCTGGTCGGTCGACAGGCCAGGCACCTGGGCGCTGGTGATCGCGCAGACTTGCTGCGTGGTCAGCGAGTGGATCTGGTCGGTCGTCAGGGCGCGGATCTGCGACGTGCTCAGCGCGGCGATCGCGCCGGACTTCATGCCCACCAGGTCGGCCGTTTCGAGCGCGGCCAGCTGGTTGGTCGTCATCGCCTTGACCTGGTTCGAGCTCAGCGCAGCAACCTGCTGGCTCGACAGCGCCACGATCTGGTCGGTCGTCAGCGCCGCCACCTGGGCGGTCTGCAGGCCGCCGATCACCGAGGTACGCAGCACGGTGATGTCTTCCGTGCCCAGCGCCGCGACGGCGTTGGTGGTCAGCGAGCTCAGTTGCGCCGAGCTCAGTACCGCGACCTGGGTCGTGGTCAGCGCCACGGCCTGGTCGGTGCTGAGCGCCGACGACAGGTTGGCGGTGCTCAGGGCGGCGATCTGGCCGGTGCTCAGCACCGAGATCTGGTCGGTGGTCAGTGCGGCGACCTGGGCCGAACGCAGGGTCGAGATGACCGAGGTTTTCAGCGCACCGATGTCGGCCGTTTCGATGGCGGCGATGTCGTTGGTGGTCAGCGCGTTGACCTGGGCGGTGCTCAGCACGGCCAGCTGGCTGGACGTCAGCGCCACCACTTGATCCGTGGTCAGGCCGGAAGCCAGGTTGGCGGTGGTCATCGCGGCGAGCTGGGCGGTGCTCAGCACGCCGACCTGGTCGGTGGTCAGACCGGCGACCTGCTGCGTGCTCAGGGCGGCGATGACGGCGGTTTTCAGCGCGCCGATGTCGGCCGTTTCAATCGCGGCGACCTGGGTGCTGGTCATCGAGCCGATCTGCAGGCTGGTCAGCGCGCCGATCTGGCCCGAACCCAGCGCAACGATCTGGTCGGTGGTCAGGGCCTTGGCCTGGCCGGTCGACAGGGCGCCGATGGCCGAGGTTTTCAGCGCGCCGATGTCGGCCGTTTCGATGGTGGCGATGTTGAGCGTGCTCAGGGCGGCCACTTGAGCCGAGCTCAGCGCGCCTACCTGTTGCGACGCCAGTGCGACGACCTGGTCGGTGGTCAGGGCCTGGATGTTGGCCGTGGTGATCGCGGCGATCTGGCCGGTGCTCAGGTTGGACAGCTGGTCGGTGGTCAGCGCCGCCAGTTGGCCGGTCTTCAGCGCGGCGATGATGGCGGTTTTCAGGCCCACGATATCGGCCGTTTCGATCGCGGCGATGTCGGTGGTCGACAGCGCGCCGAACTGGTTGGAGTTCAGGGCGCCGAACTGCACCGAGCTCATCGCGACGATCTGGTCGGTGGTCAGACCCGAGGCCAGGTTGGCGGTGGTCATCGCGGCGAATTGCGCGGTGCTCAGCACGGTGATCTGGTCGGTGGTCAGCGCGGCGGTCTGCTGCGTGGTGAAGGCGGCGACGGCGGCGGTTTTCAGCGCGCCGATGTCGGCCGTTTCAATCGCGGCGACCTGGGTACTGGTCATCGAACCGATCTGCAAGCTGGTCAGCGCGCCGATCTGGCCCGAGCCCAGTGCGACGATCTGGTCGGTGGTCAGGGCCTTGGCCTGGCCGGTCGACAGGCCGGCGATGGCGGCGGTTTTCAGCGCGCCGATGTCGGCCGTTTCGATGGTGGCGATGTTGAGCGTGCTCAGGGCGGCCACCTGGGCCGAGCTCAGCGCGCCGACCTGTTGCGACGACAGCGCGACGACCTGGTCGGTGGTCAGGGCCTGGATGTTGGCCGTGGT
>NZ_LRON01000019.1:0-136264 GCF_001758795.1 Duganella sp. HH101 | reverse complement strand
CGTTGCCCTCCGTTCCAGCGATGACGTTGCCCAGCGCCGTCAGCTGCGCGCCCGTCATCGTGCCGCCGTCGGCGAACACCACCTGGTCCAGCTTCGCGCTATCGTAAGCGAACCAGAGCTTGAAGGTGATCTGGTCCGTCGCCTGCTGGGCCGGATCGGCGACGCCGAGCACCAGATCGTCGCCCACACGCCGCGCCGACAGCTGGTCCTGGGTGATGCCAGCACCGAACACCAACTTGTCCTTATCCACATAACCCCGGTTAGCCGTAATCGTGTCCCGGCCATCGCCCCGGTTGAACAGATAGGTGTCCTCTTCCCTACCAGAAGTGATGATGTCGTCGCCCGTGCCGCCGTTCAGCGTCACCTTCCCGCCTCCGTCTGCATTTGGATTGCTCACCTGCAGGACGTCGTTGCCGGCGCCCCCGTCAGCAATGGTCTGCCCATAGTAGAAGTAAGTAATCTTGTCGTTGCCGTCGCCCCCGTCTAGATGAGAACTGCCAAACCCCGAAGAGCTCAGTTGGTCATCACCGGCTCCTCCAATCAACTTGGTAGTTCCGTTCCCAGTGTATTCTATCTTGTCGTCGCCATCGCCACCATCAACAACATCATCGCCGTCAACGTCTGAGATTGAATCATCTCCCGCTCCCCCTGCGATAATCGAATTTAGTCCGTTCAAGTCTTTAAGCACATCACTATTGGGGGTGCCCACCACGACATGCTCATATCCCATTACCGCGAGCTGATACGAATATCCGCTCCCCAAGATATCGCCGCTCTCATGAATTTTCTCCAAAATCAAATTAGAAAAATCATTGACATTTCTTGCATTCCCTCCAAAATCAACCATAAATCTAGAGGCGGAAACCGGATCATCATTATACTTTGCACTTAAGTATGTCAATAGCCTACTTGCATCCAATTCCATTTGTTTGGAAATTGGATCAAATTTCACGCCTACCAGATCATATGCAGGCTTAAACAACGTCTGAGCCATAAATGTATCAAAGAGCCCATTAATCACCTTGTCATAAGAAGCATCTAAGCACGAAGCCGCAAACCTATTTACAACGACACTTGAGCGGTTAAATTCATTATAAAAATCCGCGCCAAATAATTGCTCCAAGACATGCAGCCTCTGTGCATCATATCCATTAAAATCCTCCCGGATTAAATCGCTGTTTGTCCATTTCGATACAATAGCAAGAAATTTTGACTTCGCGTTGTCCACTGTGGCGTTGTTGACAAAGTCAGTAACTAAATTCAAGAGCTCGTTTGAATGGTCTATGGCAATAGCCTCACGTAACGAAGGCAGATTTCCTAACGCTGGAAGATCTGGCAAATGAGCGATAGCATCACTTACTTGGACATAAGGTTGCACCCAGCTCTGGGACGTGTCACTATCAAACCAAATGTCCACGATAGATTTCTTCCCAGTTTTCGAAGTATATGACCCAACCTGTCTGAGATCATTGCCATTGGAATCAATAGAAGTTTGCTGGAAATAACTTAAATCAATCGAAGAAATATCAAAATAACTTAACTGGAATAACTCGCCAGCATCGGCTTTACCATTGCCATTCAAGTCACGCCAAACTTGAAGCTTTTCAAAAACCGCATCATCCGAATTTATTGTCGAATCATTATTTTTGTCATACTGCGATAACGCTTCGAACCCATTCTGAGCATGTTCAGTGGCAGTTAGCGGAGTAAAATTCCCAAATAATTCAGCACCATCGTCTATCGCATTATTATTATTTTTATCAAGAACAAGAATTCCATCATCGGCAGAGACCCATGCAGTTGCCTCGGCAAAACCATTTGCATTTAAATCAAAATGTACACGTTTTGAAATTCCAATAGTTTCTACACCATCGCCATCCAAATCCAACACCAATGGGCTCTCGCGACCGACTAAGGTCGCCTTTGAGTAATCCTTCTTTGCATCTTCTAAAATTCTTCTTAGTGACTTCGGCGAATTGGGATCTGTTCCTGGTAGCCATGGTGCGAGTTGCGGAAGCGATAGGCCATTTTGACCCAACATTTTATCAATAGCTTTCTGCTCATCTCGAGTGGGAGGTGCACCGTTTCGGCCTGGCTCATTTATAAGTTTTCTTTTTGCCTTAAACACAGCGGAAGCTTCGCCTGCAGCGGTGTACATATCGTCATCATCTCGAATGCGCATTGGGTCACCGGGCTGTCCCCTCCGATCATCCATCAGACGCTGATCAAGTTTATCAATCGAATCAATTAGCTTATTATCAGCCTCTGTTATTCTCCGCCAGTATTCCCCCGCGTCGCCTCTTTGCCTTGCCTCTTCTGCATCAGCATAGTCCATGTCGTGCTGCCGAAAGAATCCATCCAAAGCATCCTTAGGCGCGACATCGAAATTTCCGCGCTCAGTCGGTCCAACAAATGCACCTCCAGTCCAGCCAGGTCCGCCATAATTACCATAGAATTGGAAACTCATAATTTTTCACCATTAATTAGTTAGCAACGAGAACGAACATCCTTCTTCTGGCCGTACAATAATCAGGTTATTTTCGCCGGTTACGTTTGAAGAAAAAGCCGCCAATTTTCCATTCCTTGACGTTGACAACGAGCGCACATCAATCCACGCATCACCGACTTGGCAATTTTTTTTGAGGGTTTTTAAAAAAATTTTACTAAAACTTTTTCCCGAGCCAAAAAAATGATCTGCACGAACGCATGTAACCGAATCATCTTTTGCACAACTTATTGCCCCGGTATCTTTATTTATAAATAAGGTTACAGAATCAGAGACCTGCCCCTTAAGAATATCCAATTCGGGGGGATTTCTAGGAATCAAAACAAATACACCACTATTAAGAAAATTAGGCATTGCGGCGAAGTTGTAATATTTCTTACCTAAAGAAACCACCTTATCTTTTTCGCGCTCAACCCATTTAGCGTAGCTTCCCGTCGGCATATCCAATAAATATATATACTGCCCCACCGCGTATTCACTAAGAAAACTCACGCCGTAGTCACTTTCGAAAGCAAAAACATCATTCCCAGAATCAATATTTCTCACCCACACTTTATGCTTTCCCTGGACGAAATTAACATAGATCACCCCGTTCCCGTCATATGAAAAACCATGCGGAACTGATTTTGATGGAAACTTGATATTTTTTGTTCTTTTTAGACCGTCAGAAAAAAACAGCTTTCCCTCCCAATCTCCTCCAATACCACGCCACGCCGCTAGTACTTTGTCACCGCTGCCATTAACTGATAACCTGAATTTATCGCCTGGAATTTCAAAATCCTTGGCTAGGCATGGGAAATTAAATAAACCGAAAAAAACAAATATTCCAATGACACGAGACATATAAGTGATGGATATATTATTCATTTCAAAAATCTCTCTAGATATTTCTTGGAAACTTAGACGAACTTAAGTCATCAATGGAATTCGTCAAAAAACACAATTAAGGATTACCGCTCCCGGGCAGATTCGTTAATAACCTTGCTGATAGGAGACAATAGATATTGTAAAACTGTACGCCTACCTTGATTTATTTCCGCTTGAACTTGCATGCCTGATGCGAGATGAAGTTGATTTCCATCGGCATCTCGCAAGATTTGCTGTTCAAGTTGAATGCGCACCTTATAATTAGCACTATTTACCGATGAAGGCTCTCCTTCGGCACCCGCGGCCGCAGTGCTGCGGCGGACAGGGTCGAGTGCATCCTCACTAACAAAAATCAGCTTCCCAGTGAGCATGCCATATTTCTGGAAGGGATAAGTGGCGAGCTTGATTTGGGCATTCTGACCGACACGAACAAATCCGATGTCCTCGTTGCGAATACCGACATCGGCGTACAGCAACTCATCCTTGGGTACCAGCGTGAGAACGACAGAGCCCGGCTGCACAACTGCTCCGACAGTGGTTGTTGCTAGATCTTTGATTATTCCTGCTTGAGGGGCGCGCAACTCCGTTAGGCGTTCGCGATATGTGCTCTTGTCCAGGTTTGGTTGTAATTGCGCTATCCGCGCCCGCACCTCGGCCAACTCTTTTTCTAGCTCACTATGATAACTACTGCGCAGCTGGGAAATTTTCTTCCTTTGAGCCGCAATTGATGCTCCTAAGGCGCCCACGGTCGCCTGCTGCGCATGCAAATCCTTGACCTTTTCAGTTGCTTCACGTCCCTTTTCAATACTACGCATCTCGGGTACATAGCCATCCTTCGCCAGGGACTTGAAATTCTCCGCTATAGCCAAAAAACTTGGTAACGTTTGTTCAAGCTTAGCCAATACTTCAGTTGCGCCCAGCAACTCATGCTCCAACTTTTCTAGTAGAAAATTTTCCTGAGCCAATGCATCTAAAAAAGTACTTCTATGTGCTGTATATTGTCTGGCTAGCTGTTCGTATTGCACACGATCTTCGTCCGTCCGTATAAACAAAGGCTGATCGCGAAGCTCTGCCTCTATCCTGCGTACCTGCAGGCGCTGTGAACGCAAGTCGCTGTCGATCCCGGACCTGTCCGCATGAGCCAATGTCGTGTCGAGTCGGGCAAGAATTTGCCCGGCACGAACACGGTCGCCCTCCTGGACCAATAATTCCGTGACAACCCCCGCCTCAGCGGGCTGCACAATCTTCAGCAGGGTCTGTGGTACAAGTCTGCCTTCGGCGCTAACAATAATGTCCAGTTGGCCAAAAGCAGCCCACACGAGCATCACCAGTGTGAGTAAGCAAACAATCCATAAAACCGTGCGCGCTGTTTGCGTAGGAGCGTCCTCATGGATCAATCGAAGTGGATCGTGCCAGCGCGTGGGCGGGCGTAGGGTTGGGGCGGCCGGTTGAGAAGTATGGGAAGTAGAAGTCATACAAAATTTATGCTGAAGCGGTATTCTGGGTTGCCGCGATGTGCGCAGGGGCCACGACTTTTTGAGCACCGTCCGGATTTAACCGGTAGACAGCATCAACGTGAAGGCCCCTAGGCAGGCCGTGAGTAATAAAAAGCATAGTGACTTTTCCCCGCAATGCATTGACCGTATGGGCAAAGTGCTCCGCAGTTTGAGTATCGAGCGCGCTGGTGGCTTCGTCAAAGACCAAGATGCTTGGCCGCTTCAATAACGCGCGCGCAATAGCGATACGCTGCCGCTGACCACCAGATAAACCAGCACCGCGCTCGCCAATTTGCGTTTGATACCCTTCCGGCAATGCCTCAATAACGCCGTGGATTTCGGCCATCTGGCACGCAGCCACGATCTGTTCGAAACTCGCCAACGGACTGGCCATCTGCAGGTTGTCGTAAATTGTTCCCGAAAACAAAACTGTTTCCTGGGGAACCACTCCAAAATTACCGCGAAGTTCATTGGCTGATAAATATCGGATATCAACACCATCAACTAACACTCTTCCCGCGTTGGGTTGATAAAAGCCTTGCAGTAGCTTCGCCAGCGTACTTTTACCGCATCCAGAAGGCCCCATGATCGCTACTATTTGCCCCGCAGCGATTGTCAATGAGAGGCCCTGATAGATAAATGGCAAATGCTCGGCGTATTTGAAAGCCACACCGTCTATTCGGATGTCACCCTTACGCTGATTAGTCCGCGCCGGCACAACGGAATAGGGTTCGACAGGAGCATTCATCAAGTCTCCAAGTCTATCAATAGACAAGCTTGCCTGCTGAAATTGCTGCCATAGTCCAACTAGACGTAGCATCGGCTGAGACAATCTTCCTGAAAACATTTGAAACGCCACCAACATCCCTATTGTAAACTCAGCGCTATGCATGACCGTATATGCACCAATGGCCAAAATAAGCAAGCTCATCACCTGCTCAAGGAGATTTGCCGCCGTGTTGTAGGTGTTTGCCAGTTGTTTGGTCGAGAATCCAGCCTTCAAATAACTGGCAAGGTAGCCGCTATATCGATTGTTTAAGTGTGATTCCAGCTGCAAGGACTTGACAGTTTCAAGACCTCCAATGTACTCCGTCAGGAATGCCTGGTTGCGAGCACCCAATTGAAATTGCGTTTGTAATTTTTCTTGAAACAATGGTGCAACTAGAACACTAAGCAATACAATAATCGATAACAAGGCGAGAACTACCAAAGTCAAGGCCACGCTGTAATAAAACATAATCGCAACGAATGCGAGCAGAAATGGTAAGTCCAGAATTAACGTTACCGCAGCGCTCGCTATAAACTCACGGATTGTCTCGACGCCATGCAGCCGGGCAGCGATGACTCCCGTCGGACGATGCTGAAAATACTGAGGAGGAAGCTTAAAAAGATGTTCAAAAACAGATGCGCCGAGTACAGCATCGACTCGATTTCCAGTATGGAGTACAAGATATTGCCGCAGCCAAGACAGCGCCGCTGAAAACAACATGAATATGCTCATTCCAATCGCGATGACAATCAGCGTGCTTTGCGTGCGGTGAACCACTACCTTGTCGATAATTGCTTGGGTGAACAAGGGCGTCGCTAAGGCAATTAATTGAATAATGAGCGATGCAAGCAAAATCTCCTGCCAGAGTCTTTTGTGTTTGAGCAGTTCAGGTATAAACCATCGAAAGCCAAAATTCCGGCGTATCAGGCTTTCGTCACTATTGCCCTCGGTTGCCAGATCTGCTGTTGGGACAACAGATGCGGCATGCCCTCGGTAACGTAGCTTAAATTCATCCAATGCAATGGTGACAGGCGTCTCCATGGTCGGCTCGATTAGTAAAACATGCGTTGCGCTAGCTTGGAGAACTAGCCCGACGGTAAGATCATCAGGGCTGGCAGATACATCTTGCCCTAGGGTAGGTGCCAACCATATGATCAGCGGGAAAGATGCATTTCGGAATTTTTCGGGCTTACGTTTACGTAGCTGTATGTCAAAACCCAACTGCGTCGCAACCTGAGAGAACGCGGCGATATCGTAGGGGGGAACTACGAACTGTTGGACCAACTCCCTAGAAAACGGTTTTCGATGTAAGCCGCAAATGGTTTGCAGTCCCCAAAAGAAGCTTTCAGGGGTGATCGTGAGTGCTTCCATAAAATTTAACGCCTTGATATCTTGCTCTCTTTCAGTCTACTGATTTCCACCAGGAAAATACTATCCAATAGTAACACTGCGAAACAAACAACATAAAATGCAGTGTGAAAACATCCATAGATACATCTACTCGGCATGCGGAGAGACGCGCGCGGCTCAGCCCTGAGTGGCTCGAAATCACTAAGACTCGGCGCTCTCCAATTCGGCATCAGCTGCTCGGACTCACTTTCCGAACTCGCCACCGCTCCGATAAAAACCCACTAGCCCTGCAGCATCTGCCGAGGGCCCTGGGCATACGGAGCCTTAATTTTCGGCAAGCTGTTTTCCGTCGAGGAACCGGGGTAAGCACTCATGTCGGCTCCTATTAGCCGTCTCCCCCCCTTGTACCGACGGCGATAGACCAGTCGGCATGCCAACTGGAGGTGGTGACAATTTGTGTATTTCCCGCAAGATTTTTTATATATAGTTGTCACGGAGAGTTGCATATTTGGCACTCAAGTTGGCAATCTGACATTCACCTGTAGTCGTTTAGCTGGCTCCCGAACTCGTCGACATTTCATCCGAACAGTCAATTTTGCTGCAGCTGGCAAGATCATCGGCTCCGGAGAACTCCTCATGATGCATTTCACGCGTAACCAGGAGATCGCATGAAGCATTTCGTTACTGTGCTGGCAGCCAGCCTGCTCGCCCTGACCGCCCCCGCCTTGGCCTTCGGCCCGCCCGGCCATCAGTAAGTTGGTGCCATCGCGGACACGCTGCTCAAAAACTCCGCTGCGGCAAAACAAGTCCAGCGCATTCTGCCGGGCCTCAACCTTGAAACCGTCTCCATTTGGGCCGACTGCGCCAAGAACGTCGTTGAAGTCTATGGCCGCTTTTCCTACCAACGGCTGCCGGACAAATACAAGGAGTGCGCCGTGTTCAACGCCGCCGGAGACAATGAGCGCTTCGCCAACTTCGTCCAACGTAACTGGCCCCCATGCGGCACCGCCAATTCCAGGCAACATTGCCACGACCAATATCACTATGCCGATGTCTCCAACGTCCACATCGACTATCAATCTGGATACGCAGGCACGAACGATCACGACGTGGTGCACGCCATCAACGCCGCAGTGGTCTATCTGCGACATCGCAACACCGGCGGCCCCTTCAGCTTTGCCGACGAAAAAGAAGCACTGATGCTGCTTGTCCACTACCTGGGCGATGTCCACCAGCCGATGCACGTGGTCGCGATTTACCCGGACCAGCAAGGCAACGTCGTCAATCCCGAAGGCGGCGCCTACAGCGCCAGGAACGACACGGGCGGCGGCAATAGCCTGCACGACCCCGCCACGTCCATGTCCATGCATACCGAATGGGACCGCATTCCAGCCGAAGTCATGCCGGGAGGCGCCCAGGCTGGCAGTTTGCTCGGGGCGGCGCGCAAGGTGGCAGACACCATGGGCGACTCCGACAGCTGGGCGCAACGCTGGGCGTCGGAATCCGTGACCTACGCTCCACTGGTCTTCCGCGGACTGACGTATGCTGCGCAGCCTGCTTCTGATCCCGGCGGCGCGGCCTCCCAATGGAACGTCGCCGGCATCGACGACGCATACACCGCCCGCGCCGATGCGCTGAAAGGCCAGTAGCTCTCCAAGGCGGGGGCTCGTCTTGCGCAACTGCTTAAAGCCATCTGGCCCGACCACCCACCGAAAGAAATGGTCGCCGGCTACCTCGACCAACGGGACCTGCCGGTTGTTAAGGTATTGCTGCCGGCGCCTCCGCAGCGGGGCGATATGCAGGACATTTCCGACATGGCGGCCACCAATGCAACACGCGCGCTGCTGAAGACGTCACGCGGCGACATGGCGGCCGGCGACGACGTATTCGATCCCGCCGCCATCGTCGCCCGCTTCAATGAAGCCCTGGGCCTTCGGCTCAGCCTGGAAAACGCCCCGACTTTGATGATGATGATCAAGCGCATACAGAAAGATGCCGGGGAAATGACCAGGCCGATCAAATTGAACATCGCCAACGGCGGACGCCTGCGCCCTTTTGTCAGGGAAAAGCAGATTCCCACCTGTCTCAGTCCCATCGACATCGCCACTCGATTATCAATGGCGAGACTATCTGATTGATTCTTCGATGATTTTATAATCCTGAACGGTCCGATACCATCAGAAAAACCATCAAAACAGATCGACCTCCTCGCCCAACGCATTGGTTATCATACTCCTCTCATTCGTTCGTCTACTTCGACAACTGACTAGCAAACGATGCGGTCGTGCTCGCTCGAGGTTGCGGTTACGGTTACGTTCAACCTTACCAACAGCGCAGCACTGCGGCGAGCGATTGCGCGGACACCGCAGCCCCCCCATACACATGACTGGCTTGCCCTGTTACCCCAGCTGCCGACCTCTGTCGGCGCCGGCAAATAAATAATTGCGTCGGCCGATGGCCACGCCGCGCAAAGCGCGTTCGGCTGCAGAGTTATCAATGCGGCAATTGGTTTGCACCATTTTATAAAACCTGCCAGCTGGAAATTTCTCCAGTTGTTGCGGCTAAAGCAGCGGATGGCGCATCTTGTTAAATGCATCGATTGGTCGGTGACAAAGTGAGAGAATTGTTGAGATTCTTTCAACTATACTGCGGATAGAGTTGTGGTTTTAGCAGGTCCAACGCTGAAGATCGCAATAAGTGATCGTGCAAAGAAAGACGTGATTGCCAATGCCATTGAGAATTGCATGTTGGAATATTCTAGGCAAATTTACGATTGCCAACTTGGCTGATCGGCTTCTGGCCAATGAGTGGGACTTACTTATAGTTCTTGAACCCGCGAGCGAGCGCCGTAGCTCCGCTTTGCCGGCCAATGTTGTAATGGTACAGAGAGACGTACGTGGTGAACGGATAGTTCTAATTTATCGCGCGGAATCCATCGAGAGCTTGCAAGCTCAAACACTCGATATAAACGGCGGGCGTCAAGCGGTTTTGATTACGCTGGTCACGGGCTACGGGCAAAGCTATCAGGTACTTACTTTCCATGCGGACTATGATGGAGGGTCCAAATCGACGTCTTACAACTATGTAAAAGCAGCGATGCGCACAGCCCAACAGGCTAGCTACGATGTCGTCATGGGCGATTTTAACACTTATAGCAGTGATATTGGGAGCAGCAGTCGTGAGACTTCTTATGAGAATCTCACGAAGGGAATGGCGACTTCTGAAGCCGGCTATCCTCTGGACAAGGTCTTGGTACACCGTAAAACCTCAACCTATCCAGGGCATGAACAGATAAAGGCAGAGGTTGTAGAACAAAGCAACATCAATCTTCCGAACGCCAGCGCAGCATCACTAACGACAAGGAACTCACCTCGTGCCGTAGTGGCAAAGGGGCGTATGGGTGCTAATAAATCAGATCATCGGCCCGTCGTACTCACGTTGCCATCGGGAGACCGGAAGCGAGCGGCCTTATCGTTAAAGAGAAAACTTGATGACGATGATGACGATGATGAAGATACAGATGGCACCGACGATACCAGTGATATGGATGATGTCGATGGCCAACGATCAATAAGTTTAGGCGCTAAAGCCGCCTCCAGTCCGCCGCCGGCGAGACCAAAGTCAAACTTGCCACGGCAGGACCCTGCGAAAAAGAGCAAAACAGGACTTTCGCCTGGGCAGTCTAAGGCGGCAGCGGCGGGTGGCGACGCCGGACACCATGATGCGCCTCCTAGCATCACCCCCGATGGCAACTGTCTGTTTAGATGTATTGCTTACATTCAATATGGTGATCAAGAGCGCCATGCTCAAGTCAGGGCAGAAATCGTGGCTTATGTCGACGCTAATTGGGCGACGCTGAGTCCGCGATTCGGGCTGTATAGTAAAGCTAGATTCATAAACCGAATAAGGAGTCTTGGCGAGTGGGGAACCGAAAGAGAAGCATATGTCGCGGCAGTTCATTACGGCATAAGGATTAGGTTGATATCGCCTGACGGATACCAGGGTAGTGAGACTTACGGACCAGCTGCCGGCGCCATTCACCGAATCTACCATGTGAATGGGGACCATTTCGAGTTGCGATCGACTAACTAATCATGACGCTCTGCTTCGAACCCGCTTATTGGCGCCGTCCTCTCATGAGTTGTAGTCGCGCTTTCCATATCATTTCATTAACATGGTATCGTTGGGTAGGTCGGCTAGGCTAAGCATGTGTTAAGTTTACGCGAGCCTTGTGGCGTTTACACGGCCGATGTCGGCGTCCAGGTGCGTTCTGGCCGTCGTCGCCAATCTATGTCTTCGAGCGGCATCGACAGCTGCGTAGCGCTCTCGCCGACGTCTTGGAGGCGCCCCATGGGATCGAGGTCGTCGACCAGGATATTTTCGTACTGGGCGCGGTCGGGCTGCACACAGGCAACCAGCGCCTGCAGCACATGCCCGTGCGCGCCATCGTCCGTATAGACCTAGACGAACTGCGTCACCGCGAGCCCAGCTCAATGCCACAGCGGATACAACAAGACACCGCCGACGCCAAAACACAGGCTGCCAATAAGTAGCAAGCCGACTGCGCCAAACAGCGCCAGACAAGCCCAGCGGATCGCCCCCATCCCGATCGCGATACTGTAACGCCATACCACGCCAACAGCATGTGGCGGCAACCATACCAGCCACCATAAAAAGGCGGCAGCCGACAACAGACATTCACCGAACGTCTTGTGACTTGGCACACAACCACTCGTTGCCCTGATCGCCCTGCCGACTTCCCGGCGAGTAGCATTGCGTTTCATCGCTCCCTCCTTGCTCCGATCTCTCGATTCTGTCGCAGCGCCGGGCTGCGAGCACGTCTGCACACGTCGACCAGCTCCAGCGCCAGCCGCCGGTCGGTCGCAATCGGCGAGCGCGCCAGCACGCCGGCCGCGCTGGCAAAGCGCACCAGCATTGCAGTCTCCTTTTGCTTGGCTCGCTCCGCGCGCCGGACGTCATCCGCCCCTCGAGCACGAAAGGGTTCGCCGCGAAGCAGTTTGTGGCGCACGCCCTGCTTCTGCCCCCTCTCTGACTGGAATCGCTCCAGCCGGCTTGATGCTGCCGCGTCGATCCCTCGTTCGCGCAGGCGCTGGGCAAAACGCGCTCGCCAGCGGCGCAAGTCGTCCTTGCGCGGATTCAGCCGGACACCATCGTCGTCGCGCGCCTTGACGCACAGGTGCACATGGGGATTCGGCGACGGCTCGCGGCCGGGGTCGCTGTCCTGCGTGTGCAGCACCATCGCATATTGATGCCCGCCGAACTCAGCCTGCGCGAACGCACGCGCAGCCTGGCGCAACGCTTCCGCGTTGGTCCCGACCGGCATCGACAAGATGATGTTGAACGCTTCGCGCCGGGCCGACACTTCGGCGATCGGTATGCCGCCGTGCTGCCAGGCCAGCGCCAGCTCCGCCACGTCTCCCCGGCCATTGAAACGTTCGCCGTTCTGGTCTTCCACCTCCAGCTGGCCATTGCGCGAAATATAGTCCAAATGGGCACGGATATGCCGCATGCCCTTGCCACCGCCGGAAATGCGCACCATCGCCTGCGGCTTGCGCTGCACAATAGCTTGCAAATGGCCGCGCACGCCGTCCGCCGTCATCCGCATGCCGGATCGGCTGGCCTTGCGCAGCGTAATGCCGCCAATGCCACGCACCATGACCTTGCGTACCAGCCGTTCATTGAATCCCTGCTCGTGCCAGCGCAGCAGTTCGGCATCAGTCTGGGCTAACGTCGTCATTTGCCGTGCCACCTTTCAATATTGCGCGCTATCGCCTGCGCAACTTCGGCGGTGTGATTGGCGATGCGGGTGCGGACTTCTGCCACCACCGGCAGCAATTCCGGCATCGGGCCGCCGGCGAGGCCTTGCTGCATCCCGGCGATCTGGCGCAGCTGCCGCGCTATGGTCAACAGTATCAGGTTGGACTTGCCCAAGGCTGCCAGTTCGAATTGCCCGAACTGGGCGCCGTTGCCCATGCGGGCTTGGATCAATGCGATGATCCAGCGCGTCGGGGAAAATCCTTCGGCTTCAGCGCATGCCTCGACAAAGCGCAGCTCCGCGTCTGTCAGTCCGATTTCCTTGCGGTGTTTGCGCGTGGTCGGAGGCGCTGCTGCGGCATCGCCAGCCGTTGCCATATTCTCCGTCAGCTTGGCGACCACCTGGCGGAACGCGGCGCTGGGTGTGAGCTGGTGCAACGCGCAATATGCCACCCACCGTTGTTTGTAAGGACCCAGGTCGATGTTGATGCGATTCGGTCGGGAGCAATCGGGCATGGCGGCCTCGCTGGCTTTTCGTTGGTTTGTGCTTTCTCTACCACTTTCACTTTCATCGTAGCGCTCCCTCAGCGGAGCACATTGACCGGCGTCAGCCTATCCTGCATTAGTCCTTCTCCTTCTTCAATTCTTGATAATATCAAGCGCCGCCAGTGAACCAACCACATCCGTAACATCGCCACTTGCCCAGCCGCCACAACCAAAGCACCCCCAAACAACCCCGACGATAACGCCCTCTCCGGCCAACGGCGCAAACACCCCAGCCGCCGCGCTAGAATAGCGTCGCGCCTTCGCCGCCCTTTCCATTCCACCGCCCCAGGACCGCCGACTTGACCACCCACTCGCCCGCCATCCCACTCCACATTACCCAGTTCATCGATGACCATGCCCCCGGCTATGTCGCCTGCACGCTGCGCGACGCCCATGGCATCGAACACAAGTTCATCTTGACGACACGCGCCGCCGGCCGACCGGAACTTGCGGCCGACAGCAGCTACCCGCAGCCGGGCGCGCTGGCCTGCGAGATCGAATTTGAATGGGAAGACGACGCCGGCACGGCGTTGGCGCGGGTCTCGACCCGCAGGCCGTGGGCGGCCGCGTCGATAGATGGAATGTCGAGCTTCGTGGTGGCGGCGGCGCAGCTGCTGCGTGCGCCGGCGGTTTAGGTCGGGCCCATGGCTGGCGCGTCGGCGGCCAGCCGCCGCAGCAACGCACGCTGCGCCTCGCCCAGGTCGGCAAGTTCGACCGCGGACTGTCCGGCGTAGATCATGCGTCCGTACAATTCGGCCAATACCTGGAGCGGTTCGGACAGCTCGGCCGCTTCCGGCGGCTGCGCGGCGCGCAAGCGGTTGATCCAGGCCTCCAGCTGCAACACCTCGATACGCTCGCTCATCGCATCCTCCCGTCGGGGCTGAAAAAAAACGGACACGGCGCATGCCGTGTCCGCACTATCGCAAAGCCCGACCACCGCCCGCTTGCGCAGGCTCAAGGACTGCGCAGCAGCGGCGGAATGGCCGCTCAAACTAAGCGTGTTCAGTTCCTGCCGACGCCGCGCAGAACTGCGCCGGCAACCAGCCGCTGTCGGCCACCGCACGCGCCGCCGCCTCGGCAGCAGCCCGCTTACCCAGCTTTTCCAGCGGCACCGCCGCCATCGGCGACACCGCCTGCGCCACCACTTCTGCGATGCGCGCCTTGTTGACGTGCTCGAAGTAATTGGCGGCGCTCGGCTGCCACCAGCGGTGCATGTCCAGCGCCAGCAAGCGGCATGACTGTTCGACCGCCGGCACCGGCGACTCGCCGTTGTGCGCCGCGCTCAGCGCACAGGCGCTGCAATAGGCGAGGCAGTCCAACACCACCGCCTGCGGCTGGGCCTGCAGCCACGCCAGCAGCCCGCCGTCCCTGTCGCGCTCGGGCAGCATGGCCGCCAGCGCCACATGCTGCGCCGCCAAGCGTTCCCACGCCGGTCCGCTCTGCGCCTCGGCCGGCAAGTCCGGTTCGTGTAGCGCCAGCTGCAACACCTCGGCGCCGTGCCGTTCGCGGTAAAACACGCTGTGCAGCAGGCGCTGCGCCAGCAGCAACAAGGCCTGTCCCGGCTGATTGACCATTTCCGCCCGCAAGGCCAGCGTGTGCTGGGCGCTCAGCAAGGTGCTCAGGCGGGCGCTGTGCACCGGCTTCGGCTTGGCCGCCCGCTTGCCGGCCGGCCGGTCCGCCGTCTTGCCGGGTCGGTCCTGCGGCCTTATCAGGCCGCGCAGCACGCTGGCCTTGCCCTCGGCATCGATCGTCACCAAGACCCCGGCCAGCGCCGCGTCGGCCGGATCGATACGGCGCAGCGCCGCCTCGATGGCTGCGCGTTCCCGCTCGATCGCCTCCCGCGCAGTATCGTCGTGCTCATCGTCCTGCTCGTCGTCCAGCGCCGCCTCGCGTGCGTCCAGCTGCGCCAGCGCCGCCGCCTGCGCTGCATCCGGTGCCACGGAGACGGTGCGGGCTTGCGCATAGCAGGCCAGTTCGGCCGTCTCGATGCGCGTACGCACCTCGATCCAGCTCCAGCGCTCGGCCGCCAGCTTGCGCGCCACCCGCTCCAGCTTGGTGCGCGCCAACGACTCCAGCAGCGCCACGTCGCTGAGGTAGCCATCGCCGTCGTTGCTGAACAGGTCGCGCAGCACCACCCCGCCCGCCGCCTCGTAAGCCTTGACGCCGACCCAGCGCGCCAGCCGGTCGGTACGGACGTTGACCTGCTGCGCCGTCAGCAAGCGGCGGATCTGGCTGGGCGGCTTGTTCCACGACGGCAGGCTGTCCCACACCTGCTGCTGGGCCACATGATCGTCCGAGACCGCCAGCGCCGCCATCTGCTCATAGCTGGCCTTGTCGGCGCGGAACAGCGCGAACAGGCGCGGCGCCACGTTCGCCAGTTTCAGCTGCCGCCGCACCGCGATCTGTTCGGTGCCGAAGGCCAGCGCGATCTCGGCCACGCCGCGTCCCTCGTCGGCCAGCGCCCGCATGGCGTCGAAGACGTCGGCCGGATGCAGCGGAGCGCGGCCGAGGTTCTCGGCCAAGCTGACCATCACCGCCTCGGCCTCCGTCACCATCAGGCACACAATGTCATAGTCGGCCGGCAGGTCGCCCTCCGCGATCAGCTCGCCCAGCATCAGCCAGCGGCTGTCACCGGCGGCCACCTCCAGCAGGCCGTTCGGCACACCGTCGGTGTGCTGCTCGAAGCACACCAGATTTTGCAGCAAGCCCTGCGAACGCAGCAGCGCCTTCAATTCGCGCAGCTCGCGTGGATCGCGCGGCTTGCGGCGCGCATTGCGCGGGCTGCGCACCAGCTGGGCATGGGTGGCGTGGCGCAAGGTCGCGTGCTTGGTGATGATGGTCGCCGAGCGGGCGACGGCCTGTTGCACCTCGGCGCAGTGGTCGTCATCGACGCCATGTTCCCGAGTCATTTCAACGAATGCAGACATGATTCCTCCGAATAAGAATGGCTGGCATAAAGAAGACAAACAACAGAAGCCGCACAACAGGAGCCGCCGCAACGGCCCCTGTGTCACGGCACATGGTTCAATCGAGCACGTCATACAGCTGGCGCACGGCCGCATGGGTCGCTATGTAGTCGCGCAGCCGGTAGTAGTCCTCGGCGATGCGCCCGCCGTCGGGCCAGAACGACAGCTGGCTGTAGGCCATCGCGCACACCGCGAGGCCGGTGGCCTCGGCGCTCAGCGTGCCCTCGTAGCCATTGCCGGGACAGAACAGGCGGTAGTGATCCGCCCCGGTCGGGACCATATAAAAGCCGCCGTTCGACAGCTCGTAAAAGTCCCAGAAGTCGCCGCGATACGCAGCGCACAGGTGGCGCATCGTGTCGTAGACGCAGTTCTCGACGGTGGTGAACAGTGGCCCGAAATGACGCGGCAGCGCCTGCAAGCGCGCAGCCGGCGACAGCAGCGTCGCCGTGATGCGGCCGCCGTTCAGCTTGCCGTTGGCATCGGTTTGTCCCAAGGTAGTCATGATGTGTCCTCCAGAAAGTTGATCAAAAGAGAGGTTTGCAATCTCATCCTCTCGCTTGGACTCTCTCGCTCCCGCCGGGGCGGGCGGGGGGTGGCGAATGCCCTTCCCTCAGGGAAGGGTTGGGTTGGGTGGTTTGCAGGCAGCGGGGTAGGGGCCGCGGTTTCAGCCCATTGCGTGCGTCTATCCCCCCACAAGTCCCCCTCGCCCCAACCGGGGGGACTTGTGGGGGGATTGGCGCAATGGGCGTCGCGGCCCCTGCTGCCCTCGTGGGGGTGCGCCGCAGGCGCCCCAGGGAGGGGCGCGGCCGGCTTCACAGCGCAGCGGCGGCACACAGTCCATGCCAGCGGGGGTATCGCTGGCATGGACTGTGTAAGCGCCCTTCCCTCACTTCAGGCCGTTCCGGGGTCAGCGGGGCGCAGCGCGCCGCGCGTCCTCCTCATCCTCCCAAGGGGAGCGCAGCTGCCCTTGGCCAGTCAGTCCCTGCCGGGGTTGCGAGAGGAGGACTGGAGGCGGGACGGCGCAGCCGGCCCGGTCCCGCAGGGACGGAGCGCAGCGACCCGCAAGGAGGACGGGCCCGCAGGGCCTCGCCCAACCGCCTGACGCTCCCCGAACCACAGCACAAGAACCGACAAACCCAAGCGCAGGCACTCGCATCTGACACCCATGCCCTCCGTACATCTACGATACAATTAGGCAACTTCCAACACTCGACCATCCAAGATGCTGATGCGCTTCCTGATTGCCCTGCTGCTCGCGGCAAGCTGCCATAACTCGTTCGCCGCACCACCCGACAAGTTCGCCACCAAGGACGAACTGGCCCAGAGCCAGGAGCGCGTGCAAAAGCTTGAGAACGAACTGGCCGTCCAACGGCATATCCTCCAGCTGAGCACCGAAGCGAACGACAAACGTCTGGCCGACTTCGGCGCCCTGGCCACCATGCAAGGGTCGCAAACAACCTGGGTCGGCAACATCGTCGCCGGCACCGGCGTACTGATCACCGTGATCATCGCCCTCGCCGGCCTGGGGGTCTATTTCAGCGTGGTCGGGGTGGCTAAGAAACAAGTCAGGGAGTGGTTCAGCGACAAAGAAGAGGAGCTGCAGCAAACGATCGACAACCTCAAGCAGGAAGTAGCGGATGCCAGGAGCGGCATCGCGCAGCACGTCGACCAAGTCGCGGTCGATGCGAAGGCCGCCCAGGAAAAAATCGTCGCAGCGGAACGACTAATGCAATCAGAAAACAGCGGAGCCATACCCGCTAAGTCCGAAGACAGCACATCGCGCCAGATCGTCAGCCAAGCCAGCGCCGATCTAACATCTAAGCCAGAAAGCACCTTCAGCGCCGCTGACTACTACATTCGCGGGGCTGACCTGTACGCAGATGGAAAATTCGAAAGCGCCCTAGACGCGTTCGATGGCGCCCTCCGGAACGCGTCTACAAGCACACCTGAAGAGCTCGCGCAGTACCTGCTTTCAAAGGCTATTACACTGGGCAATTTGAATCGGCATACTCAGGAAATCGCGGTATATGAAGAGATGGAACAGCGATTTAACGCCAATACCGAAACTGCGGTGCGAGAGCAAGTAGCCAGGGCGCTTTTCAATAAGGGATTTCGTCTGAATCAGCAAGGCATGCGGGAGGAGGCCAGCGCAGCCTACCAGCAAGTAGACAACCAGTTTGGTCAAGCGCCAGAGCCAGGATTGAGACTGATCGCGGCGAAAGCTCTCGCGAACCATGCCTACGTCCTGCATAAGCTGTCGCAGTCCGCACGAGGACTTGCAAGATGCGATGAGATCGAGCGACGTTATGCCGCAGATATCAATCATGATCTGCGTGCCGTAGTGGCTGGCGGATTCGCACAGAAAGGTTATATCCTCGGGAGCTACAGCGACTTCGATGGCGCCATCGCCGCGTTTGACTTGATCGAACAACGATATGGTAGCGACGCCTATCCCGCTGTACATGCCGAAGTCCTTAGGGCAAAAGTCAACAAAGCGCTGATGCTGTCGAAAATGGAAAAAGATGCGGAAGCGGTGGCTATTTTTGAGTCGGTCATACCTTACTTACGCTCAAACCATTTGCCAGAGATGCAAGGACTGTTGGCAAGCGCGTTGAATGGCGTTGGATTCACAAAACTCATGAACGCCAAACAACAATGGCACACGGACGCACGACGTGGATTACTGACAGAGGCGATAAACAGTTTTGATGAGGGACGCACTTTCGTCAATGCATCAAATGGCACCGCGCTATGGGGAAATCTTGGGTACAGCTACCATCTGATTGGCAATGATTCTGAGGCCGAAAAATACACGACCCACTGCCTGGAACACGGCAAAGAACAATCGTTGCAAGCGCAGCAAGATGATGCGAAATTACACCGCGTAGAACCCGAGGATTCTGCTTATGAACGAATGCTGGAACGTCTGTGGCAGAAAATATCAACGAAGAGTCCTGCAGCGTAACAACACAACGGAATTGTGTGATTCGCCAATGTGCAAAAGCATAGCCGCCCGTGCCGTCATCGCGCTTTAACGTCTGACAGCGAAAACCCCGTCAGCTCAACGCTCCGGCTAGTTTTCCTGCCTCTTGACGGCAGCGAAGGCGAACCACGCTAATCGTGGATCATGGACACACAAGCGCATGTGACAACGAACAAAGCCGCCAGCCACATAACGACATCGATATCCTCGCAGGCCAGCAAGTCATTGACCTTGTGTGCGGTGTAGCAAGCAAACGCCAATACGACCAACAACGCAGAAAATCTCAACACGTCCGCGCCTCCTCCACGGACAACACTGCGGCGCGAACGTTCGCCATCCGTTCGCCCCGCAAGCGCGATCCGGCCAGGTCTACCAGCCGGCACAGACGTAACTCATCAAACGACAACTCCACGTCCTCGCCATCGCAACGCACCCAGATCCGTCCCGCCGCACTGGGCCTGCGCTGAAGCACCAGCAGTACCTCCCGTCCGTCGTACAAAGCAAACAGCCCCGGACGCCGTATCGGCGCCTCCCCTGACGGCGGCCCGGCCGCAGCGGTCAAGGATGCCGCAGGCGCAGCGGAACCGTTCGCCGCTGCCGGCGCCGCGCCGCCACCATCGTCGAGCACCACCGCGTGCACCCCGGCTGCCAGCGCCGCCAACGCCCGGCGATCGAACTCGCCGCCATCCGCCAACGCCCTCTGCACCAGCTGCGGCTGCCGCCCGTACAGCTTGCGCAGCTCGTACAAGTACTGGGGTGAGCGGCAACGCCGGCTGTGATACAGCTCCAGCAGCATCGGCGGCGGATCGTCCACCAGGGCCAGCAAATGCGTGACCGCGCTGGCGTCCATCCGTAGTCGTGCCGCCACTGCTTTCTTGCTTTCGCCCTGTGTCAACTTGCGCGCGATGAAAGTCGCCAGCTCCAGCGGTTGCAGATCCCGCCGGCGGGCATTCTCCGCCACCTGCGCATAATCATCGAACTGGCGCTCGTCCTCGGTCACGACATACGGCACCGCCGCCAGGCCGGCACAGCGCGCCGCCCGAAACCGCCGGAAACCAAAGCGTATCAGCAGACGCCCCGACGGCATGCGCCGCACCACCAGCGGTTGCAGCATTCCGCGCGCCCCCAGCTCGGCCACCAGCGCCTCGAATTCGCCGGCTTCCTCCTCCTCGAAACGCAGATTGCCGGGATCCTCGTCGAATGCCTCCAGCGGCGCCGTCGGCGTACGCCAAGTCGCTGCCGAAGGCGCCACATCGAGCATGGAAAGGTCCAGTGCCACGCTAGCCTCCAACACCCAGGCGCCGCGCAATCGCCTCGAACGACGGCCGGATCTCGCGCCAGGCGTCGCGCGCAGCACTGCGCAGCGGCATCGCGCCCGCCGCTTTCGCCGCCCCGGCAGGCGCCGCCTGGCGCAACTGCCACAGCGGCACGCCCGCCGCCTGCGCCTCCGCGATCGCCGTCCGCGTCGGGATCAGCGCATAGCCGGCCACCTCCCCGCGCTGTACCGGTATCAGCAAGCCGGGGTGCTGCTCGACCAGCTGCCGCAGGTTGGCGCGCTGAAACGGCGTCGCCTCCACCATGTTCGGCAACAGCCCGACCAGCTCAAGCCGCGGATTGAGCCGCTCCCTGATGCGCAGATAGCCGTGGCGGGGATGATGTAGAAACGCGCCCACGCCCTCCAGCGCCTCCTGGGTCAGCACGATCGGCGACAGCACCAGATCCGCCGTCGCCAGCGCCGCGACATAACGCACATCCGGGCTAGGATGGGTATCGATCAGGCACACCCGGAAACGCGGCGCCACCTCCTGCAGGAAAGCCTGCAGGGCGTTGACGAAGTCGTTATGGCGCTGCGGCTGGCGCTCCAGCTCGCCGAGCCCCTGGTCGGCAGGCACCAGCACCAAGTCCCCGGCCGGCAACGCCGACCGGTGCCCTTCGAACACCTGCGTGGTGCTGAACCGCGCCACCGCTGCAACGCGGCCGCGCAACATGCAACGCGTCGCGTTCATCTGCATATCCAGATCGAGCAACAAGGTCGGCACAGTGAGGTCGAGCAGATAGTAAGCCAGCTGACAAGTCGTCGCCGTCTTGCCGCCGCCGCCCTTCTGACTCGCTACAACCATGACTTTCATGCTCACGCTCCACTGTGACACGGCACGCTCTACTCAAGCGGAGCACACCGCCTCCACGCCGCTTGTACGCTGCGTTCAAACGCGCGTCATGGGCAAGCGCAAAGGCCGACCCAAACCCGTACCGCCAGCACCCGGCTCGCCCAATTTACGCACTGCCGCCGACGACGCACTGAGCCATATCAAGCCAGGTTTGTTCAAAACTCTGAAAACGCCGAGGTTTAGCGACAGAGCAAACGGCCGCTTCGGCGTGCTTGCAGCCGTCCGAAAATCGCACTAGTGTGAGCTCATGTTTTAAGTAAAACATAACAAAAATTGAGTGAATGAAATGCCTGCACACCTTGGACCGACACACGCATGGATGAATCAACAGCCATAATCGAAGGAGCCCCCCATGAAGCCTGACCGCCGCCACAACCGCAACGTCGCTAGGCACCGCAGTGTCCTGACTGGCGCGCTGCTCTGCTGCCTTTCCCTGCCGGCCCACGCCCAGCTGAGTAAGTTCGGCTCAACCTTGAACGCAATCCAGGTTGCCCTGATCGGCGTGTCCGTGACCCTGTTCACCATCACCATCATGGTGGCGGGGTTCCAGGTGGCATGGCGGCATGCCAAGATCACCGAGGTCAGCCACCTCCTCTGGGGCGGCTGCCTGGTGGGCGGCGCCGCCGGCATCGCCGCCTTGCTGGTGGGCAGCTGAATCATGGACGCCTTCCGCGATCCCATCTTCAGGGGCTGTACCCGTCCGGCCATGTGCTGGGGCGTACCCTGGATGCCGCTGCTGGGCGTCTCCGGCGCCTTCCTGCTGCTCGCCGTCTGGCTGTTCTACCTGGTTTCCCCGTATGTCTCGCTGTACCTGGCGGCGCTGTACCTGCCGCTGGTGCTGGCGATGCGCGAGATCACCCGCAAGGATGACCAGCGCCTGCGCCAGATGGGCCTAAGGCTGCGGATGCGGTTGCGCATGGGTGCGGCTCGCCAACGTTGGGGGGCATGCTCCTACAGTCCACTACGCTATCGACGCCGGAGTTGACCATGCGCGACGCCAACGCATCGCAGCGCATCGCCAACAGCGAAGCGACTTGCGCCGACCACGTTCCGTTCGGTGCGCTGGTGGCGCCCGACTTGGTGCGGCTGCGCCGCACCGGCGACTATCTCGCCACTTGGCGCCTGGACGGCATCACCTTTGAAACCGCCGATATCGCCTACATCGCCGAACGCAAGGAAGCGCTGCACAACTTCTGGCGTTCGCTGGGCGGTGGCCACTATGCGCTGTGGCAGCACAAACTGCGGCGCGAGGTACACGAGCGCCTGAGCGGAGTTTATGACAATGCGTTTGCCGACCGCTTCAGCCGCGACTACAACGCTAGCCTCGATGGCGCCACTGCAAGAAACCGGCAAATGGTGACTGAACTGTATATGTCCGTCATCTACCGCCCCGCCCCGAGCGGTGTATCACGTATGCTAAACAGGCTGGCCGGCCAATCGCGCAGCGCACGCCAAGCCATCGAACAGGAACACCTGGCCATTATGGAAGACCTCGACCAGCGCCTGCGCTCCAGCCTGCGCCGCTACGGCCCCGAACGTCTCGGCGCCTACCGGCACGGCGGACAGCTATGCTCCGAAATGGCCAGCTTCTATGGCTACCTGCTCAACGGCGTCTGGGAACACGTGCCGTACCGCCGGGCAGACCTGGCCGAATACCTGCCGGTGTCGCGCCTGCATTTCGGCGAACGCAACGGCATGGTGGAAATCTGGCATCCGAGTCGCACCCGCTTCGCCGGCTTGCTCGACTTCCAGGACTACCCCCGCTATTCCGAACCGGGCATGAACAACGCCATCCTGTACAGCGACTACGAATACATCGAAACCCAAAGCTTCTCGATACAGGGCAAACGCGACGCGCTCGACGCGCTGAAGCGCCAGCAAGGCCACCTGCAGGCGTCGGAAGATCCGTCGCAGGAAGAGATCGACGACATGAACGCCGCCATGGAAGACGTCAACAGCGGCGCGATCCATATGGGCGAATACCATTACTCGCTGGCCGTATTCGGCGACACCCTGGAACACGCCACGCGCCACATGGCGCAAGCCCGCACCGCCTTGCAGGAGGGGCCAGGCTTCGTTATGGCGACGGTCGACGCCATCCCAGAATGCGCCTGGTTCGCTCAGCTGCCCGGCAACTGGCGGCTGCGGCCGCGCGCAGCATCGATCAGCAGCCGCAACTTCACCAACCTGGCGCCGCTGCACAACTTCGCGCAAGGCAAGCGCCACGGCAATCCCTGGGGTGAAGCGCTGGCGCTGATGCAGACACCCAGCGGCCAGCCCCACTTCTTCAATCACCATGTCACTCCAGATGAAGAAGATTCGACCGACGAGAAAAAGCCCGGCAACACCACCGTGATCGGGCCCACCGGCAGCGGCAAGACCGCGCTGGTCAACGGCCTGATGCTGTTCGCGCTCAAGTACCAAGGCTTGCGCGGCGTCTTCCTGGACTATAACCGCGGCGCCGAAATCTGCATCCGCCGCGCCGGCGGCCAATACCGCGCCCTCAAACGCGGCGAACCCACCGGCTTCAATCCCTACCAGTTGCCAACTCACGAGATCCACCTGGCATTCTGCGAGAAGTTCACCCAGTTGCTTGCAGGCCCGTCCCATCCCGACCTGCGCACCACCGAGGAACACGACATCAGCCACGCCGTGCGCACCGTGATGAGCGACGCCATGCCCATCCAGCTGCGTCGCCTCGGCGCGGTTTGGCAAAACCTGCCGATCAGGGCCGGCGGCAACAGCCTGCGCGACCGTCTGCTGAAATGGACCGGCGACCATGCGCTAGGCTGGGCCTTCGACAACCCTGTCCACACGCACCACTTCGACGACGAACAGATCCGCATCTACGGCTATGACTACACCGAATTCATCGACGATGGACAACTCTGCGCACCGATAGTCGAGCTGCTGCTTCATCTGAGCGAAAAGATGATCGATGGGCGCCCCTTCATCTATTGGATGGAAGAGTTCTGGAAAGCGCTGCGGAACGAAACGCTGGAGGACTTCGCGCTGAACAAGCAAAAAACCATCCGCAAGCAAAACGGCCTCGGCGTCTTCATCACCCAGTCGCCGTCGGACGTGTTGGGACACAAGATCAGCAAGACCATCGTCGAGCAATCGGCCACCAAGATCTTCCTACCCAATCCCGCCGCCGACCACGACGACTACGTACAGGGATTCAAACTCAGCGAACAGGAATTCACCATCATCCGCAACATGGCTGAGGACAGCCGCCTGTTTCTGCTCAAGCAGGGACACCGGTCCGCCATCCTCCGCTACGACCTGGGCGGCATGCCCGAGATACTGAACATCCTGTCAGGCTCGCTCGACAACGTCGCTTTACTCGACCAGATCCGCACCGAGGTCGGCGACGATCCGGATACCTGGGAACCCTTGCTGCACCAACGCATCGCCGCGCGGCGAGCCCTCATCCTTCAACGCTAGGGAATCATCATGGCTTCTACTTTATTGAAACTTCTAAGTCTGGCCCTTGCTGTGACTCTCCAGGCAGGTTGCCGTCCCAATTCAGCTCATCAAACGCAAGAGAACGACGATGGCTCTACGACGTTTAAATTCAATCCAGAAGAAAAGTACGGTCCTGCTGCGCCACAACACCCCCCACGGCAAGCTAGTGGAAATCCCAAGAGCGAAAAAAAATAGGACGTGTGCACCACAGCATGGACCATGCCTATTCAACCCAGTTAGAAAAAGAGATCCTGTGAAGATCGCTGAAAACATTGAGAACGCTATTGATATCTTGCTGTCCGACTTTGTGACAAGCAAGAGCTCCGCGCTATGCACAGCGTTGCAACCGATCGCGCTGACGGGCATAACAATTTATCTCATACTTAGAGGTATATCTTTGTCACGAGGATATGGCGACGAAACATTTTCGGGAGTCTTGGAGAAGATCCTGAGAATATCTGTTATCACTGAACTGGCGCTTCAAGTCGGCGTCTACCAGGAAGTCATTGTTGGTGGTCTTACCTCAATCGGTATTGCCGTCATGGAAATCACTACGGGAGAGACTTCCTTCGGGGCAGTGCTAGACAAATTGGCTGAGCCCTATGCAATCCTAGGCGACAAGCTTTGGAGTGACGCAACGGTCGGTGTCCTTCCACATGTTGGTCTACTTTTCGCAGCCGCCGTTGTTTCACTTTCTCAAGCAGCGCTTTTCTCCGTTGGGCTAGGACTATATCTGCTGGCAAAAGTAAGCGTCACTCTTACCTTTTCGGTAGGGCCAGCGTTCATTCTCTGCGCGATCTGGCCCAGCACGCAAAAGTACACGGAGAGCTGGTTGGGGCAAACGCTCAACTACATATTCTTAAAGGTATTAGTAGGCCTCACGTTTGTAATGCTCACATCGTTCGCCAGTCAATATGCAAGGCATATTACCGGGAAAGCAGATGCATTAAATGTCATCGATGCCGCCTGCGCGTTGCTGCTTGTCTCTATCGTATTGACAATCATCATGTTGTTTCTTCCGCAGCTTGCCACCGCACTATTTGGCGGAGCATCGGTATCAGGAGTTGGCCGCGCTATCTTCAGGCTGCTAGAACGCTTACTACAGGCGCCCTCGTCCAAGCCCCCCAAAGATCCCAAGCCACATGCCAATTCAATTTTGGACAGGCCAAAGACAAGTAACTCCATTGAGCATGCACGGTACACCCCGCTATATCAACGCCACACCCTTGAACGAGTACGCACCGGGAAATAAGGAGCCATTCATGAAACGCATCATTCAGATTGCAGTGCTGTCGTTCGCCACACTACTGGCGGCTCCGCTTCATGCCGGCATCCTGGTGCTGGACACCGCTAACCTGATCCAAGCCATGGAACAGGTGGCCGCATGGAGGAAGCAATACGGGCAAATGGTGGAGCAACAGGAACAGCTCCGGCAACACTACGCCGCGATCACCGGCAACCGCGGGATGGGCAGCATCGCCAGCAACCCGCTGCTGCAGGCGGTGGTGCCGGCCGACATCCTCAAAACCTACAACGACTTGCAAACCTTGGGGGCCAACGGACTGACGCCTCAGGCCAGGATGCAGCGCGACCTGATCAAAATCTACGACTGCGAAGAACGCCACGGCGCCGACAAAGTCAATTGCCAGCGCCTGCTGAACAACAACGCCCAGCTACAGGCCTTGACCCAAAGCGCAATGTCCCTCGTCAACCAGCGCACCGCGCAAATCCAGGCGCTGCAGGATCAAATCAATACCACGGGCGACGCGAAGGCGATCGCCGAGCTACAAGCCCGGCTGCAAGCGGAAACCACTCAAGTCGGCAACGACGCCAACCGTTTGATGCTGATGCGCACCATGGCCGATGCGGCAGACCGCGCTGCCGAGCAGGCCATCCGTGAAAAGACCATGAAAAGTCTTTCGCTGAGCAGCGATGGCAGTGACACCTTCACATTTGTCCCACCCCGCCGCAAGCCGTAGGACGCACCATAGGCCACTCCATGCTTACACCACCGGAGCCACACGACATGGATCTCGACCAGCAATACTTTACCGCCGCCCGTTCGTGGGAAGCCGACCGGGAACTCTTCCGCGAACGCTCCGAACGCCGCGCCTGGTGGGTGGCCGGCGGCGCCACCATCATCGCCCTGGCCGCCGTGATCGGCCTCGTGCTATTGGCGCCATACCGGCGCAACATCCCCTACCTGCTCGCACTGGATCAAGCGCACGGCAACGTCGAATTTATCGGCGTGGCGGATGACCACACGATCAAGTCCAATCAGGAGATATTGGACAAATACTGGATACAGCGCTATGTGGCCGCACGCGAAAGCTACTACTACCGATTGCTGCAGGCGGACTACGACAACGTACTCGCGCTCAGCGAAGATGATGTCGGACGCGACTATGCCCGGCAATACGAGGGGCCGAACTCCCGCGACAAACAGTACGGGGATCGCGTCGACATCAAAGTCACCATCATCAGCATTCAGGTCTCTACCAACGCCGTCGGCCAGCAAGCCACCGTCCGCTTCAGCACGGTCATGCGGCACGTGGACACGAACCTGGCCGAGCCGCCGCAGTACGCCGTCGCTTCCATCGGCTACGCCTACAAACCCGCCATGTTCGGAAAGGAGCTTGACCTGATCAAGAACCCATTGGGATTCAAGGCCACGGCCTACCGGGTCGACAGCGAGCTGGCGCCGATTGAGGCCGGCAGCGGCAAGCCGCCCACCTCGCCAGCGGGAGGATGACATGAAAACCCCTTGTACCTTCAAGTGGATATTGATGCTGCTTTGCGTCCAGGCCGGTGCCGCGCAGACGCCACAGCCGGTCGGCGGCGACCCGCACATCCGCTATGCCGTCTACCGGCCCGATGAAGTCACCGTCATCACCGTTCAGCGCGGCACCGCCACCCGCATCGTGCTGGCCGGCGACGAAAAGATCCAGCGCGACGGCACGGCCACCGGCTTTCCCGCCGACTGCGCCAAGGCGGAACTGGAATGGTGCATGCACGCGGAGCCCGGCAGCAACCAGATACTGGTCAAGCCCAAGGACGGCGCCACCCACAACAACCTTGAACTGCGCACCGACAAACGCGACTACAGCTTCCGATTCGAAGTCGCCACCAAGGACGGGGCCGCGCGTGGCGGTCATGCCTCCGACAGCGCCATGTACCGCGTCAGCTTCCGCTATCCGCAGACAACAAGAGCGCAGCAACTGGAGCAACTGCTGGGGGCCGTCAACGCACAACCCGCGGCGTCCAACAGCGCTGGCGTCGCCATCCAGGACGCCTTGCCGCAGCCGCGCAACTGGCGCTACACCATGCAAGCCCTGCCTGGCGCGGAAGACATCGTTCCCGCCATGGTGTTCGACGACGGCCGCTTCACCTACTTCCAGTTTCCGGCCAATCGCGAACTGCCGACGATCTACTACGTCTCGCCATCCGGCGAAGAGGCCCGGGTCAATTTCCATATCGACCCTCAGGATGCCGGCCTCGCGGTAGTCGAACGCATGGGGCGCCGCTTCGTCCTCAGGCTCGGCGGCGCTACCATCGGCATCTGGAACGATGCCTTCGATTCGTACGGTGTACCGCCCAAGGATGGCACTACCGTCGACGGTCTGGTGCGATCGGTGCGGAAGGAAACGCCATGATCGCGGACGACGACACAAAGAACAGCGTGGAACCGGCGGAGCGCATTGTCTCCGTCAATAGCCAAGACGGCCCCGGCAGCGGCATCGCTGTCAAACTGGGGCTGCTGGTGCTGGTGCTCGCATCGGCTGTGGTGGGCAGCGCCATGGCGTTTCAACGCTATTGGGCCGCCCGCTCCGCCGAAAACAAGGACAAGGACGCCAGCAGCCAGCTGGAGCGCCCCAAGACAGGCCCCTCGCTGCGGCACTTCAGCGACATCGCGCCTCCACCGTCCGCCAAGGCGGCAAGGACGCCGCCGGAAAACAAGGCCGTCTGCGACGATGGCGGTCCCAGCCATGTCCTGATCGGTATCGACGGCAAGCCCATGACCGCCTCCGACGGCCAGGCGGCATGGATATGCCAGAACGGGCAGCTGTTGTTCCAGCAATTGACTGGCACGCCGGCCGCGACGTCCAATTCGACAACTGCGCAAGCGGCGGAACGGACGCCTGCTCCGGCCGCGCCGGCGGCAAGCCGCTATAGCGGCGACGTGCTGCTGTCCGTCACTCCGGCGTCGACGGCGTTTCCCATAATGCAGAGTACCGAGAACACCGGCGCGTTGATGCCGACCTCCCCGTCCCCACCGGCGACGGCACCACTCCCGGCGACTGAAGCCCCCACTGGCAACACAGTCGCCAACCCGCGGGGCAATCTCAAGGGCATGCTGCAAGCGCCGCCCGTCGCGTCGGTGCAAGCCAGACTGATGGGCGACCGCGACCTGATCCTTCCAGAGGGCCGCACCATCGACTGCAATCTGTCGCTGCGCATCATCAGCGAAGTGTCCGGCATGGCCGTCTGCGTGCTGTCGAGCGACGTGTTTGGCGACAGCGGCAACGTGGTGTTGGCGGAAAAAGGATCGGTGGCGACCGGCGACTATGTCGCCTTCTCGGCACAAGGGCAGCGCCGTCTGTTCATTACGTGGACTCGACTAAAGACCTCCAAGGGTATTCTGGTCAACCTCAACTCGCCGGCCGCCGACGCGCTGGGCACGTCGGGCCTCGACGGCTACGTCGACAACCGCTGGGCCGAACGGGTGGGTGCGGCCTTCCTGCTATCCATGGTGCAGGATGCGATCGGCTACGAGACAGCCAGGGCTACCGCCGGCAATGGCGCCGGCAACGCCGCCACCGGCATCGCCGTGTTCCAGAACACCACCGAAGCTGGCAACCGCCTTGCCGAACGCATCCTCGACAGCACCATCAACATCAAACCGACCATCTACAAGAACCAGGGCGACCGCGCCAGCATCACCGTCGCGCGCGACCTTGATTTCGGGAGCGTTTATGCACTACGCGCCAAATGAACCACTGGCGATGGACGCCTCGGTACGCCAACTGTTCGCGCCGCTGGCCGAATTCCTCGCCATTCCCGGCATCACCGAGATCGCCATCAACCGGCCCGGTGAAGTGTTCTTCGAAGCCGGCCCGCTCTGGCAGCGCCGCGCGACGCCGGCGCTGACGCTGCAGCGCTGCCAGAGCCTGGCCACCGCCATCGCCTCCTACGGCAACCAGCGCATCGACCAGCACGCGCCGCTGCTGTGCACACAGTTGCCCGGCCTGGAAAGGATACAGATAGCGGTGCCGCCTGCGGTGGAAGACCATACCGTGTCGATGACGATACGCATCCCCGATGCCAGCATTCGCGAATTCGACGCCTACCAAAGCCAGGGCTTCTTCGACCACTACAAGTGGGCCCGCCCAGCCGGCCTGGCGACTCACCGCGACCAGCTGGACCCGGTGCAGCGCGAACTACTGGCCTGCCTGGAGCAGCACCGCCTTGCGCACTTCCTGCAAACCGCGATACGCCACAAGCTCAATCTGGTGCTGGTCGGCGACACCGGCTGCGGCAAGACGTCGCTGATGAAGTCGGCTTGCCGCTACATCCCCACCGACGAGCGACTGATCACCATTGAAGACGTGCGCGAACTGTTCCTGCCACGCCACCCGAACCGCGTCCACATGCTATACAACAAAGGCGACCAGGGAACGGCCACCATCACGCCTGCCGCGCTGATCGCCACCTGCATGCGCATGAAGCCAGACCGCGTGCTGCTGGCGGAATTGCGGGGCAGCGAGGCGTTCGACTTCCTGAAACTGCTGACCACCGGTCACAGCGGCTCGATCTCCAGCTTCCACGCCGAATCGTGCGCGTTGGCGCTCGAGCGCTACGTCTTCATGTGCAAGGAACATCCGCAAGCGGCGATCTACGACACCGACGCCCTCAAGCGGCTGGTGGCGCTGACCATCGACGTCATTCTTCACATCCGGGTCAAGCGCATCTATGCGGACGACGGTACGCCGCTGCGCAAGGATCGCTACGTTTCGGAAGTCAGCTACGATCCGGTCGCCAAAGTGCGTGAACATATGGGCGCCGCTCAGTTGCTGCACGCCGGAGGACTGTCATGAATTGGCGCCTTGTCAGGTTCACGCTATTCACGCTCCTGGCGCTGGCTATTGTATGCGCGGCCGCCATCCTGTGCGCCTACCTGGCCGGCTGTGCCTATTATCTGCTGCACAAGACCATGCCGCGGCATGTTTCCCCGGACACCTGGTACCGCTACTGGCTGGCCTGGTCGGGCGATCCGGTCGAGCGTCGGCGCCTGCTTGCAGCAGCCCTGATCGGCACTGGTATGGTGCTGATAGCGCCGCTATGGGCCTTGATGGAATTGGGCAGCGTCGGCAGCCCGCTGCATGGCGACGCACGCTGGGCCAACGCAATGGAAATCCGGAAGGCCGGACTGCTATGAGCGAGATCATCGTCGGCAAATACCGCGGCCGCTACCTGACCGCGAAGGACCAGCAGTTCGTGCTGCTGGCCGCGCCGACCGGCGCCGACAAGGGCACCGGCGTAGTCATCCCCAATCTGTTCAACTACCAGGATTCGGTGGCGGTGTTCGACCTCAAGCTGGAAAACTACCGCTACACCTCGCTGTACCGCCAACGCCAAGGTCAGCAGGTCATCCTGTGGGCGCCGTTCGCCGAGGATGGCAAGACCCATCGCTGGAACATGCTCGACAATATAGACCGCGACTCGCTGTTCCGCATCGGCGATATTCTGGCCATAGGCCAGGCCTTCTATCCCAGCGATTGCCATCCCCGCGAGAAATTCTGGAACGACAATGCCCGCAACCTGTTTCTGGCCTTGGTGCTCTACTTGATGGAAACCCCTGAACTGCCCTGCACCCTGGGCGAAGTATTCCGCCAGTCCTCCGGCGCAGGCCAGCCACTCAAGGAGCATTTGCAATCCATAGTGGCGACCCGCGCCGACAAAGGACGTCCGCTCAGCGATGCCTGCATCGACGCAATCAACCGCTTCCTGTCCGCCTCGGCCGAGGCTGTCGGTAACATCATATCCACCTTCAACGCACCGCTGCTGATCTTCGCCAACCCGATCGTCGATGCCGCCACCTGCGCCTCCGACTTCGACCTTGGCGCCGTGCGCAAACAGCGTATGTCCATCTATGTCGGCATCCCGCCCAACCGGGTAAGCGACGCCGGCGTACTGGCCAATATCTTCTTCTCGCAACTGATCAACCTCAACACCAAACAGCTTCCGGAAAACGACCCCAAGCTGCGCTACGAATGCCTGCTGGTGCTGGACGAGATCACCGCGATCGGCAAGCTCTCCATCATCGCCAAGTCCAATTCCTACATCCGCGGCTACCTGCTGCGCCTGCTCACCACCTTGCAGAGCGTGTCGCAACTGGTGGCGACCTATGGCGAAGCCGACGCGCGTACGCTGATCACCGACCACACGATACGGATCGCCTATCCCCCCAGCGAGCATCAGGACGCCGAGGAGTACAGCAAGATGCTGGGCTACCTGACTCTACTCGTTACCTCCAAGGGTAGCAGCCGCTCCAGCACGGCGGCGGGCGGCAGTTCCCGCTCCGAACACACATCGGAACAGCCGCGCGCCCTGATGCTGCCGCAGGAACTTAAATTCATGCCACGGGACCGCCAGATTGTCTTCGCGCGCTACTGCCGCCCCATCCTGTGCGACAAGGCCCTCTACTACAGGGACCACCGCTTTCTCGATCGGATGAAATCCGTCAGCCCCACACTCGCCGCGCTGGACACCCAGGGTTGGCGGGGTGTGCTGCGCCGGCTCGGCCTGCGCAACTTCCTCAAGGCCACACCGACCGAGGCCGCCATCAAGCATGCTGCCTTCGTGCTGCACGAACTGAGCGTCGACGTGCCGGCCATCGCATTGGAAGCGCCGCCGCGCCGTGCTCCGGCCACCAAGGCAACCGGTCCGGGGCCAGCCTGCCAGGCAATGCAACTGCCGGCATTCAGCGATCCGGCGCGGCCGTCGGCCGAAGAAGCCGGAGCAGTGGTCGACGCCTTCTTCGCGCAATTGGCATTGTTCGATGCGGCAGGCGGCGAAGCCACAACTGTCGGCGATGGCGGCGCGCAGCGCGGCTTCGCGGCCATGGAAAGCAATGCCATCGAAGCGGGCACAGCGCGGCCCGCCAGGATAGACCTGTCCGCGCTCGATCGCTGACATCAGGAGGCCGCCATGCAACTTCGCCACACCCTGCCGCTCATGCTTTTGCTGTGCGCCTGCAGCGCACCACCCAAGCCCGCCATGCCGGACGGCAGCCAGCGCGTTGCGGTCAATACCCAGGACCATATCGACGCCTACCTCGAGCGCGCGAAGCAATCCCGCCTGACAGCCCAGACCGAAGCTTCGTGCACACAGCGCATTGCGACGCTGGAAAATCAGCTGGGCGAGGCCAGGCAACTGCTGATCGCCTGGGCCAAGTCGGATAGCATGACGCCAGACACCCCGGCTGCCGCCGCCAGCTTCCAGTTGACGCCAACGAGCGCGAACGGCGGCTCGATGGCGGTGCGCCCCGGCGGCATGACATTTCATTTCACCCTGCCGGCGGACAATACCGACTTCCGGCCATCCGGCGAACTACAGGCCCGGCTGCTGGCGACGGCGATGGCCAGCAACCGCATCACCATCCGCACCGGCACCGATGCCGCGCTGGCCGCACCGGCGCTCCGCCGTCTGACCGAACGCCTCTCAACCCAGGCCCGCGACTATCTGATCCTGCACGGAATCTCCGCAGACCGCATCGGCATCGGTCCGACCACCGCCCAAGACGGCGGCAAGCCGCTGCCCGGGCGGCGGCCCATCGCCAGCGCATTTGTCGATATCGATATCGATGCCGAGACCTTGGACTTCGCTCGTCAACAGCCGCTGGGAGGCGCAAAATGAACCAGGTCGAAGACAGCTCAGCCCCGGGACCGGCAGCACAAGATCCACCCGCCCAACGCCCCGGACGGCGGTCGAAAAACGACGGCAAGCCAGCTAAGCGGCAGGCCCAGCGCCCAGCCAAAGCCCCCAAGCGCTCATCGCCAGCTGCGGGCCAGCCGACAGTATCGCCCCGCCACGTAGCCGTAACAACATCGCCGCCTGTCGACGAGCAGCCGGAGCGCGGGGAGCCGCCTCGCGACGCGGCGGCTCCCCGCAATCCATTCATCATCGGCGTTCTACGCAGACTACGCACCGCCGCTGCCGACTACATCCGGCCTGACATGCCGAATCGCCCCGAGCCACCAGCGCCACAGCTAACGGCGTCGTCCACCACAACCGATCCGCCAGACACTCCCAAACGAAAAAAAGGACCGGCGCACAGTGCGCAGCCGGCGCCATCACCGCCAGACGCGCCGCCTGCGGACGCCATTCCGCCAGCCTTGCGCATCCGCTATCTGGTGGTCGATGCCAAATACTACTTCCGTGACCGCGAGCAAACGCTGGCTTTCGAAGACCACGGAAAACGGATCGCCACCGCACACGACGACGCCGAAGTCGCGCACTCCATGGTCACGCTGGCGCAGGCCAAGGGCTGGACCAGCCTGAAGCTGCGCGGCAGCGATGAATTCAAGCGTGAGGCTTGGCTGGCCGCAGCATTGCAAGGCATGAGCGTCAGCGGCTACCGGCCCAACGACATCGACAAGGCGAGGCTGGCCGAACGGCAAAACGAGCGCGCCCGCGACCAACCCAACTTCATCGAGCGAAAAATAGCCGAGGAGCATCCAGATCCCCAGCCGGCGGCGCCAACCGCTGCGACGGCCGCCGCGCCGTCGGCCGACGACGATGCGTCCAGGATGGGCAAGCGGCAGCAGCGCGCCATCGACACGCTGGCGGCTTATCTACGCCAGCGCGGCGACAGCGAACAGGCGATCGGCATGACGGTCGCTCTCGCCTCCGAACAAATGCAGCAGCGACGCACACACTTCGGCAAACTGGTCGGGCATGGCGAAGCGCGCTACAAGAACGACCCGGAGCAGGAGGCCAGCTATTTCGTTACCCTACAAACAGAGCGCGGCCAACAGACCATCTGGGGCGTGGATCTCGAACGCGCCATCAGCGACAGCGGCGTGGCCATCGGCGAAGACATCCTGTTGAGCAAGCGCGGCGCCCGCGACGTCACCGTCCCCATCGTCGAACGGGATCCGTCGGGCCGGCAGGTCGGCGAGAGAGTCTACATTGACACCCACAGGAACGACTGGGAAGTCAGCTCACTCGACGGCGCCAGAGACTTCATAGCCGCCAAGAGCACACCCGGCAGAACCGCGACAGAACATGCCGTGCCCCAGCATCACACGGCGGCCCCGGCCAGCCAGCCGGTATCGCCCCAGCCCAAGCTTCAACGCGATCCCGAGCCAAGCCGGGCGCGATAAACAAGTCAGCCTGCGCAGCACGCCACGACGGGTGGCGCCGCCGGTCCGGCACACCCCACCGCCTCAGCCGTCCGCCAGCGTCCTTACCCATTCCGCGAACGCTTCGTTTTCGAATTCGTAAGTGTCTCGGGGCGACTTCACCACCACGCCCGACAGCTTTTGCATGGCCCGCTGGACATGGGTCGCCGCCAACGATTCGACGCCGACAGCGCCGCGCAACTTCAGCAGCACCGGCTTGCTGAAGGGTTTCAAGGCCGGATCGTCCACCAGCAGTTTCACCAGCGCCTTTTGCAGCGCATCGAAGCCGGCCCAGACACCCTCGTGGTTTTCCGTGCGCGCCAGGTTGTCGGCGACCGCCGCCATCGCCTCCTCAAGAGCCAGGCGCGGGTTGAGCACCATCTGCACCACGCCCACCAAGAAAGGTTCCGGTTGCTGGTGAAAGGCCACAAAGGCCTTCCACGCCGGCGCCACCGGCAGCGTGCGACGCGTCGATTCCTCGTAGCGCTGCGCGATATACTCGACGAAGTCGCGCCCCAGCTGCGGGAAGTCGGCGATCGCCGCCCCGGTCGAGTACAGCGGCGCGCTGGCGTTGGAAAAGACATGAGCCAACTTGGTCCGCGACGAACCGGTAAACAGCACCCGCAACCGTTGCTGATTCTTCGTGATCGCCGTGCGCAGCGCGGTCGCCACCGCTTCGTGCTCGCGCGTCCTGGCCAGCTCCTGCGCCTCGTCGATCAACAGCAGCAACGGCGCCTTCCTGCATAAGGATTCGATCAGCACATCGATCTGCAGTGCCGTTTCCGACTGCGCCTTGGAGCCGCCCTCCCCCAATTCGACCTCCCCCTCCAGCTTGGCGCCAGCCACCTCCGCCTTGCCCTTGATTTTCCTGACCGGCGCCCGGGCCTTCGCCATCAGGCCACGCAGCGGCCCCTTAGGCTCCTGCGCCTGCTCCAGCGCGCGCACGATGGCCAAGCCTGGCGACAAGCGGGTCTGCCACAGATCGGCATACGCCACCGTATAGCCAGCCTTCTCCGCCGCCGGCCATAAATCCTTCAACAGGAAGGAAGTCTTGCCCGCCCGCCGCGGCGCAAAGATCGTAGTCGATGTGACCAGGCCGGCGTTCAGCGTGTCCAGATAGACCTTGGCCAGCGCAGGCCGATGAAAATGCCAGATCTCGGTGAGCTTGAGCATCACCCCTCCTATACAAAATTATTGTGGTAAAAATATTTATACAAACAACCGATAACTTTGTATAAGAATGCGCCGGCGATTCCGGCCCGCCTTGAGATACATCAACCCGACTTGCCTGCGACGGCGCCTGGCAAACTCCTGCGCACTTCGAACAAAGAGCTAAGCTCGATGCCCAGAGGTAAGGTAAGAAGAAGAAGAAGAAGAAGAAGAAGAAGAAGAAGCGAATAGCTACCTGCTTGCCTTACCCTGTGCTTCTTACCTTATCTTCTTGATATAGACCAAAGCGGCCGCGAAGGAGACGCATAAGCTTGGTATGGAACACCCCTCCTCTGCCATGAACTCGCACGCCGACATCGCGCCGGATATCGTCCGCCGCATCAATGAAGCCGCAGACCAGCTCTACGAAGAAGCTGGCCGCAACGCTTTCCCCAATGTGGATGCTGTACGCAGGCGCGCGCGCGCCAACATGAATCATGTCTCCCTGGTCATGCGCGACTGGCGCCACGAACGCATGGTCCCAAGCGCCGTGCAAGAAGATGCCCTGCCCGCCAGCCTGGAGCCAGCGGGCCGCCAGTTGCTGCATGCTTTCTGGCGCGAGGCCAGCGCCATCGCCAACGGCCACCTGCAAGCCGCCCAAACAGGCTGGGAGCAGGAACGCGGCGAGCTGGAGGAGTTCCGCGACCAGCTTGCGGCAGCGTTCGACACCCAGGCCGGCGAACTGACGGCGGCCTACCAAGCCAGCAGCGCACTGCGTGCGGAAATGGGAAAGCAAGAGGAACAGCTGGCGGTGCTGAAACAGCGTGCCAACGACGCCGAAACAAACGCGGGCAACGCCCGTGCGGCGCTGGAACACGGCCAGGCACAACTGCGGGAGCTGCACGAATCGCTACGACAAGCTCAGCTGGCACAACAGCAGTTGGCGCAACAGCTGCAAGACCAGCACGCGGCAGCCGCCGTGGCGGCAGAGCGCAACCTTGGCGAGCAAACACGCTACGCGGAACAGCTCGGGCAAGCACGGCAAGAGGTGGCGGGATTGCGCGCCCAGCTGGCCGCCGCGCTCACTTCCAAGAATGGCCTCTTAACCTCCGGGGCCGATGTAAAAAGCAATTCCAAACCGCGAAAGGAAAACCGATCATGACCGCACATTTTCTGCATCTGGCATCCCCAGGGCGCGACGGCGCCGCCGCTGTGATCGCCGGCGACCACCATGCGTTGCTGCGCCTGCGCACGGCCATCGATACCGCGCTCACCAGCGGCGCCGGCGCGGCGCAGTTCTACTCATCGGATGGCGAGAGCTACGGCATGGTCCTGATGCGCGAACCTGACATGGGGAGCGCATGCACGGCCTACAGAAACGAGGCGGCGCCCCAACGCTCGCTGCGCGAGACCCGTCGGCTGGACCAGCTGGAACAATTTACACTGGCTTCATGCATGCTGTTACACCTGGAGCCGTGATAAGCGACAAGGTCGAACTGCGGAGACGCACTCGGCTGGTGACAGAGGTGCCCGCGCGACAACCAGACCTACAACCAGTCTGCCACGCCGCCATGATGCGAACAGGTTCCGCGATGGCTCTTGCTGAAGCTGTAACTGCCATCCCGGCACTTCGCGCTGGCGCCGGCCGGCACTTTCCCGTCGACGCTCTTCGCCGGCGCGTGCACTTCCTGGCCGGCCTTGTTCACGTAATGACCGTGCGTCTGCAGGTCGGCTTCGTTCGGCTCGGCTTTCTTCGGCGCCGTGACCGGAGCGCTCGAAGGCGGCGCCAACTGCGCATGCACCGGTCCCGCCAGCAGAATCGCCAGCAGAACCGGCATGATCCGCGCGAAGATCCTCATTTGGTGCCTGCCTTGCCAGTCTCCGGATTGACGTTGCCTTTGGTGGACCAGTTATTGTCCTTCGTTCCGTCCTTGGTCGAACGGTCATGCGCCGCGACCTGGGTACCGTCTTTCTTCGTATAGCCGCCGACATGGGTATGTTGCGGCTTCGCCCCGGTGCCGGTCGCTGCCTTCGATGTGTGGGGGGCGCCGGCGGAATGGCCTGCGCTGTGCACGCCGGCATGACCGCCGCCATGACCGCCGCGAGCAAAAGCCGGGAACGCGAAACACAGGGCACATGCGGCAACGAGTATTTTTTTCATTGTTCTCTCCAATAGCGGCAAAGCGAGCCGGGGCGCGGTTTGATTATAGGCATGTTGTCATTTGGAAATCCATCGAAATACCACAAGGGTGGTTTTTCCCACCGCCCAGCTCCGCGCAAGAGCGCTGAATTTGCGGGCACGGGCCGATGAGTTCCATCAAATCCGCAGATCCTTCTTTACGCTACGATGATTTTTTTCGGAGCGCGCAATGGACAAGCACGACCGTCGCAGTCGCCGCGACAGAGCGAAAGCCGCTTTAGTCGACACAGGGATCGCCATGCTCAAGGACAGAGGCCAAACCGCAGCTGGCGCATTTCTGCTGCGCGAGCGGCTACCGTTCCGGGTGATCGTCAGGGTGCTGGCAGAACCCGGCCAGCGGCGACCGCCGCGCTAATGCGAGGGACCAAGCATCCGAATCTGCGAGCGAGTCAACTCCGGCAATTCAATATCGAATTCGCAAAGCCACCCGTTGCACTCCACTTGCTCGGGCCTCTCCCCGTGCGCCGATAGCACACGAAGGCCGCTGAGCTCGAACCGCTCTTCTGCCATCCATTCAAGCCGGCAGTCGAGCAGATGACGTGTCGAATCGCCACTCCCGGAAGCTTGGTAATAGCTCAGCTGAGCACCTAACGAGTGTCGGCCAAGGACACGTTCGAACTGTTCCCCCACCGCCAGTCGCCCCCCTGATTTGCCGGCCTCATGCAAGACCCTTCGTGGCCGTAGCACACCACCGACGTGGGTGTTGGTGATCCTGAATCCGATCGCATAGGCTGGCGGACTGAGCTTACATATCCAGGACTGCAACACCGCCCTGTGACCATGTGCACTTGGCATCTGCTCAACGCCACTGAGCACAAACAGCCAGTTCCGCAGCCATACCAGCTTCGGCGCCAGCAACTCTGCGACAGCCCGCCGTTCTCCCACCGGAAACAGACGCGCCACTTTCACGGGCCTGCGTTTCCCTTGGTCCGTCACTTCGACGACCAACAGCTCGAACGGCGCCGATGCGTGACCGAACTCAATGGGCTGGACGAGCAATGCACCCGCCTCCCTTCTTCGGGCGACCCAAGCACGCATTTTATTACCCCAAATAAATACTGTATAAATAAACAGTATAATACCGGAACGCGAAAAGCGCTATGATGGAAATTCAACTTCCTGGTTGCCAACTATGTGCGTCAACTTCCGTCCGCCCGACCCCGCAATGCTCGACGCCGTCATGGGCGTGATTATCACCTTGCACGATACCGGTTTCTGGAAAGACAACACGTTCAAGGACTATGCCGCGCCCATCGTACGGCGCGCGGCCGACGGCGGACGGGAAGGATTGCTTGCCAGCTATGGCATGGTGCCGCAGGACCGCATTCCGAAAGGAGTCAAGAAGTACGACACCATGAACGCACGGTCCGAAACCCTGGCCGAACGGCGCTCGTTTTCGCGCGCATGGAAACAACAACAGCTTTGTCTGGTGCCGGCGATCTCCTTCGACGAGCCATGTTACGAAACAGGCAAGTCTGAATGGTGGAGCATCGCCATGGCGGACAAGGCCATGTTCGCCGTAGCGGGACTGTGGCGAGAATGGGACGGCGCAGCCGGACCACAGACATCATTTACCCAGCTGACCATCAACGCCGACGGCCACCCTCTGATGCAGCGCTTTCACAAGCCAGGTGAAGAGAAACGGTCGCTGGTGATCGTGCCCCGGTCGGAATGGGACGACTGGCTAAACTGCAGAAATCCCGATTTCGCGCGTACGTTCTTCCGTCACTACCCGCCCGAGCTGATGACAGCCTGGCCTTCGCCGCGAGCTACACGCGAGAAAAAAACAAAGACGGAGCCTGCGCTCACTGCACCACCAGCGGCCAACCTGGATTTCGGATTTTGAAGGCGAATTCAATGAACACGAAACGACCGGAAGAAGGCGACATCGTTCAGCTGCGTGGCCAAGGCCGTGGCATGCAAGTGGTGGCGGACAATTTCGGTTCGCACGCTCACTGGCAAGGAATTCCGGACGCCATCGTCTGCGCATGGGAAGTCGACGGCGTAACACATCGAGAAGGCTACGCCGCCGGCGACCTGGAAGTGGTGGGATCACAGCGGCGGCAGTCGCACACGGAAATCTACGAGTGGGTCACGACCGGCGCCATCGCGACCATCACCACCTTGGCGGCGCAGGGTCAGCATGGTATGGCGCAGGGCGCGATGCGCCTGTGGTCGGAGTTGACAGGCACCATGGCCCGCGACGAAGATAGGCTGCGCCTGCAACAGCTCATCGACCGAATCGGCGACAACCGGCAATAGGTGTCGCCCGCTCCGGCTAGGGTTCGGCATCGCCAGCGCCAAGCCCGAAAAACGCCTCCAGCGACGCGGACAGCCACAATCCGCAGCGTTCCGGTGACTTCGCCGGTATCCACCTTTGAACTTGCGCCGCATTGGCCGTGGAGAGCAGGACGTAATGGTTGAAGCGATCTTCATTGATGGTTTGCAGAGCGCATAGAACAAAGTCGGTTCCAGACGACCGCGCGGGCGCGAACCATCCCAGACAGCCACCGTTACAGCAGATACTCCTGACGGAGATGCGAAGTGTGAGCGCCCCGTCCACCACCAGAACGTGCCGTTGCGAGCTCAACTGAACGCCATGCCCGGCGCGCTGGATGCAGTCCCATACCTGATCCCGCAGTTCCGCCACCCTCCTCGCAAACCTCGCCTGATGTGTTTCTTTCGGCATGCGGTTGATGTCTAGGCCAAGTGCGGCTTGATAGGCTTGGTGCACGCTCCCGAATAGTTTTTTGATCGTCTCCGAATGTGGAATGCCCGGCTCGGAGTCGGTCAAGCGGCGGCACAAGTAGCCTCTGCGGGCATAGATCTCGCGCAGCTTCTCAAGCATCGCCGCGACGTCCCGCCCTTGCCGCAGCTGTCGCTGCTTGCGTGCCTCGGCAAATTCAACGGCACTGACGATACCTATATGCGCCCCAGCGCGGCGCAGCCAATCGACAGCAGGATTGAGCCGACGACGGCCGCCAAGACGCTCGGAGATGCGGTTGTACACCAGGTTGCCGCAGTACTTTTCGTTGGTGAGGATGGCGCGCACGCGGCTATCGGTCCACAGTTTTCCCGCCCCCGCGTGCAGTCCTTGGGCATTCAAGCGCCGTGCCGATTCCCGGCAAGTCAACCCCTCCCGGCAGTACATGCTGTAAATCAGTCTGACGGTGGCTACTTCGTCATCGGGGCCTGGCGTCAATACCACCCGGTCGGTCGGGTGCGCTTTGCGTTCTCCCGGTTCCAGTGTGCATCGCCGGCTGCCGTCCGCACGCAGGCAAAGCCGGCGCAATCCAAAACCGGCAGCGCCGCCAGGCTTGTACCCTTGAGTGAGCAGGTACGCATGCGCGTCAAATACCTTCTGCGACAGCTCGCGGCTATGCTCGGCTGCCATGATGCGCTTGAGGTCCTTGAACAGATGCTGCATCGGCGTATCGTTCTGGCCGAAAGGTTCCGCGCAATAGACGATACGTATGCCGTGACGCCGGCACAGATATTCGTAGTAAGCGCTTTCATCGATGTCCAGAAACCGTCCCCAGCGACTGACGTCATACACCAGCACCAGCTCGAACCCGGGGCTTCCTCGAGCGATATCCGCCAACATCTGCTGCAGGCCCGGGCGCCGCAGCGCCGTTAACCCGCTCCGCCCCTCGTCACGATAGACCTTCACCACAGTACATTCCACCGAGCTGGCATAGCGGTCAATATAGTCCAGTTGTTCGGCGATCGACTGGTCCTGCATATCGGTCGACATCCGGACGTAGGCCGCCGCACTCAAGCCACGCAGGCCGGCCGCCTTATGCACGGTGTGTGTATTCACGGCAGGGGAGACAAACCGAACAGCGACGCCAGGGTCGGGAACAGCAAACCACGGCTCTTGGCGTAGCGTCCGCTGCCGAAGGAAACGACGGAACGCCGCTCATCCCGCGTCGAGATCAGTGCCCAGCGTTCGACCGTCTTGTTCTGCGTATCGAGCAGACCGGCAACAACGAAATCGGCGGGCTCGGCGGCATGGACCTGGATCCGCCACCGTGCACGGACAACGCTCAGGCGGCAGCACGCTACGGCCACACGCACGATCAACGTATCGTTCAAGCGCAGCAAATTATGGTTCGATTGCAGCACAACCGCAGACCCGCCGGCGGCGGCCGCCATCTGCAGCACCTGATCCCGCATTGTGGCGAGCATCGCGTTACGCGCGTGGATGGACATGCGGAAACCGTGCACAGAGGGACGCTCGATACCGGCGGCACGGCAAGCGTCTGCCAGCGATCCAAACATCTTGGAAAGTCTGCGCCACCCCGGCATGCCGGGCACTTCGGCCAGCAATGGATAACTTACCCTGCCATGTTCGCCATGGACCTGAGCGATTACATCCAGCACAGCAGTCCTGTCCTGCCCCGTGCGCATGGCCCGCACACGCTGGGCCAGTTCGCCTTCGGTTTGAGGCACCAGGGACGGGAGCGCGTGCTCACAGCAGATCCACTGGGAACGGGGGTTGTGCAAGCACGGCGTCCGCAATTTCCGGCTGGTGCGGTAGTACGCCTGCGTCCCCCAGTATTGAGGGCCACTCAGCACGGAAAAGACCCGATGATCTGTCCACGAGCCGCCGCCGCATGAAACGCCCTCCGCATTCAGCAAGCGTTTGATGGCCGCCGCGGTCCATCCTTCATGGTTATACAATTGAAAGATGCGCCGTATCGTCGCCTGTTCTTCATCGCTACCCGGCAACAGCCGTACCCGGTCGGTACGTCGCGGCTTCAGCTCTCCCGGAGGCAAATCCCGCCCGACTTTTCCGTCAGCCCTCACCGCCACCCTGCGCATACCATAGGTGACTCCACCGCCCTGCTTGTAGCCCTGCAGTGACAAGCGCTTTTGCGCGGCAAACACCTTTGCTGACAATTCGCGGCTGTATTCCGCCGCCATCGTACGTTTGAAGCTTTTCATCAACTGCGACAAGGGCTCGCCATCGTTGACGAATTGTTCGACGCAATACAGCACACGAATACCGGCCCGCCGGCACAGATATTCATAAAAGCCCGCTTCATCGACATTCTGATATCGCCCCCAGCGGCTGACATCATAAATAAGCAGGACGGTGAAGCCCGCGCATCCGCCCGCGACATCTGTGAGCAACTGCTGCATGCCCGCGCGGCCGGCAAGCACTAGGCCGCTCTTGCCATCGTCTATATAGACGCGCACGACTTCCATGCTGCGCTCATGGGCGTACCGACGCAAGTAGGCTTCCTGCAATTTCGGGGACAGCGCTTGCGTGCTGGTCGACATTCGGACATAGGCGGCAGCACGTATCACTTCCGAACCAGACGCCTGGCTGATGGTCGTCATATTGATCTCGCCCAGAAGAAATGGGCAACTGCGTTTACTTCGACCTAATCAAAGTAGTCGCTAAGATGACGACATGCAAGCACGAACGCCTAGTCATCTTAATGACTGCTGCGGCGGTGCCTCTGGGCGCGACCTAAACGGGCTTAAAGCGGACGTTGGTGATGCGGTCGAGTTCTGGCATGCGGGCCGACAAGGAAATATTGATGGCAAGCAACACTCCGAACTTGTAGAATGTTGCCACAAAGAATTCATATTGAGATTTCCATGCCGCGTCCAGCACCTAATCCCAGCCTGCCCCCTTCATCGGACACCAGCGGCGACGCTTGCGCACGTCCGGCATCAAAGGGTACCCTCAGTCTACCTATCGCATCGAACGGCCTGGGGTATATAAAACACATCCTGCTCGGCGAGGCCCGCCTCTTCGCTCCTTTGACCATCTTGGCTGCCCTACTCATGGCGATTTACCTGCCAGGGCAAATGGTGACTCTTTCACGGTCCATGACTGCGGGCTGGCGGATACCCGCGGAATCCTACGATGGAGCGGGATTCTACAGCGGTGATGGCACCCTGATACTTTGGTGGTCGCTCTGCTGCGGCGTAATATTAACGCTGGCGTCTTTTTTGAAACCACAAACGGTGACGGCCCTTCGTTCCCCCTACGGTCGGAGCGAAGCCTGGACGCAACGGCTCGTCGTTGTCCTGGTTTCCCACAGCCTGATCCTGGCACCGCTATTTCTTCATCCCAAAATTTATGGCTGGTTCCCCTTCCCGATTTTGGGCCTGATAGGCTCAGGCGTAACAATGGTTTTGCTGAGCAAACACGATAAAACCGGCGCGGTCTTGCTCTTTACTGCCATCCTCACCTCCCAAGTTGCCGTGTTGCATGGACGGGAGAATGTAGCATTTATCGTCGGTGGTGCAGTACTGGTGCTCTTACATTTGCGTCCTAACCTGAAGAGCAAGCTTGGATTTCCTCGATGGCTGGCGAGTCTGATCGCATCCAATATCCTCCTAGGCAGCAACTTGATCGCATTCATCTTTGTCGGTGCCGCACTGCCATGGCGGATGCCGGGCGACCATCACTTCGACTACCACGCTGTCATGCTGGCATTGTGGTGGCTCCTTCCTTCATTTATCGCGACCATCGCCATCCGCCGACCACGCACGCATGAGACCAAATGCCGCGTCCCCTGGGCCGTGCTGCTCTGGGGGATTCCGCTATCGGCGGCCGGCGTGTTCCCCAACGACATGCTAGCGTTGAATACGCTCTGTGCCGCCGCCGGCCTGATGATCGCCACCGCGAAACTGCTTCAGGGGGAGGGGGCAATGATTGCTCGCAGAGTATTTGTGCTGTTCACACTCGGCTATGCGGCATACAGTATTTGGCTACTCGATCCTACATATGAGGTGGACGGCGAAAGAAGGAGCCAACAAATCGGCGCTTGGAACCGCGAACAGGGATTCAATGCCTTTATCGATGCTTGGACCGCAGCGCGCGGCGAGCGGCTCGTTGATCACGGCCCGATTATTCTATTGGCGGCATCGGGAGGCGGCTTGCGGGCGGCCGCGCATGCTGCGCTGGCATTCACCACTGCAGACGACCTCAGTAATGGATTATTCGGCCAACGCGTACTCGCAGTTAGCGGCGTCTCCGGCGGCGCGCTGGGTGCCGTGACTTGGTTGGGCGCCCGCAACGATGGCAGCAGAGCAGAAAGTGCTAATCCCATGAAACCCCTCGGCGATGAGCCACGCCTCCCGCAATTAGCGCGCTTTTATTCTGGCGATTTCGTCAGCCCCCTGGCCAACACCCTGCTGACCCACGACCTGCTACCTGCGGCTACTCCCATCGTGACAGGACATTCGCGCCGCGCCGATGTCTTATCAGCGTCCTGGCAAGCTCAATGGGAAAAGACATTCCCCGACAACGGCACCCGAATTCCCGACCCACGGGTATTTGCCCATTCGGTAGGCGACTTCGCCGCTAAGCCTGGACAGATGCCCATGGTGATCCTGAATACCACGGCAGCCAGCGACGGACAACGTGCAGTGTATAGCAGCATCGACGCCAAATTCCCGGGCGCCGCGCACCTTGATCCGAACACAACGGTGGCAACCGCAGTGTCGGACAGTGCCCGCTTCGCCTTCATCAGTCCCGTCGTGCAATCCTGCGCAGATCAGCCACCTGCTGCGCCGAAGTTAAATGCCTCCGCATTAAAATGCCGCCCCGGCTATTTCCCCATTACCATCGCCGATGGCGGCTACGCCGACAACTCCGGTCTCGCCTCCATCCACGACATCTTAGACGAGCTAGTGGCCTCCAAACGCGGACTCGAAAATGTGTTCGTCATCATTGTAAAAAGCAACCCCAGCGAAGACATGCCGTTTAACGAAGGGACCCGCTTCGACAATGGCCGTCTGATCGCCGAACTCGCCGCGCCTGGCTATGTGTTGGAGGGAGCCCGTTCCGGCCACTCCTCGACCTACGAGCGTCTGATACGGCGCCGCCTCCCCTCCGAGCAAGTGATCACCTGGGAGCTGACCTATCATGAACTGGGACGAGGCTTCAGGCCAACGCCGCGCCCCAATAAACCCGATAGCTGGTTCGCTGAGCTGCAGCAGCGTTCACAAGCGGCGAGCGCCCTGCAGGCGCTCAATCTGCCACCCTTGGGCTGGACCCTGGATCCAGCGTCCTTCGAAGGGATTCGCTTCCAGTCGCGGCTACACCCCAACTTTGGCCCGCACGCCAACTGTGGCAACAATGTGGAGTCCTCCCCACTGTGCAGATCGATGATGGCCGCGAAGCGCCTCCTCCGACCATAAGCCAAAGAGCTAGTGGATCCCCGGCTCACCGCCTGAAATGCCGCCACTGCGATAGCCGCATGGGTTGAACCTAATGCTACAACCGCAAGGATCACACGCGCAGTGGGTCAGGGTGCAGGGTACCGGCACCGAACCGGCCGCGTCTATACAGGCAATGGGTTAGGTTGCGTAAATTCTGCGTAATGCCGCCCGACAATATGGCACGGTCGCGGCCGCTCTTGCCCCCTTACGGGCGCTCAACAATTTGCCCCCAACGTCTGTTTCAGCACCTGCTTATCGTCACTCGCGACAATCAAACTTCTTTGCATCTCGGCGCTTTGCAAAGGGCGCCAATAAGACCAAGACCTGCCAGCAACATTGCATATGACACAGGCTGCGGTACAGCGGAAGGTATAAGCAACGCACTTTGCGTCCAAGTGCCAGTAGATACAGAATTCCAAGCGGCATTTCCTTGACCTGGCAAAATTGCGAAGTCCCACGCAGCAGGGCCGTCGGCGCCATTTCGATAAGTAGTAAAGTCGGTGCCAGAATAAACGGTATATGGCGATGGATAAAAACCAAGGCCGACCCACCATCTATCAATTTCACCCGAACTATTGAATGAGAATTGCGCTATTCCACTATTCGACGACGGTGACTGGTACGATAAGCTGGGTCCGTTGGCAATACCAATAGTTAGTGACTGTATATCGGTCCAATTGCTCCATACAAATTTTGGCTGAAATCCATCGACAAAAGTGACCGATGCTGTCATTAGGCCGTATCCTGTTTGACCAGAAGTAAAGGCGCTACCCGTATAGGTTGCTGTTACGCCAGCAAAGCTACTTGAAGCGGCAGTTAATATACCAACTGTTGCGATGAGCAGTTTTAAGGCTATGTTTGCGAACGGCATAATTTCAGGCTCCGAAGTTAGGTTTTGTGGTATACCTAGATGTGTGCTCTCATTGTAATTTTATTTTATACAAAAGAATTTCTCATTTGGACAGTTGCTGGGTTGAGAGGCTAGGACAGATCTTCCTGCATTGCCGCCGTTATGAGTAGGGATGATTTGCACCTCATGGCAAGCACTGTCAATGCAGCCGCCACAACGTCTCAAAGTCAAAGCCTCCAGAGGAAAATTGCCAAGCATGCGGTTCGCATATACAATTTGCAATTTAACATGGGCGATACGAATGCGATTGCCGAAATTCTTTTGGTCCAATATGGAAATTACCGGTCTACGATTAGAAATAGTAGGATTGTCGCTCTTGCTCGGTGCCGCAATGTGGTAAGCTCAAGTGAACGACTGGTTCGACAAAAACTCCACTGAAGGAGAGCTACTCGCTCAGAGAGAAATCCAATGGAGAACTATCTATGCAATTAAGGACCTTGGCGTGATTCTAGCGACGGACGAATTGCAGGATCGTAAAAAGTACAGCGAAGAGTTAGAATAGAGTATTGCTCGCGCCGTTATCCGCTCCGAAGATTTGTCCCAAAGCAGGGAAAATCTGAACAAAGGACAAGCGACGTCATTCGGTAGCGTACGCAAAATGCTGGCGCTTTTGGGAAGCTGCTTAATCATCGTTGGCAAATACCAAGTCAGCTCATATAAGTCGAAAAATATAAGGGCATGAGCTCTTGGTAAGTCATATTATCCTGCTCAGTCAGCCAAGACGCGAGCAGGTCTCGGTCATAAGTGCAAGCGGTACACACCGCAATTTCCCTTCAGCGCACATCCAGGCACAATGAGTAAAGGTGCTCTCCCAGAATCGTCGGGCTGACCAGCCGAAAAATGGGGATCCCCCCCAACGTTTCTGTCACCCTCAGACATCCAAGCCGCTGAAGGTTCGCTATCCCAAGGCAAACCTCGGGACTAGGATCTTGGGTGTTGTTCCAATCAATAGTAGCCTGGTGACTTGCGGTAGTGGAATTAGGCAGGTCTGTAGTCAACCAAGCCGCCTCTGTATCGTCGCCAAGCTTAACAGAATATAGGCACTTAAGAATTTGTACTTCGAGGGAGGTGAGTTGTTCCAACATTACAATAAACGATCTGGTCAGCTCTCCCGCATGATCTACATCCGTGGCGTTCACAAGCATCCGTGCCCATACATCCTGAAGAGAGTTGTCCTCTTCAAGCGTGGCCGCTTCTAGCAGAGGGATAGCTAATTTCAAGGGAATTTGCCTCGTCGGTGCACGCAGTCCACGCTCATTCATAAAATCCATTGCGCGCTCGTACAAGCGTATTTGACGCTCCCACCTAACGTATTGCAGGCGATCGGTGATCATTCCCGACACTTCATTGATAGGGCCACCAAAAAATTTAGCAAAGGCTGCACCTGCCCCAGTGGTTGCATCGACAATCTTGCTGCCGACTTTAGCGAGTTCGCTTGTAGCCTTCGCCACTTCCTTGATGCTGTCGTCATCCATATCCGCCCCCCCCCTCCTTGCAGTAGTGATGTCTCGCCAATTTACGCACAAAACGAAGCGCACCACTGGGTCGGTCGGCGGTGCTGACCGCAGCTACGCATGAAGGCGCGCAACTGGCTCATACCGCCTTGGTAGCCACGTGCCGCGATCTCGCGGTACAGCACCGTCGCGGGAATCACATCGGGCTGAGCGGCCTGCTGCCGATCCCGCAGGTACTGCTCAAACTGCGCTAGCTTTGTCGGGCGTACCACCTTGCGTTCATACTTCGGCGCGGCCTCCAAGGCCAGTTGCCGACGCACCGTGTTTACCGCGCAGCCCACCTCGGCAGCGATCTGCCGTAGGCTTAACCCATGCTTCTTCAGCAGTTGGATTTCCACGTACACCTCCGAACTCCCGTCGCGTCAGAGGTGGTTCATCCATAGTGAACCTTAGAAATTATAAGCTGTCCAGGAAAAAATGCGATCAAAAACGACAATAGGGACAACTGCGATTGCTAACCACTCGCATATTATCTCAACATCCCAAGATTGTGACAATTTGCTAGTTTTTTGACAAAAAAAATATGCAAAATGGAAATTTAAATTCTTTATGGCAAAGCCATGTCAATTGATAAGATAACCATATTTAAAATAAAGCAACACATTTCCAGTTTTTCAGATTTTTTACGCGAAAAAAAACCCAAACATGTCGCTCTAGCGGTACCGGCGGGATCGACTTATACCGTCGAAGTCGTTACCGCATTCAAGAGCCATGAAAGCGATCCGAAAACCCATGACAAGATTCCGTGGCTGGTTTTCTTGAACGACGGCCTACCAGTTGCTGAACGGTTCACGTTCAAGTCTGAGAATAAGTTCCCGTCAGCAATTCTTGCAGTCAAAATTACAGAAAACGGTACCAGCGAGTTTTATGCCATTGTCTTCGGACTTGCAGGGGAGAGCCATATTCTTCCTGACCAAGTAGTGCGTGACTTCGGTATCCGGGTGGCAATGAATATCTGTGACGAGGACAAGCTCAAACGTGTTCAGAGCACGCGCCATGCCGAGGTTTCCACTCAGTCCGAGCGCCAGATAAGTGCCGGCAGCTCTTTTTCAGTCTTCGACATCGATGATGAAAAGGAGTTTCTTCAGGTTATAGCCGGGGCATCTGGTACCGGATACGAATTTATCCAGTCATTCACTGGAAAAGAAAGCATCGCAATCAAAGCCAGCAAAGACAGCTCCGTTAAATGGGATAACTTAATCGATCGTGTCCGCGCATTAGCAGCTGCTTACAAACTAACAAAATTTGAAACTTCCTTTCCAGGCTACGCAAAATTTCACTACGAAACCGATACCGCAATTATCGATGCCCTGGATGCTCAACTGTTTAAGTCGATCTCCAAAAGAAACTTCAGCACTGCTCACCTAGCACCTCCAGAAGTAGTGGACTATGCCACTTGTGACTTTTCTTTCGGACAAGAAGAATCTCGTTTTGAGGATTTAACGCTTAGCGATCTGATCGATTCAAGGAAGAGAAATTTCCAAGCAAAGGCTTCTATTGACAGTATAAAAACGATGCGGGTGAAGCTCTGGAACGTCGATACGAACCTAGTCACGCGCTCTTGGAGCGCATATCGCTGCATCGTTGCAGAAGGGTCCTATAACGGCGATACCTTTATACTTAGCAATGGTCAGTGGAAAAAAGTATCCAAAACACTACAAGATGAAATCGACGCATATATTCCAACAGTGGCAACTGGCGGCTGTGCCTACCTACCGCATGACGTCAATATCTGGAATGCGAAGGAAAACAAGAATCAAGAGCACATTTTTAATGCGCGGGCCAAACTTGCTAGTTCCGATCTCTTTCTGCTGGACAAAGGAAAAATCAAAATTGGTGGCAAGCGCATATATGAAGTGTGCGATCTGCTTCACAAAGATTGCGAGCTGATCCAAGTTAAACGGTTCCAAAATAGTTCTAGCTCAGTCAGTCACCTCTTCCTGCAGGGGCGGTTCTATGGCGAAGCTTTTTTGACTGATGAACAAACTCGCATTGGATTACGCACAGCTATAGAAAATACGCTAGGCCTACCATCGGCAAAACCCTTCCTTGATATCGTACCGATCAAACGTGACTTTCATCCTAAGGATTACAGTATTGTATTTTGTCTTCTCACGGAGAACGATATCGAACTGAAAGATCTACCATTTATGGCGCGCTATGAACTAATGCATAGCCATCGGTTCATTCGAAACACGCTTGGCATGAATTGCGGTGTTGTATTTCGTCGCATCAAAGTTGAAGATAAATCGAAGCTAGCGCCGGCAACGAAACCATAAGGCGCTGTTGTTGCCGCTCTTAAATGCCCAGTTGTTACCAATAGATGGAATTTCCCATCAATGATTAAGAGACTTCTTCTCATTCATTTATGGCAGGACGGCGTGGACTTAGCTGAGTAGGGACACACCGTTGAGCTGACAGGAGCAGATGCTATGTATAACTTCCTTATCTTCGATCTAGACGACACGTTGGCGGCGACTGGGATGCTCGAACATTTCCGGGGTGCCGCCAACGTCGGAAAAAACACTCAAGAATACTCTCATGCCTTGCGAGCTAGCATTATGTTGGCAGGTCTGCAACCAAGTATTCCCCAGCAATTCCTGCTAGAGCTGAAGGCCGAGAAACCTCATGCCAAGTTCGCTGTCGTTACGACCTCACCAGTCTCTTACGCGCTAACACTACTTGATTACTTTTATCCGCAATTTGCATGGGACGCCGTTGTCGGCTATGAGAACGTCGCGCGCACCAAGCCAGATCCCGAAGGACTATACCAGGCGTTCGAGCGTGCAGGGTGCGACCCTAATTGGAATCGCGATTCCATTGTCCTCATCGGCGACAGCATTAAAGACGTCACTGCCGCTTACCGCTCAGGTATCAGAGTCATCTTGTACACCGCTTGTTGGCCTCAGCAACCCGGCACTGAGCGCTTCAAAGCTGCGAACTTGCTACCAGATGCCCAAGTGAAGACGCTCGAATCGTTGCGCGATGCAATAGACAACCCAAACGACCGTTTGCCGGCTTTTGAACTCGCAGTAGCTGGGGCTCAATTCGGCAATGTCCGCAGTCCAAAGATTAACCATTTTTGCAACCATCCGGACGAAAGATTGCCTAACGGCCGATCTCCCAGTGTCTCAGTGTATACACTCGGCCGACTGTTTGCAGAGTACAAAATCATTGCTGAGCGCCGAGCTTGGCATTTGCCAACGCAACAAATTCACGATCATAAAAATGCATCGCGGTTTCCAACTGCCTGGGTCATAGCCATTCTGCAGGCTGTAGGCAAACTTGCACGCGAACTGCCTGCCGTGGTTTTCGGATTCACTCCGCTCGTGTTCACTTGCATACCGCGCAAACCTAACCGTCCTCCCCGCTTGGAGCTTCTACTACAGCAAGTACAGGCTGAGTATCAACACATCGGCGCAGGAGACTACGAATTCGCGCCTGCGGCGCTAGTCTACGACATTGGCGCCCTCTCCCATCACGGCGAACATCTAAAAGGATTGCAGCGCTTCGAGAACGCCAGAGATTTTCTTCGCGTTGCAAATCCTGAGCAAATCCGCGGCAAAACAGTTGTCGTGCTGGACGATGTTGTGACCAGCGGCGCCTCGCTGTTTTACGCCGATAAAAAGCTGAAAGCGGCGGGGGCTAACTCGGTAATTTGCCTCGCGCTAACCCAGACCATCGGCGAGGTTTGAGCGCGACTAAGCAGTTTGCTCGAGGACACTTGGCTTCACACCAAGCGGAAGCACAGAGGCAAGCTGGCAAGCCAACAGTTCATAGTCATTACGGCCTTCTAGCACGACCACGCGGTTAATATCTTCTGGGCGGCATTTAAGAAACTTACTGCTTTCGGTAGTGCTGCTCTGAATGATCTTCAGGTTTCCTCGAATCTTGGGTTCGCGCGCGGCCTGGTCTTCGTCCGTTGGACGCGGCACAACTAAAAAACGGCCATAACGCAGGGCTGCACGACTGGCGTGCCAACTACCGCCCTGCTCGTCAGATTGGACCATGACAACGCAAGTGGCAAGTGCCGCCTGAATACGGTCGCGCTCCACAAAATTCGATGGGAAGGTCCTGGAATTGTAAGCATATTCGCTCAGCAAAATGCCACCAGCTTCAACGATCTGCTCTGCTAAGAGCTTGTTTTCTTTGGGATAGACGGTGTCCAAGCCGTGCGCGAGTACCGCAACTGTGCTCCCTTTGTTCTCCAGCGTACATTGATGCGCAATCGTATCTATGCCAAGTGCTAATCCGCTCACGATCTGCCACTGGTCTGCGACAAAATGCGCTGTAATTCTCGCCGCTGTGACGATGCCGTGGCGAGTCGGCTCACGAGTGCCAACCACCGCAACGGATCTGTGGGTGAAACGCGCTGGATCGCCTCGAACGAAGATAATCTCTGGACGATCTGCAACATTGGCCAGCAACTTGGGATACTTGGAATCGAGCGCCGACAAGATGAAATGCCCATTCTTTTCGGCCAATTCAACATCACGATCAGCCGCTCCTTTGGCATCGCTCCAAGCAGCCGTCCCCTTGCGAAGCGCCTTCAGTTCAGGGAAATTTTCAGCCAACTCCTCCAGTTCCAGTTCAAAGAACATGCGGTCAGAAGAGAGATCGCGCAAAGTCTTCCTACCGACACCCGGCAATTTACCGGCAACAAGGAGTTTATAGGTGAAAGATGAAATCATAAAAGCTGCTCTACTTGTGGATCGAAGACGGCAAGGTCGAGCACAGTTAGCATCGCACATTGAGAAGGCGTGCCAATGGGCCTCGGATTTGACATACCATCATCATACTGCACAATATATTCCTCCCCCAACCTTGTTAATGCTCCGGTCCGTTCAGCAGCTGCGGAGACCTATGACGAAGAACAGTGATCTTGCCACCGCATAACCGGCCGGACCTCTCTGGCTGCACTCAAAAAGTATTCAGTTTTTCTCCAGAGTGAAGTTTTCTGCGTGACTACACTGCGGCGTCTCTCTGTATCCTGTGCAGCCCCAGAACGGTACGCCGGTACGGCTATTCGGTTTGACGACCATGTCTCGGCCGCATTTGGGGCATGGTTTCTTGTAGAACGGCTCGGTGTGCTTGCATAGGGACGCTTCGTCCCGAAATCCGCTGCATCCCCAAAAACGCACCTTTGTCGTCGGATGCTTCTTAATGAGCATCGACCGGCCGCATGAAGGGCAGTCCTTTTCGTGAGCAGCCACGCTAACCGTTTTCGCTAGAGCGACCCCGAACGCCGCTTCAGCACCGTGCTCCGTCACGAGCTCGCGTGCCCGAGCCATGGTGGAGCCAGTGGTGATGACATCATCGATTACTAGGACGCGCTTGCCCTCGATGACAGATGCCGCGCGGACATTGATATGCAGCGAACGAGAGGCTTCCATGTGCCTCTCATTCCGGCCCAGGGTTTTCTGGCTGCGCGCGTCGGCAGAATACTGGAACAAGTCGGGAACAAATACCGGCTTCGCAGTGTCAACACAGATAGCCTGGACTTTCGCAAGCAGGTTTTCTAAGCGAGGATGCTTACCACCTTTGGCTGGGATGACGGTGACGATGTCGAAGGGTTTTCCGCCCCCGAAGCGCGATTCACCACCGGCCTTAATCACGTGCGCGACCATCTCACTCACGTAACCCGGAAGTTCGTAGTTTGGCGTCTCGTCCTTTTTGATGATCTCCTTCGACAGCGCGTGAGAATCGTGGAGCACGGCTGAGACCTCTGACTTCTGCCCGAAGTAACGGCCCAGACAGAAGGTGGAGAGCTCGTCCTCCATGGTTACGACGTTGCCGTCGTCATCCAGCGGCAGGAAGTAAACACCGTTCCGTTTGAAGGCTGCAGTACCGAGCTCAGCACAGCGCTCGGCGAAGAGTCTGTATTCCGACGGGTCGGAAAAATGATCTGAGAGCATCGTGGACGAAAGCTCTATGGCCGGCGCAAGTGAAGTACCTTTCTTCGAGGCCCAAGAGGCCAGGATTGGAGTGACACCTGCAGCGTACGCAGCCTCAATGTCCTCATTTGTGTCGCCGACATACAGCACGTCCTTGTTTGCTGGCACCCCCAGCCGCTCAAGGGCGAGCTTGAGTCCGGTCGGAGATGGTTTGGCACCGGCCGCTTTAACGTCTGTGTAGGTCACGACGGTGGAAAAGTACTGCCCGATGCCCAAATGATCGAGCAAGACGCTCGCATACTTCCGGCCTGAATTCGTCACAATCCCAAGCTTTACCCCTTGCGTGGTAAGTTTCTCTAGCAGTTGCTGGACTTGCTTGTAGGGCTTGATCGGCGCGAGAACTTCCTGCGTCAACGCATCATAGTCGTGGGACTCTCGAATGTCGCGGATCCGTTCTGTCGGGGCCAAGGTATTGTCTAGATCGAACAGTACGCATCGAACAGCGGCCATCTGTGATTCCTTCCGTTGCAGCAGGATAATAGTGAAGTCGTTACTTTCAGCAATCATAGCGCGGACGACAAGGTATGGCGACAGAAAGTTTGCCTGAGCGCTGGCGCAGCCAACGACGCAGTCATTCGAGATAAAGTCACTTCGCAGACATTCCAACTTACAGCGTACAGCAAACTAAATTGCCAACTTGCCACTGGATGAAGACACAGTATAATTAAAATTCATCCTAAGGCGGGCTGAGCATGGGTAAAGAGACATCAATTGAATGGACGCATCACACCTTTAACCCTTGGTGGGGTTGCGTCAAGGTGTCAGCTGCTTGCGACCACTGCTACGCTGAGACTTGGGCGAAACGACTAGGCGAGGACGTGTGGGGACCGAAATCCGATCGGCGCTTTTTCAGCGAAGCGCACTGGAAGGAGCCCCTGAAATGGGACGCTGAGGCCAAAGCCCAAGGTGTTCGGCGCCGCGTATTTTGTGCATCAATGGCAGATGTGTTCGAGAATCGTCCAGACCTGATATCACATCGGTTACGTTTATTTGATTTGATAAAAAACACTCCTCATCTGGATTGGTTGTTGCTTACCAAGCGAATCCATTTGGTAAAAAAACAGTTGCCGAAGGGGTTTCAATTTCCTTCTAATGTATGGCTGGGTGCAACGGTAGAAAATCAAGCGTCGGTCAATAAACGAATTAAGTATCTATTAGAATTTACTTCGCCGTCCGTTCGGTTTTTATCGTGCGAACCGCTTCTAGGGCCGATCGACATAAGCAATTTTCTTCGAAAGGGACCTCTGGGAACAAGGGTAGATTGGGTTATAGCCGGAGGAGAGTCAGGGCACGGCGCTCGGCCAATGGAACCACATTGGCCAGATGATCTTCGCAAGCAATGCAGTGCCGCCCGAGTTCCGTTCCATTTTAAACAATGGGGGCATTGGGCACCGATTGAATTGGCTGGGGATGCGGTCACTCGAAGGACAGTAATCCACATAGTGCAGCATAGAGGTGAGGCGATTACACTCGCTGCTGTAGGAAAGGGTAAAGCAGGGCGTTCACTGGGCGGCAAGCATTGGGATCAACTCCCGAAAATGCGCAGGGCGTAACGAAATCCCTTACGATTGAAAGGCTCCCTTGGCAAAGAAGCATTACGATTGGGCGAACGGTCCCGCAGAGCTGGATGCTCATAGCTTAACAAAGCATGATGTCCTGGTCGGCTATCTTTGCCGCTACTTCGAACAACGGACACTCAATGCTAGAGGAAGAGAACTCTTCCGAATTACTTTGGTAGATGGTTTTTGCGGAGGCGGTCTGTACACCATTCGTGGTACGGGGCGAGAAGCGTTGGGATCGCCGCTGCGAATGCTCGATGCTGTAGAAGAGGCAAAAATTCGAGTAAATCTGGACCGCACAAAACCTTTGAATCTCGATGTCAAATTCGTCTTTATCGACAAAGATGAAAGCGCTATCAAATTTTTAAGCAAAGTCCTAGTTGATAAAGGATACGGCGCAGCAATCGGTACCTCGATCCACTTAATTCGTGAAGAATTTGGTGTGGCGTCACCGTCAGTCATTGCTCTAGTCAAGAAACATACTCCTAGAGCGGGGAAAGCACTTTTCTTCCTTGATCAGTATGGATACAAGGACGTTCCTGCCCCGCTTATTCAGTCCTTATTTGCTTCGCTTCCGAACAGCGAAGTTGTCCTAACCTTCCATGTATCATCCTTTGCCACATATACCAATGACGAGTTCACGGACCAAGTGAGCGCCAAGCTAGCAATCGATATCCGGTCTGAGTTGCGAGGGCGAACAATTGAGGAGTTGAAGCACAGCGACGCAGACTGGCGTAGGCTTATTCAAGGAGCGCTGTACCAGGCGTTAGTCAGGGACTGCGGAGCCAAATTCTTTACTCCTTTCTTCATACGAGGAAAAGGCAGTGGCCATGGCGAATATTGGTTGGTTCACCTTTCGCAACATCATCGCGCACAAGACGTGATGAAGCAGGTACATTGGCAACATCAGAACCATTTCATTCACTACGGTGGCGCCGGCCTAAACATGCTTGCCCCACATACCATGGGATTTCGCCAAGAGTTTACCGGAGGGTTCCAATTCGACGACGTCGCTCTCAAACAATCCAATAGAGCGCTCCTTCAACAACTCGCCGATCACATTTTTTCGAAAAACCAACCGACTACTATAGGCGACCTATACGCGTCTACATGTAACACATCGCCTGCTACATCCAGCATGTATAAGGACGTCCTAGAAGTTTTGATTGGCGAGAAAGATCTACTTGTCACATCCAGCGAGGGAAAACCAAAGAATTACGCCAGGTACATGAGCGATACCGACATAATTGAACGCAGCCGTCAAACCAGTCTATTTCCATTATCATTCGAGACAAAATAATGGCCTTTTCGCTTGCACACGATATCGACCCCTTCCCCGCGCTGGCAATCGAACGGGGCCGCACCGGAGAAGGCGTGGGTATCTGGGTGCCGGAGATGAAACATACATTTTTGGCAAAGTACATTGAAGGTACTCGACAGGCACGAAAGAAATTTCCACAACGGGTATTTCTAGATTTGTTTTGCGGGCCTGGACGTATTCAAGTAAAGGGCGAGTCAATCACCCGATATGGTGGTGCGCTGGTAGCGTGGCAGCACTCACAACTTGGCGGAGCCGCGTTTACCGAGTGTTTTATAGGCGATATTGACCACGACCGAGCGAGGGCCTGCGGAGATCGTCTGCGGGCCGTCTCAGCTCCGGTGCGCGTGTTCAACGGCCCCGCAGACGCTACGGTCCATTCTGCTGTCAAAGTTGTTCCTCAAAACGCTCTTTGTCTCGCTTACCTCGATCCGTACAATCTTCAGTATCTCTCATTTAACATTATAGAAAAGCTTGCCACACTAAAGCATATAGATATCGCCGTGCATTTCAGCACCATGGACTTGCGTAGAAATATCTTTATGGAATTCAATGAGGACCGAAAGCGGTTCGATATGACTGCTCCTGGATGGCGTAACCACATTGATCCCGCTGCATTCGTACGTGGGGATGCTGATGAGGCATTCTTTGACTACTGGTGCTCTCTAATTACAAACCTTGGATTTACAATTAGCAAAAGGATGCCCTTAGTTCGCGGCGACAGAAATCGCCCTCTGTATCACTTGGTTTTTTTCAGCAGGCATCCACTGCCGAATCGTATATGGGGAGATGTCGCTCAAGGTCCAAATAGAGAACTAGATTTTGGTTAAACAGTATCGGTCTACAGCAGATTCTGCTTGTCCCAGACAGTCACGTCAGCGAAACCCAGCGAGCCGAGCCTCCGCATGTCGATGACTGGGTTCTGAAGGCAGCAAGTCTGCACCGATGGGCTGCTGCCGCCATTCACATTGGGTAACGCGCATCCCTTTGACAATCAGTTGGGCTCTTTGTAGCTTTGAACCCATTCGATCACCTCCCTCGCGTTGTAAAGTGGCTGTGCCCTCCCCGATTTAGTTGGTAAGCGTATCGCCTTAGGAAAGCCAGGAAGACAAGCCATCCGCTCGCGCACAACTTGTGGATCACGCTTGAGGTACCGAGCGATCATTGTGATGTCCCATAGATCAACGGACAATGGGATTGCCGGCCGCACGTACCCAGCCAAGGCTTCAGCCAGCCGCTCGACAAATTCCGTGTCATTCATGATTTGTCTACCTATGTTATGGCTTCGCGCAGAACTTCGCGCGGTCATTTCACACATGATGAGGCCAGCTATCTAGCAGAGATATAACCCACATCAATCTTCTGCCAATTACATGCAAAAAACATTATAGAAATTGAAGCATGGAATCCGTCCGAGGCCACCGGTCAACCGACGTACAGTCTTCGCTCGATCTGAGGATGGTCTCAACGGTCCAATTTGCACGCCCGTCGACAATAATCGATAGCGGTACATTTGAGCGAAACTCCCGTCCCAAAAAAACCTAGGGCTTCAGCGTCCGCCAATGCCCTTCGATGATGCCACGGTGCGCAGTGCAAATGCCGAAACCTGGATCAAATTACTGCAGCTTCTTAGACAGCTCTTCGGCAGTCTCATTGTAGTAAGTCTGAAGCTCGTTCAAGTCGCGGTGCCCGACGACCCTCGCCAATTCAAGCACGTTTAGTTTTTTTGCGAGTCGCGTGATCGCCTCGTGCCGGGTATCATGGAATTTCAAGTCTTCGATCTGGCATCGCCCCTTCGCCTTGCGGAACAAGGCGTCCAGACTCGCAGCGCTGATGCCGAACAGCGTGTCACCGGATGGCATCAACGCGATCAGATCCAGCGCACGGCTGGACAAAGGCACGTCACGCTTGGTGCCGTTCTTCGTTCGAGGAAGGTGAGCCACGCTCCCTTTGATGTCACAGCGCTTCAACCCGCAGATCTCACCGGCGCGCATCGCTGTCTCTATCGCAAATAGAAATGAAACCGCGACGGCAGCACTCTTTGTACTTACAGGACCTTCGTCGAATCCTAGTGCCAAGCAGAGACGTTCAATTTCGTCTTGGCTGATACGACGATCGCGCGGAGGCGAGCCTTTCGGCCTGCGTACGTCGGTGGTCGGACTTTTGGCGATCCACTTCCACTCACGGCGCGCGGTCGTGAACACATGCGACAGAAGATTGAGTTCGCGAATCACTGAAGCGCCCAGGACCTTATCTGCGAAGTTCGCGGCAGCGGTACCGCGAAGCCGTTGGTCACGCCACTGGCCAAGTATGTCGGATGTGACTTCGCCCAGAGGCAAACCACCGAGCCGCCGGCCCGCGATAACATGATCGGCGATGGCTGCGAGCCTATGCCTCTCCATGCGATGGCCGCGCTTATGCACCGACACCTCGCGCAAGTAGCGACCGAAGGCATCGTCCAGCGTTTTGACGACGGCTGGTGCGGCGTTCTCTCCTGAGCGAATCTGGGTTTCGCGCGACGCCGCCCAAGCCACTGCTTCCGCCTTGGTCGAAAACGTCTTGGAATGACGCACCCCAGCCAACGCCACCTGCGCGCGCCAGCCACTCCCCGATTTCTTGATGCTCGCCATGATATTGATGACTGCGTAAATCGTGCGTAAATTATGCGTAAAGCGTATCCGAAAATAGCGGTTTTAAGCGCACACTTGTGTGATTTCCCACAAACAAAAAACGCCATAAACCCCTGATTTACAAGGCTTTATGGCGTTTTATGATCTTTATCAAAAAAGCGGACTGGTGCTCCGAGCCGGAATCGAACCGGCACGCCTTGCGGCGGGAGATTTTAAGTCTCCAGTGTCTACCAATTTCACCATCGGAGCGACAGAGCCCGTGATTATGCCATGAACCGCCCACAACTGCCATACCGGCAACTGTCGAATCCGATAACATGGCATCATTGCTAATATCTACGCCACAAGGAAAGTCATGACCGTTCTGCGCCGCCTGCTCTTCGCGATGCTCTTGATGCTGTTCAGCGGCCTCGCCCCCGCCGCCGACACCTCCGCCCTCCCCACTCCGCAGACGACCACACCCGCCGTGGCCAAGCTGGTCTTCGCCAACCGCACCATCTTCGTGTTCCGCTCCGCGCTGGCCGGCTATCCGCCGGAAGACCGCGCCGACGGCGCGCACAAACGTCTGGAGGCCGCGCTGGCCCGCAACGGTGCACAGCAACCAGGCGTACATCCGATCAGCGAAGGCACGCAGGTGACGCTGGACGGCGCCCTGCTGTTCCTCGTCACGCCGGCCGACATCAACCCGCTGGCCGGCGACACCACCGACAGCGTGGCCAACGAAAGCGCCGCGATGCTCGGCAAGGCTTTACTGGAGCGCCGCGAACAGGCCAGCCCGCGCTACCTGCTGATCGCGGCGGCGCTGTGCGCGGCGGCCACCTTGACATACGGCCTGATTCTGCACGGCCTGCGGCTGATGCACCGCTGGGTGGGCAAGCGCTCCACGCAGGCGATCAGCCGCCGCCTCGGCCAGGTCAAGCTGAAAAACGTTCGCGTGCTCGACGCCGAACACTACGTGGCCTTCATGCGCCAGCTGGTCAACCTGCTGATCTGGGGCCTGCGCCTGATGGCGACCTATCTGTGGCTGGCCTTCGTGCTCGGCAAAATTCCCTACTCGCGCAGCTGGGGCGAGCGCCTGCAAGACTACTTGATCGACATCGTCGCCAGCGTCGCCCAGGGCGTCATCGAAGCGCTGCCCGGCCTGGTGCTGGTGGGCGTGATCGCCGCCATCGCGCGGCTGGTGATGCTCACCGCAGGCTCGGTCTTCCAGCGCGTGGAAAGCGGCGAGCTGCAAATCGCCTGGCTGGACCGCGACACGGCCACGCCCACGCGCCGCATCTTCAACGTCGTGATCTGGTTGTTCGCATTGGCGATGGCCTACCCTTACCTGCCCGGCGCGCACACGGCTGCGTTCCAGGGAGTGTCCGTGCTGGTAGGCTTGATGGTGTCGATCGGCGCGTCGAGCATAGTCGGCCAGGGCGCCAGCGGTTTGATCCTGATGTACGCGCGCTCGCTGCGCAAGGGCGAGTACGTGCGCATCGGCGAATCGGAAGGTACGGTGGTCGAACTGGGCATGTTCGAAACCCGCCTGCGTACCGGCCTAGGTGAGGAGATCACCATGCCCAACGCCTGGGTGCTGTCCAACACCACCAAGAATTATTCACGAGCGCACGCGGGCACCGGCTATGTACTCGACACCACCGTCACCATCGGCTACGACACGCCATGGCGCCAGGTGCATGCGATGCTGGAACTGGCCGCCACGCGCACCGAGGACATCGCCGCCACGCCCAAACCCTACGTCATGCAGATCGGGCTGTCGGACTTCTACGTCGAGTACCGGCTGGTGGCCTATGCCACGGTGGAGACGCCACGCCGTCGCGCGGAGGTGCTGAACCAGCTGCACCAGCACATCGTCGATGTGTTCAACGAGTTCGGCGTGCAGATCACGTCGCCGCACTTCACGCAGGAACCGGCCGTGCCGCATGTGATCCCGAAAGAGCAATGGCATCCGGCGCCGGCCGTCGCGCCTATCGATCTGGCGCGGGACGAACATCACATCACACCGGCGGCTTCGGATCGCGCGCCACCGGCGGGAGGCGGTGCTTGAGCATGCCCACCTTCTGCGCTCGGTAGATGCCGGCATGGCCGGAGAACAGATAGGCCACCACGCAGGCCAGCGCCGCGTATGGCCCGATCTGCGGGCCGAATAATTCGATCGCCATGATGGTCGAGGCCAGCGGGGTGTTGGCAGCGCCCGCGAACACGGCGACGAAGCCCAGCCCCGCCAACATGGGGAACGGCAGATGTAGCAACGGCGCCAGCGCGTTGCCCAGCGTCGCGCCGATGTAGAACAGCGGCGTCACCTCGCCTCCCTTGAAGCCGCTGCCCAAGGAGGCCACGGTGAAGGCGAACTTGCCGATGAAATCCCACGGCGCCAGCGGCTGCTGGAACGCTTCGACCATCACCGGAATCCCGAGGCCGATGTAGCGCGTACCAACCAGCCACACCGCCAGCGCAACCACAACGCCGCCGATCAGTGGACGCAGCGGCGCATACGCCACATGGCGCTTCATGAAGGCCGACGCGGCATGGGTGGCTTTGGCAAACAACATGCCGGTCAGCCCGAACACAATGCCGGCAACCAGCACGGCGGCCACGCTCCAGAATCCGATCGTCGCGATGCCGCTCATCGCGTAGTGCGTGTGGTGCACGCCCCACGCCATGCCTACCTGGTCGGCGACGATGGCGGCCACCATGCAGGGATAGATCGCGTCGTAGCGCATGCGGCCGATGGCCAGCACTTCCAGGCCGAAGATGGCGCCGGCCAGCGGCGTGCCGAACACGGAGGCGAAACCGGCGCTGATACCGGCCATGAGCAGGATGCGCCGCTCGGCGTGGCGCAGGCGGAATACGTGGGTGAGCTGGTCGGCCAGGGTGCCGCCCATCTGCACGGCGGTGCCTTCGCGGCCGACGGAGGCGCCGAACAGGTGCGAGATCACGGTGCCGATCAGCACCAGCGGCGCCATGCGCAGCGGGACGACGCTCTTGGGGTCGTGGATTTCGTCGATCAGCAGATTGTTGCCCGCTTCGACGCTGCTGCCCAGCTTCAGGTACACCCAGCCGATCGCGAAGCCGGCCAGCGGCAGCAGCCAGATGATCCACGGGTGCGCTTGGCGCCAGTCGGTCGCGCGGTCCAGGGAGAACAGGAAGAAGGCGGAGGCTGTGCCGCTCAGCAGAGCAATCAGACCCGCGATGAAGGTCCACTTGCCGATATACGGCAGCAAGGCGATTTGTTCGGGATAGCGGCGTGATTTCATCTGAATTGCATACTAGCAAATTCGCCAGATAGCGGCAATCAGACGACCGGGATGGAACGAATTCAGCGTTAACAGGTCCAACACTTCATCCGTGACAGCCGGCAGGAGCATTGCAAAATGGAAGAGCGCATTGCAAGACTTGAAGCCATATCCGACAGCACCGTTGCAGCAGTCGCTGCGCTGAGGACCGACATGAACGATCGATTCAAGCTGGTTGACGTGCAACTGGCCGAGCTGCGCCGACAAAAAGTCGAGACCGACGTTATATTGGGCAGGCTGGACGCTCAGGCGGCCCAAATCGCCGACCTGCGGCAGTATATAGATGATCGTTTTGAGCTAGCCCGTGCAGAAACGAATCTGCGTTTCGATAAGATCGATCTGCGTTTCGATCAGATCGATCTGCGTTTCGATCAGGTCGATCGTACCTTGGAAGAGCACGCCCACCAGATCGAAGACTTGCGATCTGAATTCAAGGACTTGCGATCTGAATTCCGCTACGTCACGCGATGGATCATAGGCATCCAGTTCACCACGCTGCTATTCCTGGTGGGCTTGGCTGTAAAGACTTTCTAGCCAGCCTGAACGCAGCTCAGGCCAGCCGCACCAGCGGGTTGGCGATGATGTTGTCGATCTGCCGTATCGCCTCGTCGCAGGCGGCGGCGATGGCTTCGTCTTCGGTGTCGCGCACGAATTGCATGGTCGCGCCTTCGAACACTTCCACGCCGTCGGCGCCGGCACGCTCGATGTCGCAACTGGCGGTCCAGCGGCGATCAGTGGTCGGCAGCGCGGTGGGCACGATCTCCCAACCCTTGTAATGAATCTTGTCCATGACGGTCTCCTTGTTAAGTAAGCAGACTATCACGAGGAACAGCCGCGCCGCGCACGGATGCGCGCGGCCTCGGCCTTGGCCTCTGCCGGTCAGTCGTCCTCGGCGTCCTGGTGCGCGGTGCGGCCGATCGGCTGTTCCATGTTCGCCAGGAACCAGCTCAGCGAAGTCATCACGGCGACGTGGCGCTTCAGCTCCAGCGGGCTGACCTTGTCCAGCGTGTCGGCCGGCGTATGATGGTAGTTGAAGTAGGCAGAGGTATCGACCATAGGCTCGAACACCGGCACGCCTGCGCGCTCCAGCGGACCGGTATCGGCCGCGCCGGCAATGTCGCGCCGCTCGAACAGGCCCGCGCCGATCGGCGCCAGCGCATCTTTCAACGGCGCGAAGTACTTCACCATCGGCGGCGTCACGCTGCCTATGAAGCCGAACGGACGGCCACCGCCGCTGTCCGACTCGATGGCGGCGAAGTGTTTATCCAGCTTGTCCTTGTTCGCTTCAAAGTAGGCCTTGCCGCCACGGGTGCCGTTTTCCTCGTTCATCCAGGCGATCACGCGGATGGTGCGGCGCGGATGCAGGTCCAGTTTTTTCAGCGTGCCGATCACACCCATCGCGCCGGCAACGCCGGTGCCGTCGTCGTTCGCGCCGGTGGCCAGGTCCCACGAATCCAGGTGGCCCGATACGATCACCACTTCATCGGCCTTGTCGGTGCCCGGCCAGTCGGCGATGACGTTGAAGCTGTCGGCGTCGGGCAGGTTCTGCGGCGTCAGCGTCAGGTGCATCTTGACCGGACCGCGCGCCAGCAGGCGGTCCAGCAGCAGCACGTCTTCGGTGGTGATGGCGGCGGCCGGGATGCGCGCGCCGTCGGTCAGGCCGGTGACGCCGGTATGCGGAATGCGGTAGTTGGCGCCGCCGACCGAACGCACCAGCGCCGCCGCCGCGCCCATCTCCGCCGCCACCTTGGGACCGATGTAACGGAAGCCGGCGCCGGGGCCGTAGGCCTGGCCGGCGTGGCCACGGTCAGCCAGCTCCTGGTCGAACGGCACGTCCATCAACACGATGCTGCCTTTCACCTGGGCCGCCTTGGCCTTCAGTTCATCAAGGCTGCGCACCACCAGCACCGGCGCGGTCAGGCCGGCGGCTGGCGTGGCGCCGGAACCGCCCAGCGCCGTCAGCACGATCTTCTGCGTGATGCCGGCCGGACGGCCATTGTAGTCAACCAGTTCCGCCGTCTCCACGCCGCGCACCCAGTGCGGCACCTTCACCGGCTGCAGCGTCACCTTGGCGCCCAGCTTGCGCATGGCGGCGGCCACCTGCTCCACCGCCGCAGCGGCGCCCGGGGAACCCGACAGGCGCGGCCCGACCAGATCGGTCAGGTCGGCCAGGCGCTCGTAGGCCCAGTCGTCCTTCATCGCGCTGTCGCGGATCTTCGCCAGCGTGGCCGGGTCGTTGGCCGGCGCGGCGATGGCGCCGGCGCTCAACAGCGAGCCGGCAAGGACGGTCAGGGACAACGGGAGTGCGAAGACGGATTTCATGCGTTTCCTAAGAATGAGATGGGTAAGTTGCAAGAACGATCTAAACGATAACCTATCGTGGAGATCTTGTCATCAATGTTGATTTGTCATGGCCGTTGCACTACCATGAAAGTTCAACTTTGCGAAGAAGGCGCCTATGCTCAAGGGTTCACTCTGCACCGTACGTCACCTGCTGACGGCCGACCTGAACGCGTTCATCGCGCTGGCCAACGACCTGCCCTCGCGCGGCGACCATTTCTCTTCCCACTTCAAATCGCCGGAAGCGATGCGCAAGGAGTTCGCGCAAAACAGCTTCGTCACCGACGACAGCGAGCTGTTTGTCATCGAGGACAGCCTGCACCACGTCGTCGGCGTCATCACCCATTTCAAGAGCCGCACGCCGACAACGCGCGAAATCGGCTACCGGCTGTTCGACCCCAAGCTGGCCGGGCGCGGTTACGTGACCGAGGCCTGCAGGCTGCTGGTCGACCATCTGTTCAAGGCCTACCAGTACCACCGGCTGGAACTGCTGTCCGCGCCGGAGAACGAAGCCTCTGTACGGATCGCGCTAAAATGCGGGTTCCGCGCCGAAGGCACGCTGCGCCAGAGCTTTTTTATCAACGGCAGGTACCAGGACGTGCAGGTTTTCAGCCTGCTGCGGCCGGAATGGGAGGCCCGGCGGGGCTGAAGGCTAATTGTTACAAGCCATTACCGGATAGCCCGTTTTGTAAGCATGTGTATAAGACATGGCGTATTTCTACCCAGGCTATATAGTGAAGTCGCTGGCTAACGAATCATTCCGATCCGGGCCATGGCAAGGGGAACTACCATGTTGAGCAAAAAATTGATGGGTGTCGCGTTACTGGCCGCAGCAGCAGTATCGTCGTCGGCCTACGCAGGCGACCGTGATTTCAACACGGTAGCCGGTGCTGTGGTCGGCGCCGCAATCGGCCACAATGCCGGCGGGCGCGATGGCGCCATCGTCGGCGGCCTGGTTGGCGCGGCGGTCGGCAACAGCATCAGCACCAATGACCGCTATTACGATCGCGGCGGTCGCGGTGGCCGTTATGTGGAGACGCGTGTGTACACGCAGCCCGCACCGGTGTACTACGAGCCGGCTCCGGTCTATTACGCACCGGCGCCACGCTACTACGCCCCGCCTCCGCGCGTGGTGTATGTTGAACCGGCCCGCCCTTACTATCGCGAATACCGCGAAGAGCGTTGGGAACGCCATCACCACCATCACGATCGCTGGGACCGTTAAGCTCCCCGCCTGAGTAAAGAGCCTCGCCCCTGCGAGGCTTTTTTTCGCCTGTGCGGTTTTCTCCTCCCCCCGCTAGCCCAGACCAACGGCGCGGGCCGAGGGGAAATCATGACGACAGCAGACGCAATCATCGCTTTGGAACTGGGCCACTACCGGCTGCGCGAGCAGATCGGCGGATCGGCCTACGGCATCATCTGGCGCGCCAGCGGGCCTCCGGCCACGCGCGACGTCGCCGTCAAGTTCATCAACCGCGAGCAGATGGAGCGTGCCCTGCCCGCCCAGCGCGACCGCTGGATCGCCAGCGCGAATAACGAAATCGGCTTCCTGCAATCGCTGGAACCCTGGGACGAGCGCCACATCGTGCGCCTGCTCGACAGCGGCTGGCATGAAGGCCTGCCCGTCATGGCGCTGGAATTGATGGCCACGGACCTGGGCAAGCACATGGTCGCGCTGAAAGGCCGTGGCGAGACGATTGCGCTGCCACGCATACTCAATTGGCTGGCCCAGATCAATCAGGCGCTGGCCAAGGTGCACCAATACGGTTGGCGCTACCTGGACCTGAAACCGGCCAACGTGCTGCTGGATTGGGACCTGGGCACCGTCAAGCTGGCCGACTTCGGCACCAACCGCCAGTTGGGCGATCTTCAAGTTCACTCGTATGCCGGCACCGCCAATTGGCAGGCGCCGGAGCAGTTCTTCCCGGCCGAGGGCGGCGGTTACGCCACCGGCCCGCGCAGCGACTATTTTTCGCTGGGCGCGATGTTCTACTTCCTGGCGACGGGCGGCCTGCCGCTGCGCTTCTGCACCGACTGCGGCCAGGCATATCGCGAACATCACACGGCCGGCGCTGATCTGCTGCGCCGGCTGAACGGTGGCGCGGTTCCGACGGCGCTGCACGCGGAGGAAGCGGCGCGTTTCGCGGCAGCGATTCCGGCGCCGGTGCGCGATGCGGCGCTTGATCTACTGCGGGCTTTGCTGCATCCCGATCCGGCGCAACGTCCACGGCACGCGCTCCAGATCAGCCGCATGCTGCATGCGATCCAGGGCGTCAAGCCGGAGCGCGGCGCGTTCCACGCCGCCGATCCGATTCACGGCATGAACCGTCCAACCGCCGATAACGGCTGGCGTCACATCAGGAGCGCATGATGGCGATCTCTTTGCGCCTGCCTTTCATGACGACGCCAGCTGCCCGGCCAGCGGCACGCTCCCCAGTGCCCCGGGCCGCATTCGACAGGCCAAGCTTCGGTGAACTTTTCGCTGCGATTGTCCGCGCAGCGGCGCGCAACACAGGCCTCGCCGTAACGCTCTCGCTATTGATACTGCTGTGCGGCCTGCAGGCGCTGGCCTTGCTGCGCGCCCCGGCCGCGTGGATGCCGGCCGCCATTACAGTCAAGCTGGCGCCGGGCGAAGCGCTTGCGCTGGGTCAGCATGAACTGGCGGCGCCGCAGTCCGACCGCAACCATCTGTCGCTGCGCCGCGATGCGCAGGATGGCTGGATGCTGCGCAACCTGAGCGCGACGCGCCAGGTGATACTGCTGCGCGACGGCAGCGAGCAGCGCATGGGCAGCGTGCCGCTTCAGGCGGGCCAGCGCTTCCAGATCGACAGTGCGCTGTTCGAGGTCCGGGCTGCCGATGCCGGCAGCGTCACCTTCGCGCGCGACGGCCACGAATGGCGTTACGACGGCGCGGTGCTGTATCGCGACGGCCATCAACAAGCCAGTTGCCCGGAATCGCATGTGGCGTCCAAGCTGCTGTCGCTGTGGAACCGCGCCATGCCTGGCTTGGTGACGATAGCCCGTCCGCTGTCCTTCGGCGGCAACCTGTATTGCGACAACCGCCTTGGCCTGGCGCAGGTGACGTCCGGCGCGGCGCAGCTTGCGCGCAGCAACGGCGGACTGCAGCTCTCGGCCGGCAATCCCGATGGCGACCGCGCGGCGCTGCTGGTGCATGGTGTCGGATCGCCGATCGACTTGCGCAAGCAGGAGGCGTCGCTGGCCGGCGTGAACGCTATCGTGGTCGGGCATACCCGCTTCCAGTTGAACGCGGACGGCGGCCAACTGACGCTGCACCCCAGCCGCCACGTCAGCCTGTTCAGCGCACCGGACCTGAAACTGCCGGAGCACGTGTCGTGGCAATGGCAGCAGCGAGCACTGTGGGATGGCGGCCAATCGACCGCCATCTGGATCGGCCTGGCCGCCAGCCTGGCGTGCATGGCCGCCGCCCTAGCGATTGCCGCGATCCGCCGTGGCGGCACCGCGATGCTGCTGGCTGCTGGCGGTGTGCTGGCCTGTGGCGTGATCGCGCTGGTGTCGCAGCGGGCCGGCCATGCGCCGAGCGCCGCCTGTTCGATGCTGCTGGCCGCCAGCGCCCTGCTGTTGTGGCTTGCGCTACCCGGCCGCCTGACGCTCCTCAGCGCCGCCGGCGTCATTCTGCTGGCCGCCGGCCTGCTGTCGCAACTGGAGCTCGGCCTCGGCGCGCCCGAATCATCCTGGCTGCGCTACTACCAGAAAAGCGCCGCCATGCTGGCGATAGGCGCCGGCCTGGGCGGCCTGCTGCGCCTGTGGGCACAACGCCAGACCGCGCACCGCGCCCATCTCCAGCAACGCAGCATCGAATGGCTGCTCGCCCTGTTCGCCGCCACCGCGCTGGCTGCGCTGGCCGCGCAGGTATTGTGGGGCGACGAAACCGGCGTCTTCGATCTGCAACCGGTGGAGCTGGCCAAGCTCGCCCTCACCGCCCTCACCGCACACTGCCTTGCCCTGCGCTTTAGCTGGCACGCCGGACCGCAAAAGCTGACCGAACACGGCGCCCGCTGGCTGCAACTGATCGCCCCGGCGCTGCTGTTCCTGGCCCTGCTCGGGCTCTCGCTGGTGCAGGTGGACGACTTCTCGCCACTGATCCTGCTGCTGGTGTGGAGCACCGCCATGGCCTTCGCCTACGCCCTGGCGGCCTGCAACCGCAAGCTGGCCGGCGCGCTGGCCGCCATGGTGCTGGTCGCCATCGGCGCCATCGTCTACCTGCGCTGCGCCGGCACGGACGACCTGATACGCTGGGGCTTCTACGCCGACCGCTTCCTCGTCTGGCTCAACCCCGCCGAACACCCCCACACCGGCCAACAACTGCTGCTGGGCGCGCGCGCCATCAGCGACGGCGGCTGGCTGGGCGCCGACCACTGGCTCGGCCTGCGCTCGCTCGGCATGACGGCCGGCGGCGCGGTGCAGATCCCCGCAGTGCAGGACGATTTCGCCGCTTCCTTCTTCCTCAACCGCCATGGCCTGGTCGGCGGCCTGCTGTTGTGGGCAGCGCAAGCCGCTTTCCTGGCTGGCATCGCGTTCACGGCAGCCCGCGCCTACCAGGCCGGCGCGGCGGCGCGCGACTTCCGGCACGCGTGGTCCGGGCGCTTCCGCTACTTCGCCTTATGCGGCGGCGGCGCCTTCGTGCTGGGCCACTTCCTGCTCTCCTGGGGCACCAACCTGGCGATCTTCCCCATCATGGGCCAGCCCATGAGCTTTCTCTCGGCCGGCGGCAGCCACCTGCTGTTTTTCCTCTGCCCCCTGCTAGCGTTTAGTGCCATCAGCGCGCAATCTTTAGAAGGAGAATGAATCATGCCGATCTATGTCCAACACGAAGTCCTGGGCCGCATCCCCGACGTCTTCAATGCCGAAGCGATCTGGCAGGCGCCCGGCCTGGCCTTGTTCTCGCGCCGCCCGCTGCTGCGCGACCTGCTCGAACGCAGCCCGCGCGAACACAGGGGCCGCGCCGCCACGCGCTGCTTCTCCCACGTGACGCTGATGCTGCCGCAGGAAGAAGTCGACGACGACTACCACCTGACCCGTGGCGCCCGCGCGCGCGACCTGGCGCAGACGCTGACCGCGCTGCACCAGAAGGACTTCGGCGACCTGCTGGGCGGCGACCAGGTGCGCTACGATGTCACCGGCACCTCGTCGCTGGCGCCGGGCGAGATCGAAGTCAAGTTCGGCCACGCCGTGTACCTGCCGGCGGCGGACGAGAAGATCCTCTACAACGTCAGCGTATCGCGCGACAGCGCGATCTGGCATCCGGTCTGCCCGATCTATCCCAATCAGCGACTGGCATTGATCGGCGGCGAAGGCGGCGAAGCGAGCTTCGTCGCGAGCGGCTGGCCGTTCGGCCCGGACGGCGCCATCCTCATCATCAACGACGGCCCGGATGCGCCGCCCGTGGTGCAGGTGCGCCCCAAGGATGCCTACGATTGCCGCTTCGATCCGCGCAGCGGCTACTACACCATCAAGTCCCTGCGCGAAGCGCCGGGCGGCAGCCCGCGCCTGATGCTCAAGATCGCGCGTACTTCCGTCTCCGCACCGCGCCCACAAGCCAATGCGGCCGCAGACGCCATCAGCATCAATCCGGTCTGCGCCGCCGTGCGTGACGTGCAAGCCGCGCCGAGCGCCGGCGTCGCCGCCAAGCCGGCTGTCTGGCAAAGCCGCGCCGGCGGAGGCGCCTCGCCGGACATGACGGCGATCCCGGTCAGCCACAAGCCTGTCAACAACGCCGGCGAGAGCGACGCCACCTACGCGCCGGTCTCGCAACAGCGCGTCAGCCTGGTGGCGCTGGCCATGCCGCGCCTGAGCCGCTACCGCGACACCGGTGCGCAAGCGATGGAGCTGCCATTCAGCCGCGCGCTGGCATTGTGCACCGACGGCCGGCCGGCGATCAGCTTCGTCGTCGACGCCGCCGACGAACTGTATGCCTGCACCGCAGAGGGCCGCCAGCGGATCACCGCACCTGCCACGTTCACGCCGGTCGATACGCAGGCAATCCGCGTTCTGGCGGCCGCGCCGCAGATGGCGGACCGCTACCGCGCCGTGGTCTGCCTTGCGCAGCCGGTCGGCGCTTCGGTCGCGAGCGGCGCGCGGTTCACCTTCGGCCGCAACTCGCCCATGCTGGCCGCGCTGCGCCTGCTTGATTCGCCGCGCTTCCTCAAGCGCACCGGCGATGCCAACACCGCCAGCGCCGACCGCATCGGTCTGTCGCGCAACGCGTTCAGTTTCGAAGCGACGGCGCTGGGCTACAAGATCGGCCGGCTGAGCGCCTCGCAGGCCTTGTTCCATCTGGACGACAAGCTGGAATTCGTCGCCAGCATCGGCGATGCGGGCAACGATGCGCCTTACCTGCTGCCCAACGGCCATCACCTGGTGGCGGGCCATTATGTGCTGCGCTTCGACGCCTGAGCACCGAAGGAGCTTGCATGGAAACGGCTACACTCTACGCGGCGGGCGCCTTTGCCGTGGGGCTGGCGATCACGCTGTTCCTGGCCGCCTACCTGACGCCGCGCCAATGGTGGCGCCGTCCGAACGCGCGCGCGCTGCTCATTTCACTGGCCGGAGCGTGGGGGTTCGGCAGCCTGATACTGTACGCGGCGCACGCCCGCCCGGACGGCCACGACGATGCACCGGCCGTCGCCGCCACGTCCGCTGCCGCGCAGGCCACCGCCCGGCGCGCGGCATCCCGCGCCATCACGGCGGCCGTGGCGGCGCGGGATGCCGCATCGGCATCCGCGCCGACTAGCCTGATCGCCGGCCATCCATTTGCCGTACACCGCGACCTGAACCTGCGCGCCGCAGCAGGCGTGCACGCGGCCCGCCTGATCACCGTGCCTGCCGGCGCCGTCGTCACACCGACCGGCTTGCGCAGCGGCGACTGGTGGCAGATCAAAGCCAGCGTGGCCGGCCGCGAGAACACCGGCTGGGCCAACAGCCTGTGGCTGCGCCGGAGCGGCGAATGACGCCCGTGCGCGCCGAGGCGCGGTCCCACGCCAGCATATTTTCGGCTAAGCTGTGGCCTTTCGCCTCCCGCGCTGCGGCGCCCGCACCGATGACAAGAATTACCGACTCGCTGGACTTCGGTCCCGGCCTCGACGTGGCCGCGCGCAGCAGCGCCAGCATCAGCAAACTGCAGGCGCCCGAGAACCAGGACAACCTGCTCATCATCGACGCCACCGGCCGCGCCGCCTTCCTGCGCGACCAGATCCCCCACGGCGTCACGCTGCCCGACTGGCCGCGCGGCCACGTGCGCCTGGCCGTATTGGACGGCATGGGCGGCCACGGTCATGGCCGCGAAGCCGCCGAGGCCGTGGCCACCGGCCTGCTGCTGATCCCCGCCTGCGCCCGGCTGGAAGAACTCGGCGCCCGCCTCGACGCCCTGCACGCCCGCCTGCAGGAGCAGTTCCGCCGCCAGGGCGACGACGACAGCTTCCGCCGTCCCGGCACCACGCTGACGCTGCTCGAAATCCCGCCCGGCGCCGCGCCGATGCTGTACCACGTGGGCGATTCGCGGCTGTACGAAATCACCGCGCAAGCGGCCGATCCGCTGACGGTCGACCACGTGCCCGCCACGTCCTTCGCCATGCACGGCCTGCTCGGCGAGCAGGAATGGTGGCAGCAGGTGCACGGCGAACACCGCGCGCAGATCACGCAGGCCTACATCCTCGGCAACGCCTTCATCAATCCGCAGGTGCTGGACGACGGCCTGCTTCCGCTGGACGAGGCCAACCTGCCGCCCTTCCTGCGCCGCCTGGCCGACCGCCGCCTGCTGACCGTGCGCGCCGACGCTACCTATCTGCTAGCCACCGACGGCTTCTGGTCCTGCGGCCGGCCGCTGCAATGGACCGCCCGCTGGCCGGCGCTGCTGGCCCGGCCGGACAACGCGGCGGCAGCGCTCGACGCGCTCTTCAGCGACTACGCCGGCAACCCGCCGCCCGAACTCCACATCGACAACCTCAGCGCCATCGTGCTGCGCTTCGCCGGCGCACGCGCTTCCGCGCACGGCGAAAACATTGACGAAACGGCACTGCCTCACGCATCAATACCGTCGCATTTTTGATCACACGCGAGCGCCCGGTGTTGCGTGTCAGCCCCACGATGCGGCGCGGGTCAAAAATAAGTCGATTGCCGGGACCTTAGATTGCCAAACAGAGTGAAAACCGCATAAACTGACGGGTATCCCATCGGTCGGTTCGTCATGAAAAAATGCAGTAATGCCCAGCACCCGCATTGCACCTACTGGGTCATGCCAGGAGCGCAAACTTGCGAAGGCGGCCACGCCCAAGCAGAGCCCTCCAGCTTCGACCTGCTGAGTGCCGTGCGCAGCACCCGTTCCGGCGTACCCGGCACGATGCTCGATGCCGCCCCTGCCAACGGCGCCGCCCACGCGCCCACGACCTACGCCCGCCCCCTGCAACGCGCCCAGTCCGAGCGCCCGCAACTGCACATCAGCGGCTTCGACCCGCGCGCCGCCGGCGGCCGCCAGACCCTGAAGATGGAATTGCGCGGCATGCCCGAAGCCTGCGCCCCGCAACTGACGCTGCACGTGCAGTCCGACCTGATCCCCAACGGCGCCGCGCGCCAGCAGTTCGTGCGCGCCACCAACGGCGAATGGCGTCCCGTGTTTGTCGAGTTTTCCTCGCGCGGCAAGGAGCACGGCCAGTACCAGATCAGCATCGACCTGCTGAGCCAACACGCCGAACTAGCGTCGCGCAAATGGGTGTGCACCTTCGTCATCCTGGTGCCGCGCCTGGATGCGACGCTGACTGAAATCCACCGCATCTTCCTCAGCACGCACAAGAACGTGCGCGTGATGGCGGACGACGCCTCCATCGCCCGCGTCAGCGCGCAAGGCGGCGACAGCCTCGATATCGATGTCACCGCGCGCAACGCCGGCATCGCCCACCTGGACCTGAACGCACCGGCCGGCAAGGTCGACCTGGGCTTCTCGACCATCGCCTGGGACGAGGACCTGATCGAAATCGACATGCCGGCGGCAGCCGCCATGCACCCGCACCCAAGCCGCGCGGCCTGCCTGGTCAACGCCGCGCCGGAAGCCGGCGCGCAGCGCCAGATCCGCCTGTTCGCGATGGAGGAATGCGTGTTGGGCCGCTTCGAGCTGGTCGATCCGGAATCCGACGTGCTGCTGACCCACTACAGCGCCGACGGCCAGGACACCAACGGCCTCACGCGCCGCCTGTCCGGCCGCCACGCGGTGATACGCCGCGCCGGCCAGGGATTTGAAATCGAGGATGTGTCGCGCTACGGCGTGCTGCTGGACGGCGTCTGGCCGGGCAAGCACAAGCCGACCGCGCTGCGCCTGGGCATGCGCATAGAACTGAGCGCCAGTATCAAGGGCATCGTGGTGCTGTCGGTGTCGGCCATCATGCCGCACGGCGTGATCCTGCATCGCATCGACCAGGGCGCCAATGCCGAATGCTTCTACCTGCTGATGCCGGAAACGCATCCCGGCTATCCACTGAAGGCGTTTGCCGCCGCGCCGCACGCGGCCGCGCTACCGCTGCTGCTGCACCGCGACGGCGGCTTCTGGCACCTCGATCAGCTGACCGGCAAGGAAACAGCGCTGGCGCCGACGGTGCCGCTCGATAAACTGAGCCGCGTGCCGCGCCACAACCGCTTCGCCAGCGATCCGTATCCGGAACACTGGATCATCCGCACCGGCGCCACCGACCTGTATAGCACCGTGGCGGCCAACGCCATGTCGACCGCCTGAACCCGGATACTTAAGCTGGCCGTTTCGCCGGCAGTGGAATGAACTCGGTCTCTCCAGGCACCTTCTCGAAACGCTGCGCTTCCCAATCCTCGCTGGCCTTGACGATGCGTTCCTTGCTGGACGAGACGAAGTTCCACGACATGAAGCGATGGCCATCCAGCGGCTCGCCGCCGATCACCACGAACTGCGCATCCGCGTCGGCCTTGATCAGCTGCGCGCCTGCGGTATCGAGCAGCGCCATGCTGTGCAGCGCCAGCGGTGCGCCGTCGATGTGCAGCTCGCCGCTGATTGGATAGATCGCCGCTTCCGCCGGCAGGCCGCTCAGCGCCAGCTCATGGCCGGCCTTCAGCGTCACGTCCAGATACAGCGTCTGGCTGTAGGTCTTCACCGGCGAGGTCTTGCCGAAGGCCGAACCGACCAGCACACGCACGCGCGCGCCGTCCACGTCGAACTCCGGAATATCGGACGACGGCGTGTGGCAGAAGCCCGGTTCGTCCTCCTCGTGCGCGACCGGCAGCGCGGCCCACAGTTGCAGGCCGTGCGTGCGGTGCGGCTTGCCGACCAAATCCTTGGGCGTACGCTCGGAGTGGACGATGCCTCGGCCGGCCGTCATCCAGTTGATCGCGCCGGGTTCGATGCGCTGCACACTGCCGATGCTGTCGCGATGGTCGATCGCGCCTTCGAACAGATAAGTGACGGTGGACAGGCCGATATGCGGATGCGGGCGCACGTCATGGTCGGCGTCCAGCGGCACGTCGACAGGGCCGAAATGGTCGAAGAAGATGAACGGGCCCACCGCCTGCTTGATGGCGGACGGCAGGTAGCGGCGCACGACAAAGCCGCCGCCCAGATCTTTTTCATGGCCCTTGAGCAGATTCGAAATCGTCATGGTCTTATCCCAGCACGGTGGTGACTTCGGTGGTAACGGAAGTCATCAGCTTGTGGATCGGGCATTTCTGCGCGGCGGACAGCAGCTCTGCGCGCTGGGTCTCGGTCAGGTCGCCGGTCAGGTGCAGCGTGGCGGCCAGGCGGTAGGTGCCCTGGCGCTCTTCGCTGGCGTCGCGCTCCATGCTTACTTCCACATGCTCCAGCGGGATGTTCTTGCGCTTCGCGTACCAGACCACGGTGAGTGCTTTGCAGGCGCTCAGCGCCGCGTCGTACAGGTCGTGCGGCGAAGGGCCGGCGTCGTTGCCGCCCTCCTCCACCGAGCCGTCGGTCGACAGGATGTGGTTGCGCACGTGGACGATGTGGCGCATCGGCAGCGACTGGTCGCGCAGTACTTTGATAGTCATACGGTGTTCCTTGAAAACGGCATTATCAAAACCGTCACTCTACACCGTTTGACCGGGTTTCGCCTCTACTAAACGTCTACAAGCCGTTCAGCAGCACCATCGAAAAATCGGCACCGCCCTGACGCAGCTTCTTCAGCGGCGCGTGGGCCGGATCGTCATACCAGGCCTGCGCATGTTCCATCGACGGGAACTCGACGATGATCTGCGTTTCCGGCATCAGCGGCGAACCTTCCAGCACCAGAGGCGCCGCCTTCGCCAGCGGCTTGCCGCCGTGCTTTTGCGCCAGCGCCGGCATGTGCGCGCTGTATTCGGGCACCCATTCCGAGTTGCGTAAGGTGAGATAACCAATCGCGTATGCTGCCATGATGAACTCCTTGCTGTTGAATGAGGCTTCATTATTATTCAAAGCATTTACTACATAAATGAGCTAAGATTTCATAGACTCGTAACTAAAACTTTTGAATATATGAGCGATAAACTCCGCAGCATGCAAGTGTTCGTGGCCGCCGCCACCGCGCGCAGCTTCGCCGCCGCAGCGCAGGCGCTGGACATGTCCCCGGTCATGGTCGGCAAACACGTGCAGGCGCTGGAGCTGGAACTGGGCGCGCGCCTGATCGAGCGCACCACGCGCAGGCAGGCGCTGACGGAGATCGGCACCGTCTACCTGGAACGCTGCCGCGACGTGCTGGCCGGCGTCGAGGCGGCCGACCGCGTGGCAGAACACCTGCGCGCCGAGCCGCAAGGCAGCCTGCGCGTCTCCGCGCCATCCACCTACGGCGAACAGCGGCTGATGCCCGTTATCGGCGCCTATGCGGCGAAATACCCGCAAGTGAAACTTGATCTAGTACTGACTAATCGGGTGATCGACATGGCTGAGGAAGGCGTCGATGTCGTGATCCGTTCGGGCTCGCTGGTGGACAGCGGCTTGATCGCGCGGCCATTGCAGTCCGGGCGCGTGCTGCTCGGCGCCAGCCCGGATTACCTGAAGCGGCACGGCACACCGCGCCATCCGTCGGATCTGGAGAAGCACAACTGCCTGGTGTTTTCTGACTGGCGCCCGCATGCCGGATGGCGTTTCAACAAAAACGGGGAACAGGTCGAGGTGGCGGTGCGCAGCGCATTCACCAGCAATACCGGCGCGTCGCTGGTCTCGGCCGCCATCGCCGGCATGGGCGTCGCAATGCAGGCGGACATGCTGATGGAACCCGCGCTGAGAGAAGGAAAACTGGTGCGGCTGCTGCCGAAGTGGGAACTGCCTTCGCGGCCCATGCACATACTGCGCCGGCCGGAAGCGCGCCCCAGCGCCAAAGTCCGCAGCTTCGTGGACTTTGTGCTGGAACGGCTGGGATGATTACACGACTTTTTTAACGAACTCGGTTTTCAGGCTCATTGCGCCGAAGCCTTCGATCTTGCAATCGATATCGTGGTCGCTGTCGACCAGGCGGATGTTCTTGACCTTGGTGCCTACTTTGACGGTGCCGCCGCCGCCCTTCAGCTTCAGATCCTTGATGACGGTGACGGTGTCGCCGTCCTGCAGGATGTTACCGACGGAGTCGCGATACACCTTGGCGCCCTCTTCCGCCGCCTCGGCTGCGGTGGCGCTCCACTCGTGCGCGCACTCCGGGCACACCAGCTGTGCACCGTCTTCGTAGGTGAATTCAGAGTGGCATTTGGGGCATGGTGGCAAGGCGCTCATGGTAAGGTCCTGGTATTTTTAAGAAGGCAGCATTATACCAGCGGCTACACCAGTTTCCGAGCCACCCGGAAGCCGACGATGTCGTTGGCCAGCACCGCCGAGAAGCCGTTGCGCACCGACGAGCGCAGATAGCGCGGGTTGTAGAGCCACGAGCCGCCGCGCAGGACGCGCCGCACCTGGTCGCCGCCCTCTTCCCACGCGCTGCCGTCGACGGGGGCGCCGACGTAGTTATCGTGCACTACATCCTGCGTCCATTCCCACACGTTGCCGTGCATGTCGAACAGCCCCCATGGATTGGGCTGGAAGGCGCCGGCCTTGTTGGTGGCCTGCAGATAGGCGCCGCGCGGGCTGCCGTTGTACGTGTAGTGGCCGTCGTAGTTGGCCTGCTCGGTGGAGATGGTGTCGCCAAAGCTGAACGCGGTCTTGGTGCCGGCGCGGCAGGCGTACTCCCACTCCGCCTCGCTCGGCAGGCGGTAGGTCTGTCCGGTCTTCTCCGACAGCCAGCGCAGGTACAACTGCGCATCCACCCAGCTGACGCCGACCACCGGATGCTCGTCGTTCTGCGCAAAGCCGGGTGCGCGCCAGTCGGTGTCGGACTGCGATTCCCAGCCGGTGGCGCGCACGAACTGCCGCCACTGTCCCACCGTCACCGGGAAGCGCCCCATCGCGAACGAGTGCTCGATGCCCACCCAGTGCTGCGGCGTCTCGCGTTCCAGCCAGTTCTTTTGCGCGCCGGCCTTGATCGCCACCGCCTGTTCGTGTTCGTGGGAGCCCATCTGGAAGCGGCCGGTCGGTATCAGCACCAGGTCCGGGCCGACGCCCGTGCCGTCGACAAAGCGGTCGCGCAGCACGCCGTTGGCGTCGGCCACCGGGCTGCCCGCCGTGGGCATGAGCACGGCCAGTTCGGCGGCATTGCGTTCGGCCTGCTGCTTGCGGTGGCGCTCCTGCTCGGCGCGATACGCCGCCTCGGCCTTCAGCTGCGCGGCTTTGCGCTGCTGCTCTTCGCGCTCGTCGCGGGCTTTCTTGGCGTCGGCGTCGCGGCGCGCTTGCAGCTGCTCGCGCAAGGCCTGTTTGCGCGCCTGCGCGGCGGCTTCGGATTCGGCGCGCTGCTTCGCCTCCAGCAGGCGGCGCTGCTGATCCAGCTTGGTCTTTTCCACGGCTGCCGCCTGCGCCTCCGCCTGGCGGCGCGCGGTCTGCTCCGCCACCAGCGCCTGCCGTTTCATCTCGGCGATGCGCGCCTGTTCCGCCTGCGCGGCCTTGGCCGCGGCTTGGGCGGCCTGCTCCGACTGGCGCTGCTGCTCGCGGTCCTGCGCCTGCCTGGCTTGCGCGGCAAGTTCCTCCTGGCTTGGCCCGTCGGCGCGGCGCAGCTCCGCCAGCAGCTCGCTGACCGATGCCGGACGGCGCTCCTGCGCGTAGGCGAAGCCGTTTTGCAGCACCTTCCATTGCGCCGGGTTGAGGCCCTGCGGCGGCGACGGATGGAAGTCGGCCGGGCGCATGTCGTCGAACGGCATGCGGCCTTCCAGCAGCTGGTAGATCATCACCGCGACGGCGTAGACATCCAGCTTGGGTGCGGGCTGGCGCTGATGCGTGCCCGCTTCCGGCGCGCGGTAGCCGACAGTGCCGGCGTTGGGCGTCTGCAAACCGAGGCTGCTGCCGGCGCTGCGCGCGCGCGAGGCGATGCCGAAGTCCAGCAGCTTGATCTCGCCACGCTGGGTCAGGAACACGTTGCCGGGCTTGATGTCGCGGTGCACCAGCTTGTGCTTGTCCCAGGCGTATTGCAGCGCATCGCCGACGGGTGTCAGCAGTCGGAACACGGCTTCCATCGGCAGCGGACCTTGCGCCGCCAGATACGCATCCAGGTCCTGCCCCTCCAGGTACTCCATGATGATGAAGTAGCTGGAGGTGGCCGGATCCTGCGCCCACTCATAGACGCGGACGATGTTCTCGTGCGCCAGCTTGCGCGCCTGCGTCGCTTCCTCGATCAGCAGCTTGGCGTGGGTGGCGCTTTGCGTCAGCTGCGGCGGCAGGATCTTCAACGCCACCATGTCGCTGTGGCCCAGCTCCGCGTGGGTGGCGAGGTCGGTCGCCTGCCACACCTGGCCCATGCCGCCCATGCCGATCAGGCGCTCCAGCCGGTAGCGGCGGTTCTGCGGGCCGATCTCCTGGCCGGACATCAGCCCGAGTTCCGTCCCCTGTCGCACCGGCGGCGCAGCCGTGACGCTGCCTCCCGGCGGCGCGTACTCCGCATCCAGGATGGCGTTCTTGCGGCGGTCGAACTCCTGCAAGCTCAGTAGACCGTCATCATGTAAGGCCCGCAGTTCGCGGATCTTTTCTCTTGCTGTCTGCATCATTAAACTAAGTGTAACCGTTCCTGCACAAAGCTGTTCAAGCTAAAGGCACGCCGCATTGGGCGCAGAATTTGTCGAGCGGGTGGCCGGCCCGCGTTGGATGGCCGTTGGCGCAGTAGCGCACTGGCAGCGGCGCCGGTGCGGACGCTCCGGCCTGCGCCACGCCCACACCCAGCTGGCTCTGCGTCGTCAGCGCACTGGCGCTGGCGGCGTTCTGCACGTTCAGCAGGTCGAGCTGGTGGCGGCGATCCTTGTCCATTTCGCTGTCGCGGTGTGTGCGCTCCTCCAGCACCCGCTCATGTGCCAGCCGCGCCGCTTCGGCCGGGGTCACGCCATGTTCGGCCGCCACCACCTGCGCCAGCGCCTGTATCTGTTCGGCCGTCATGCCGCCCTGGATCTGCAGCTTCATGATCTGCGTGAGCGCTTCGGCGTTCGGCGCGGCGGCGGTGGCGACCTTGCCGCTGTCGCTCAGACGGCCTATGGTGTCGATACGCGTGATCTCATGCGACTGCTGCGCCAGCAGCACGTCGTACTCGCCCTTCCAGCGGGCGAATTTTTCTTCGCGCTCGTGCTCCAGTTTTTTCAGCTCGCGCTGCCACTGCGCCTCCTGTTCCTTCTGCTTCAGGATCTGGCGCTGCTCGTCCACTTCCAGCTGATCCAGCATGGCCTGCTTGTTGACGGCCAGGTTCTGGCGCTGATGCACGCCATCCGCCTCGATGGTGCGCAACAGTTTCTCGTACTGGGCCACGGCGTCGGCCTGCGCGCCGGCGCGCTTCAATTCCTCGATCTTCTGGCTGATCTCGGCCACCTGCACCGCATTGGCTGCGTCCTTGACGGCGTCGCCGCGCAGCATCTCGCGCTGGCGAGCCAGTTGCAGCTGGTCTTCCCACTCCTGCACGCGCTCGGCCTCGCGGCGGCGCGCGGCGCTGGCCAGGCTCAGGCCCTGGATGCGTTCGTTGTGGCCTTCGGCCTCGATTTGCAGCTCGCGTTCTTTTTCGGCCTTCTCGCGCTGGCGCAGCGCGGCCAGCTCATTGCGGCGATGCGATTCGTCCTCGATCAGCAGCGCCTGCGCGATCTGGCTTTCGATGGACTGCTGGCGCAGCTGGTGCGACAGCCGTTGCTGCGCCAACTGGCGCTGCCCGGCCGCCGTCTGCTGCTGCACTTCCAGCTCGGTGCGCATCTTGATCTGGGCCAGCTGGCGCACATGCTCCCAGTCGGCCTGCTCGCCGGCGCGGTGCGATTTGGTTTTCGCCAGCTCGTGTTCGAGATCGGCCAGGATGGTGCCCGCGCCCTTGTCGATGGCGACCTTGCGGGTTTTCGATTCCATCACGCGGCTGTACAGGTCCACTTCGCGCGCGCGCAGCGCCTGCAGGCGCTCGGACTCCTTGAAGGTCAGCTCGGCCTTGTTGACACTGGCGTCCTGGCGCAGCTCGGCGCGGCGCAGGTCGGAGCGCATCTTCTGCTCCTCGCGCCAGATGGCCTGCCATTCTTCCTCGTCGTAGATCTGGTCGAGCTGCTTGACATGCTCCAGCTGAACATGGCGCTCGTCGGCCACCAGCCACAGGGTGCCGATGCGCTCGCGGTTGTGGTCGAATTTATCGTGGCGCAGCGCGGCCGTCTCCACCCGTTCGACGGCCAGCCCGTAACCGGCCAGGCGCAGCTTCAGCGCGGCTTGCAGGCGCTCGTCCAGTTGCAGGCGCAGCTCGGCGTTCTGCGCCATGTCGCGCATGGCGCGGCTGCCGACGAATTCGGCCGCCACCTGGTGCACCGATGGCGCCAGCAGATCGTGCAGGTGCAGCGTGCTGACGACGCCGGGCACGGTCATGAAATGCTGGGCGAAGGCCGGCACGTTTTCAATGCGGATGCTGACGGTGAAGCGGGCCGATATCTTCAGGTGTTCCGCCGTTTGCAGGTCGCCGAACGAAAACTCCACCGGCAACGCGGTGCTGCGGGTGATCAGGATTTCGGCGTTCTGGTTGCGCAGAAGATGGTTCAGGCGAGTGAAGAAGCCTTCGATTTCGTATTCGCCTTGCGGTACTTCGGTGGCTTTGTCGGCTTGCAGGATGTAGGCGCGCGAGGTGGCCGGGACGCGCAGCGTCTTGGTGAAGATGCCGGACAAGGCGCTGACGCCGAAGTACACGGCCAGCTCGTCGTCGCCCGGTATCCAGCGGTTGTCGCGCAGGACCGGCTCGCTGCGCGGGGCGCCCAAGGTCAAACCGCAGTGCTTGCAGTAGCCCGACTGGTCGTCGTTTTTGTGCTCGCAGCGCGGGCATTTTACGCCGCCAAAACCAAACATTTGGAACATGTCAGACTCCTTCTTCGATTCATCTTCCGGGCCGCCCTGGCATCTGCCGATTTTAGCAGGGCACGCCCGTTTTCATTCTTGCGCACGATACGCGCGCCGCTTCAAATCATGCCGATCCGGTCGATGCAGGCCAGGCTGGCGCCTTTTTGCCGCAGTTCGGCCGCAAAACCGGCCGGCAACTCGCCCTGCCAGGCCTTGGGCAGCAGCACCCGGTCGCCCGGCACCGCTTGCTTTAATATCAATTCCAGCTTGGGCTCGCGGCCTTCCACCGTATCCACGCGGCCCGCATGCCAGGCGCTGGAGCAGCCGGTGGCGATCAGGCGGCCGCGCGGTACGAATTCGCGGCCGCGCGCGAGGCGGTCGGCCATCACCAGCGCCAGCTGGTACGATCCGCCCTGGAAACGCACCTGGCCGAAGCGCACCACGCTGCGCCAGCGTCCCAGTCCTTTGCCGTCGAAGTGGCGGGCGCCGGCCAGGGTCTGGCGCACTTCCAGTTGGGCGCTGAGGTCCAGGCCGGGGGCGGCGATGCTGTCTTCCTCCGTCGCTGCGGCGTCGCTTTCGATTGGGAAGACGCTCACTTCCACCCATGTCAGGCTGTCATTGACGCCGCCGCTGTGCAGCGGGAACCAGGTGCGCACGGTGGAAACGCCGGCCGATGGATCGGCGTGGCCGCTCAATGCGCCCAGGTGGGCAATGCGCTGGATCTGCGGCGAGACTTCGCCATTGGCCGCTGGGCCGCCGGCGATGATGATGTCTTCAGGGTTGATATGCGGCTGGGCGCGGGTCGCAGCCGGCGTCGGGCTGCCTTGCACGCGGCCCAGGTGCCAGTTGTCGGACCAGCCGTGGGCGTAAAGGCGGCCTGCCAATGCGGGCTGGAACAGGCCGCGCACCATGCGGTCGGCCAGCACGGCGGCCAGTTCCCAGTCGCGGTCTGCGGCGCCCGGCGGGATGTCCATGCTGAGGACGATCTGGTCGCGGCTGTCAAGGCGCACCTCGGTATGGCGGGCCAGGCGGACCACTTCCTGCATGCGCTCGGCGACGACCGGGGCGCCGGCCACGGTGCATTTGACGTCGGCGCGGTTGGCGCGCGGGCGGCGGCTGGCGGTGATCGTCACTACGCGGCCGTCGGCCAGCACGCTGCGGCATTCGGCGTTGGCGGGGACGTGGCTGGCCGAGAGCGTGGCGGACGCGGTGGGCGTGGTCGACGGCGTCGGCGTCGGCGTGATCGGCGTGGTCATAGCGTTGGCTCCGTGCGGGGCGCGTACGGAGCGCGGCGGAAGGCCAGGCCCGTTTCCAGGTTGGCGCAGATGCGGTCTGCTTCGTCCAACAGCCCTGGCCATAGTGCATGGGCGGCAAGCTGCAGGCGGGCCAGCAGCGCCCAGGCTTCGTCCAGCGCCTGCACGGCGAGCAGGGTCTGGCTGGTGCGGCGTGCCTGCTCTTCATGGGGCAGCGGCTGGTCGGGCGCAGCCCAGGCCAGCGAGGGCATGGTGTTGACGTTCAGCGCGGCCATGCCGAGGCGCAGCAACAGGGCCTGGTGCTGCTGGAAGATGGGTAGGCCTTCCGGCAGGACCAGCACGCGCAGGCCGCTGCTCAGGCTTGGCAGTTCGAGGAACAGGCGGCGCAGGCCGAACGCGTCCTGCCGCGCGGTTGCCGGTGCGGCGTCAGGCCGCGCGGCGCCAGGCGACGCCACCGAAGCCACCGATGCCACCGGTGCCCGCTCGGCCGGCGGTGCGGCGGCAGCGAAACTCTCGGCAGCGGCAGCGGCGGCGACGGCGACGGCTTGCTCGGCTGCGCGGGCTTTCAGCACATCGGCGAAATCGATCTGATCGCCCAGGTCGACCGGCACGCAGTCGTCCACCGTCACGCCAAAGCGCGTGTACATCAGCTGATTGAGTCCGGCACGGAAGGCGTGCCACTCTTCGAGCGAGGTGCAAGGCGGCAGATCCAGCGCGCCCTGGGCCAGCTCGATTTGCAGCGCCGACTGCGCCGACACGCGGAACGCCTCGACATCCAGCCGCTCCGCCATCTCGCTGTAAAGGTATAAATCGAACCGCTGCTGCGCCACGCGCGGGTTGGCGACATCGACGACAAACCGCAGCCGCAGCGCCCATTCCGGCGCCGCCGCAAACGGCGTCAGGTACACCGTGTACGGACCCGGATGAAAACACACAGCCATCTCGCCCGGCTCGCACGCCACCTTGCCCGCCGCCGCGCGGCGCGCATGGCCGCCGGCGTTGAACACCACCACCGTGCTATGAACCGGCGCAACATCCCCCGCCTCCAGCCTGAGTGCGATCAAGCTGGCTCCCAGCCCGCCGGTATCGGCGACCGGTTTGCGGCGCAGGGAAAATATGCCCATGGCTTAAGCCGGCACCGGCTCTACGGCGAAACCCGCACCGTACATCTGGAAATGCCGCGCCGGCGGCGTGGCGAAGGGCCAGCTGCATTCGCACTCGCCGTCCGCATCCAGGCGCCCCTGCAAAACGATCGCGCCGCCGCCGTCGATGACACGCACCATCACGTGCTCACGCAGCAGGCGCGGGGCAAACGGCGCCTCCGCCGACAAACCCAGGATCACCTGCCAGCCCTCGCCTTGCGGCAGGAAGTGCAGCGTCCAGCAGCCGTCGTCGGTCGCCAGCGATTCCAGCGCCGTGGCCGTGGCGGCCGCGCGCAGCATGCCGCTGCTGCCGGTCCACACCGGATCGTTGGCCGCCTGCCCTGCCGCCTGCCGCTCCAGCGACAGCTGCCGGAAACGCCGCAGCGTCAACGGCGAGGCCGATAGCGCCTGCCGCTCGTTCGGCGTCAGCACCCGGCTGCCGTCGAGCGCCCCCAGCAGCGTGGCGTCGGCCAGCATCAGGCGGTCGCCCGGCACGGCGCGGCCCAGCAGCAGGCGCTCCCGCAGCCGCGCTTCTTGCTCATCGTGTGCTGATTTCAATTCGTTCTCCTCCATTTCGCCGCCTAGCCCTTGCCGGTGTTGGCCGCGTACAGCTTGTCGATCGCTTCGTTGCGACGCTTGCGCAGCGTCGGCATCGAAATCCGGTCCAGCGCCGCCAGTTGCTGCAAGGTCGGCAGCTCGCCGGTGGCAGGGTCCAGCCAGGCGTCGGGATAGGTGTCGTCCGCGACGCCGAGCAGTTTCTGGTACACGGCCAGCCGGATCGGCAGAGATTCCGCCGCCAGTATGCGCAGCGCCCAGCTCCCGGATTCCTGCGCAGACCGCGCCAATTCAAGATAGCGGGGGGGCAGGGAAAGCGCCCCGGCCAGGGCCTGTTCGGCCGCCAGATCGTGCGCCAGATCGTGCGCCAGGTCGCGCGCATCAGGCTCCGGCGACGCCGTGGCGGCGGCGCCCTCGCCTTCCTGTTCCGCGTCGCCAGGCGCCTCGTCCGCCGCCGGCTCGGGCAGGATACGGTCCTCGTCCTGCAGGCCGCCGTGCGCCTCCTGCTGCTCGGACTCGCCGATCACGCGCCAGTAGTCTTCCAGCCACAGGGCCGCTTCGCCGGCGTCGCCCTGCCAGTCGTCGGCCCGGTCCAGGTTCGCCGACAGCTCCTCGTAATCGCCGATCTCCGCCAGCATCGCCGCGATCTTATCGGGACTGTTTTTCAGGCTGGCGAAACGCTTGGAGCGCGTATGCAGCGGCCCCGGCGAACCGGCGTAACGCTCCTGCGATTCGCTCCAGCGGATGATCCACTCCGCCTTGCAGCCGCCGATGGACTTCATCTGCCGCACCTCGATCGGACTGCCGTCCAGCGGACGCCCAAGGATGGCGCCCACCTGCCCCGCATGCTGCCGCCAGTCGGCGAACAGGCTGGCGATCTCGCGGTACGCGGTGTCGAGCATGCGGTAGGTGTAGATTTTGTTGGGCGAGCAGTCGCGGCCCGTGGTGGCGATGTAGCTGTCGGCGTCGACCTTGTCGCGCAGGCCGGCGTACATATCGTTGACCTTCTTGCGCATCACTCCCTCGGCGGCGGCGTCGAGCCAGAAGGCGCCGCTGCGCGCATGTTCGGCGGCGACGGCGGCGGCAAACGCCAGCCAGAACGACGGCTGCGCCTGGAGTTCGAACAGCAGGCTAAGCGACAGCTCGTACACGCTGTCGCCATAGCTGTTGCCCTCGGCCTCGGCGCGGGCCGAGCGGGCGCCCGCGCGCAGCGCTGCGGCTACCGCATCGGTATAGCTGTCGAGCAGCGGCGCGTGCTGCCCGGGGTCGAGCAGCTGGTGCATCTCAAGCTGCCGGAACGCCTGCAGCGAGCAGTGTCCGAGCAATTTGCGCACCTGTTCCCAGCCGTGCTCCTGATAGCGGGTTCCTGGCAAGCGCATACAGTCCTGTCAATAATAGAAAAACGAAAATGAGCGCGCTATGGCGGACGCCTCAAAATCATGCCACAAAAGCGGCGATTTCATTATCCCGTTTACAAGGCTATTTCCCCTTCTGTTCGCGGTTCTGCGACGCCAGCGTGGACAGCACCGCCGCCAGCACCGGCGCCGCATGTTCGCCGCCGGTGACGCCCGAGTGGCTGACGAAGGCCGCCATCGCCAGCCGGTGCGTCTGGCCGGGCAGGCTGCCCGGCTCCAGCCAGCCGGTGAACCAGACCGTGGCCGTGTCGTCGCCGCTAGGCGCGGTGCCGGTCTTGCCGTACAGGCCGGGCCGCACGCCCGCCAGCGCTGCGCCGCCGAATGCGCCGGCGCCGGTGCCGACATCGATCACGCCTTTCATGCCGGCGCGGATGCGGTCCAGGCGGATGCCTACCGGCTTCATCTCCGGCACCACGCTGTCGCTGCGGCCCAGCGACAGCAGCAAGCGCGGCGCCACCACCTTGCCCTGCCCGACCGCGGCGGCGGCCAGCGCCATTTGCAGCGGCGTCACCTGCATGCGCAGGCCAATCGACATCTGGCGCAGTTCGTGGCGCGTGTGGATCGGGTCGATATGGGCCGGCGTCGCTTGCAGCGCGTCCCAGCTGCGCCAGTTGAAATCGGCCGGCAGCAGGCCGCCGTCCAGGCGCAGCGTCTGTTCGAAGCCCAGGCGATGCGCGGCCGCGACGATGGGGCGCACAGAGTCCAGTGCGTCGGCGTCGAGCGCCTGCAGATCGGGAGCGCCGCCGTCGGCGCGGCCGAACAGGCTATGGTCGCTCAATTCGCCGGACCAGGCGAACCAGGTATTGAGGCTGTAGGTCAGCGCCTGCGCCAATCCAAGCCGCCCCTCCTGCGCGCGGCGGTCCAGGCTTTGCTCGTGGTAGTTGGTGATGTGGGCCAGGCGCGGGTTGAGCGGATAGCTGGCGGCGTCGGTCTGGAAGCCGAAGCCGCGCTGCTGCGCCAGGCGGTTGATGGCGGGCAGCGGCATGCCGCCCAACAGCGCGTCGATTTGCGGATCGCTCCTGGCGGCCAGCTCCAGGCCCAGCGCGCTGACCACCTTGAAGGTCGAGCCGGGGCTTTGATGCGCGCCGCCATCGTGCTGCAAGGCGGGCAGGCGCAGCGGGCTACGCGCGGGACTGGTGCGGTCGAAGTCGCGCACCTCGGCCCAGTTGGCGGCGCTGACTTCGCCCGTCCCGGCGCCGGCGGCGGCCAGCACGTCGCCGGTTTCGGTGTCGAGTATGACCAGGCCCGCGTGGCGTCCTTCCGGCGCGGGCTGCGCGCCGTTGCAGGCCTTGCCGTCCCAGCGGCCGCGATGCATGCCGACACAGTCCAGCACCCGCTGGCTCAGCGCTTGCAGCGGCAGGTCCAGCGTCAGGCGCGCGCCGACCGCCGCGCCGGATGCGCGCGAGACGGTGACATCGGATGCCGGCAGGCGGGCCAGCATGCCGGCCACGCTGTTGGCGTGATCGGCGCTGACGCCGAGCAGCGGCGCCAGGCCAGCGCCGATGGCTGGCTGGGTCGGCGCTCCGTCGGCCCACAGCAGCGTACCGTTGCGGTCCTCCAGCTGCACCGGCGACGGCGCGGCGGGACGCGGCATGCCGGGTGCGGCATCGCCGGAGACGGGCGACAGCGCCTGCCACACCAGCCGGCCGCCGGCGACGCGCAGGTGGCGGTACTTCTGGTCTTCCGGCGCATGGAAGTCCAGCGGCTGCACGATGAGCTGTACGGCATGCGCGCCGGCATGCAGCGTCAGCGCAATCTGCTGGACATCCGCGTCGTTGGCACAGGCGCGGCCGGTGCATGCCGGCGTCAGTTGCGCGCTGGCGCCGACGGTGCCGGTGACGCGGCCTGCCAGCAGCATCCGCACCACTTCGCCACCGGCGGCGGCACGCGGCAGCGTGAGGCTGAGGCGCACCACGGGACGGGCGCCCGACACCTCGCCCGCCTGCGGCCAGCGCGCCACGCGCGTCCACGGCTGCCAGCCCTGCGGCAGCGATGCGAACAGGCGCGATGCGGCGACCGGCATCTGGCTGGTGGTGGCGACCATCACCGGTGCGCTGTCCGACGCGGCGTCGCTGCCGGCGGTTGCGCTCCAGTCCATGACCATGCCTGGCGGCGCCTTCACGCGCCAGGCCAGCAGGCGGCGCTCGCTGTTGTAGATGTCGATCTGCTGGCGGACGTAGGCGCCGTCGGCCTGGTAGTACAGGCGCTTGAAGAGTTTGTGCGTGGCGGCGCCGGGCTTGACCTGCTTCCAGCTGTCCAATTCGGCCACGCGCTCGGTGGCGCCGGCCGCCTGCCATTGCGGCAGGTCGCGCGGGGCCAGCTCGATCGCGCCGGCGGCGTTCAGGCGGATCAGGCCCTGTGCTTGCAGCGCGTCGAACAGCGACTGGTCTTCCAGCGCCGCCGGCGCTGCCGCCGGCACCTGGTAGGTACCCGCCGCCAGATTAGCGCCAACCGCGCGGCCGCGTGCCGGAAAGGCCACCACCAGCGCGCTCGCCGGCGCCACGGACGATGCCTCGCTCTGCGGCGCCAGGCGATACATCTGCACCACCAGCTCGCCGGCCTGCGGACACATGGCGTTGGAACGCCGCTCGATGCGCAGCGCGGACGCGGCGCCCCACAGCAGCCATCCCTGCTGCCGCAGCGCCACCTGGCCGCTGGCGCCCTGCTCAACCTGGCCGAAGCTGGCGTCGCTGATCCAGCGCGTGCCCGCCTGCGCGCTGCGCCAGCTCAGTCGCAAAGGCTCGCCGAGCGGATCGACGAAGTCGGCGCGGGCCGTGCCTTCGATTTGTATTTCGGGGACGGCATCCGCACCGGCGCCGCTGTCGGCCACCAGCAGCACGTTGCGCAGCGAGATCTGGACGTCCGATTCCTCGTTGCGCTTGACCCAGCGCTTGACATCGTCGAACCGGTAGCCCAGCCGCAGAGGCAGCAGCCTGGCATCGGTTGGGCTGCGCATCTGGGTGCACAGGTCCACGCGGACCGGTGGCGCGGCCTGCATGCCGGCGGCCACCAGCAAGGCGCCGCCGGCGTGGATGCTGGTGCCGATTCCCGCTTGCGTCGGCACCGTGAAGGCGGCTCCGGGCAACGCAGATTGGAAGGCGTAGGCGGCGCGCACGCTGTTGACCGCTTGCGGCGTGCTGACCGTCGCTGCGGCCAGGTGGCGTGCGTGGCCGGCAATCAGCGCGCCACCGCCAGCCAGCACGCAAACGGCGGCGACCGCGACCCACATGGTGCGCTGTCGCCTCGCCGGCTGTGCCGCACGCGGGGACGGCACCAAGCGCATCGCGGGACGGCCACCCATGCCGGCACGCAGATTGGCCTGCCGGCGGCGTGCGCGGCGGCGCTCGGCCCAGGCTTGCAGGATGGTGGTGATATATCGCGGCATAAGCCCCTCGCGCTGGTGGACGGTATCTGCCCAGCCTTAGCGGAGGGCCCGGGAAAACCCGGCCGCAGCGGCATTCCATGGCCTAAAAGATATCGCCTTATCGCGTTTATCTGCATTTCGGACCGCCAAAAACGCACCTCGTCGCAATCCCGTGGCGGCTGGACGGGCCTTTGCATAAAGTGAGCACATCGAAACACACTTTTAACCACCGAAAGGAAGCAAAATGAACGTCCTGAAAAACTTCGAAGCCCTGTTTGTCGTGACCCTGGGCCTGGCCTGTGCCGCCAACTACGTCCTCGACGACACCACTGCAACGCCAGCGCCGGTGCAAGCCAGCTACACCGCACCCGCTGCCGCCAAAGGGATGCAAGTCGTGGTCGTCGCCGCGAAACGCCTGACCGCCGAACAGAAAAAACAGTCGCTGCTCGACGAAAGCAAATCCGTGCTGGCCGCCGACACCACCACTGCGAGCAAAATTTGAACGCCCGAGACCACTTCGCCTGGACGCGCCACCACCCTGCCGCGTAACAGGCGAAGCCTTACCCCGCTTCGCGCCGTTTCAGACACTACCCGCAGTTCCTCCCCCTCGGCAGTCCCTCTGTGCGCCATCGCACACAACTCCACACAGCTTTGTGTCAGATGTAAAAAGTTGCATCTCCGGGAGCCAGCCCCCGCGCCGCTTGCTATAGTTCGTTTCAAGCGTTGAAGCAGAACGCGCAAACGGAGAACACATCATGATCAAGCGCTCGCACAACATTTACGCTGCCGCCATGCTCGCCTTGAGCGCAGCAGCTTTCGCTCCAGCCATCGCGTCCGCACAAGTCGGCGTCAGCGTCGTGATCGGCAACGCCCCACCGCCTGCGCGTTTCGAAAGCATCCCGGCGCCGCGCCGCGGCTACGTCTGGGCGCCTGGCTACTGGAACTGGGATGGGCATCGCCACGTCTGGCTGGCCGGCCGCTGGGAAAACGAACGCCGCGGCGCCGAGTATCGCCGCGCCGAATGGATACGTGAAGGCGGCAACTGGCGCCTGGATCCGGGCGGCTGGGTAACGGTGAGTTCCGGTCCAACGCGGGTCGACTACGTGACCGTCGCGCCACCGCCGCCGCGCTATGAAGCGGTGCCTGGGCCGCGTGCCGGCTACGTCTGGGCTCCCGGCTACTGGGACTGGCGCGGCAACCGCCACGAATGGATAGGCGGCAGCTGGGTTTCGGCGCGGCCGGGCTATGTGTACGCACAACCGCACTGGGTGCAGCGCGACGGCCGCTGGCTGCGCGAGGAAGCCCGCTGGGAGCGCGGCCCGTACGGCGACCGCGATCATGACGGCATCCCCAACCGCTACGACCGTCACGACAACCGGGGCGAGCATGGACGCGGCCATGGCGACCGCGATCACGACGGCATCCCGAACCGCTACGACCGCGATCGCGACGGCGACGGTGTACCCAACCGCTACGACCGCCGTCCGGACAACCCGCGCCGCGATTGATGAACGACCTTGAATTCGAAGTATTGGCCACGGCCGCCTACAAAGGCGAGCGCGTGGCCGCTCGTCGTCTGGCCGCGCGTTCGAATGTGAGCGAGGCGGCCGCGCTGCATCAGGTGCTGCTGCAGGCGGCCGGCGCGCAGGGCTTGCCGCAGCTGCTGGCCGAGCGCGACGCGCTGCGTCTGCGCGACGAGCAACGGCGTTCGGCAAGGATCGCTGAGAAGGCGCGCTTGCTGGCACAGCGGACGGCGCGCATGCAGCCTGCCGCCGATGGCTGGCGCGGCTGGTTCGATGGTTCCGCGCATCCGAATCCGGGGCAGATAGGCATAGGCGCGCTGCTGTGCGGACCTGGCGGCGAGCGGCTGGAGATCAGCCGCCGCGCCGGTTACGGCAACAGCGGCGAGGCTGAGTACCTGGCGTTGACGGCCTTGCTGGAAGCGGCCGGAGAACTGGGCGCCACCGGCTTGGTGGTGCATGGCGACAGCCAGGTCGTGGTCAACGATGTAAATTTGAGCGAGCAGGCAGTGGCGGCCGGCAGCGGCGCGAAAGGCCTGGAGGCGCATCGGCAGCGCGTGATGGCGTTGATGGCGCCACTGGGCGCGGTCAGCCTGCGCTGGGTGCCGCGCCACCGCAATGGCGACGCGGACCGCTTGTCGCAACAGGCGATAGACCGGACTCCGATGGCGCGCGGGGGCGAATAATCAGCGTCGCGCGGCCGCATGTTCGGCGGCCATGACCAAGGCCATCGAGTGCTGATTGGAAGACCCGGCCAGATTCGTGCCCGGCGCAGACCCCGAGAGCCTGCACGGCTATCAATGGAAAACGCTGTTCCTGCCCGAGGGAACGATTCTGAAATCGTGGAGCTACGGCGAAAACAACTACGCGCGCGTTCAGGGCGACCAGATCATCCACAACGGCCGCGCCGTCTCGCCGAACCAGTTCGCGCAATCGTTCGCGCGCTCGACGCGCAATGCGTGGCAGGATTTATTCATCCGCCGCCCGGGCGACAAGACCTTCAAAATAGCGTGCCGATTGCGGGACGAGCTGATCGCAGCGTCGAAGACGCCGGCGCCTGCGCCTGCCGCAATCCCGCCGTTGCCCGTGGCATCAGAGCGGGCGTTACCCGTGCCTCAGGCTCCGCAGCCCGCCAGCGCAACACTGCGCAACACCGACTGCGAACCCGGCTGGGATTTACCTGAGCGCAGAAAATTCCGCTACCGGCTGGAAGACGTTGCTTTCTAGTTCAGTAGCAAAGGTGGCTGCGCGGACTCAGGCGCGGCTGGTCAGGCGCAGCGCCGGCGATACGGAAGCAGCGCGCGCAGCCTTGGCACGCGAACGCGACGACGAGACCGACGAAGAACCATCCACCTTGAACACGCTGACCGCCTGCGCCAGCGCCGCAGCCTGCTGCTGCATCGATTCGGCCGCAGCTGCGGCTTCTTCGACCAGCGCAGCGTTCTGCTGCGTCACGCCGTCCATGGCGCCGATGGCTTGATACACCTCGTTGATGCCCGCACTCTGCTCGGTGCTGGCCGCTGTGATCTCGGTGATGATGTCGCTGACGCGATGCACGCTGCTGACAATTTCATCCATCGTCAACCCGGCATCGGCCACCAGCTTGCTGCCCTGGTTGACCTTCTCGACCGAATCGCCGATCAGCGTCTTGATTTCCTTGGCCGCGGACGCCGAGCGCTGCGCCAGGTTGCGCACTTCCGACGCCACGACCGCGAAGCCGCGACCCTGCTCGCCGGCGCGCGCCGCTTCCACCGCCGCATTCAAGGCCAGGATATTGGTCTGGAACGCGATGCCATCAATGACGGCGATGATGTCGACGATCTTGCGCGACGACTGGTTGATCGAGTCCATCGTATCGACCACCTGCGACACCACCTGCCCGCCCTTCACCGCCACCTGCGCGGCCGATGCCGCCAGCTGGTTGGCCTGGCGCGCGTTGTCGGCGTTGTGCTTCACGGTCGACGTCAGTTCCTCCATCGACGACGCGGTTTCCTCCAGCGCGCCGGCTTGCTGCTCGGTGCGGCGCGACAGATCCTGGTTGCCGGCCGCGATCTCGCTGGACGAGGTGGTGATATGGTCGGTGCCGCTGCGCACCTCGGTGACGATGCCCAGCAGGCTGGCGTTCATCTCCTTCAGCGCCGACAGCAGCTGGCCCGTTTCGTCGCGGGCGCTGTCGTCGATATGGCCGGTCAGGTCGCCGCCGGCGACGCGGCGCGCAGCCGTCACCGCCTGCTGCAGCGGGCCGGTGATGCCGGTGGTCAGCAGCCACGAACTGACGGCGCCGAACGCCAGCACCAGCAAGGCCAGCACGTACAGCAGGTTGCGGCTGCTGGCCGCCACTTCATCGATGTGGACCGCGGTGGCGTCGATCTTCGCGCGCTGCATCTTCAGCAGCTCCTGCATCAGCGTCTGGTAGCTGGTCGAGCCTGGGCGGAACACATTGGTGAACACCTTCTCGGCTTCATCCAGCTCGCCGGCGGCCTTCAGCTTGGCCACCTGGTCGCGCGAGGACAGGTAGATCTTGCGCTGCTCGCCGATGCGGCCGAACAGTTCCTTCTCGTCGGCGTCGACGATCAGCGCTTCCACCTTCTTTTGATATTCGGCCGAGGTGGCCGACGAGGCTTTCGATTCCTCGGCAAAGAATGCCGCCAGCGACTGGTCGCTGCTGCGGGCGATGGCGGTGGTGCGGCGGATAGCGCTATCAATCTTGCTGGACCAGTCGGAGATCATGCGCTCCTTGGCCAGCGGCACCTGCATCATGTCGCGCGTGGCCGAGGCCACGCCCTGCAGCCGCCACACGCTGATGCCGGTGATCAGCATGGCGAACGCCAGGATGATGGTGAAGCCCAGGGCCAGGCGCTTGCCGATACTGATGTTGGCCAGCATCGTCATCACGCCGCCAGCGCTGTGTTTTCGATCAGCCCCATATCGGCGCTGGACATCAGCTTGTCGATATCGATCAGGATCAGCATGCGCTCATCCAGCGTGCCCAGGCCGACGATGTGGTCGGTGTTCACCACCGAACCGATTTCCGGCGCCGGCTTGACCTGCTCGGGCGTGAGCGTGGTCACGTCGGAGACGCGGTCCACCACCATGCCCACCACGCGGTGGCCGATGTTGAGGATGATGACGACGGTGAACTGGTCGTACGACGGCGTGCCCAGGCTGAACTTGATGCGCATGTCGACGATCGGCACGATGATGCCGCGCAGGTTGACCACGCCCTTGACGAAGTCCGGCGCGTTGGCGATGCGGGTGGGGGTTTCGTAGCTGCGGATCTCGGCTACTTTTTGTATATCAATGCCGTACTCTTCCTGGCCCAGTGTGAAGGCCAAATACTCGCCGGCGGGGGTCGTTGCGTGCAGTTCGCTTACATTACCAGACATGGTGGTTTCCTTCATTGCTAAAGTGACTGGGCGCAATGTTACCTCAAGTCAAGTAATTGCGCACCAAATAAATGCACTAGAGCAATAAATAGACTTACCGCAATTTCCACCTTGGTTTTTCGATCATCAGGCCGGCCTGCGCGGGCAGCGGCCGCAGGACGGTGGTCAGCACGCCACGCGGCGTCAGCGCCTGGCGGGCGGCGTCCCGGGCCGCATCCATCTCCGGCAGCAGCCGCCTGGCGGGCGGCGCGGAGGCGGCGGACGCGCCGGCGGCGGCCGGGCGGCCGGGCTGGCGATTGTCTTCGCCCTTGATCTGGAAGTGCGGCGCGACGGTCGGCGTGTCGTCCAGCGCCAGCGCGGGCGCGCTGGCCAGGGCCAGCCACATCGGTGCAAACGCCAGCAAGTTACGCATCACATCGCCTGTTATTGTCAAATATGGTTGTATATTAAACAATCTCATCGTACTTGGCAAGCAAACAATTTTTTATCCCCATTAAGTTCCACTGCACAAGGGCTGAATCAGGCTGTATGATCTTCCAAAAACAGAACGTCCAAACATCACGGGAGACCGATGAATAGCTTGCTCAACAGCTGGCACCCGCGCCTGGTCGGCCTGGCCAGTGCCGCCACCGATGCCGACGGCGCCCACGACACCAACCACCTGCACCGGGTCTGGCGCAACGCCGCCCTGCTGCTGGACGACTATCCCGAGGCCGACGCGCTGGTCGTGCTGGCCGGCTGCTACCTGCACGACCTGGTCAACCTGCCCAAGAACCATCCCGAGCGCCATCTGGCCTCGCGCAAGGCGGCGCTGCTGGCCAGCCGCCAGTTGGCCGAACTCGATTTCCCGCCCAACAAACTGGCCGCCGTCGCCCACGCGATCGAAAGCCACAGCTTTTCCGCCGCCATCCGCCCCGAGACCATCGAAGCCAAGATCGTCCAGGATGCCGACCGCCTCGACGCGCTGGGCGCGGTCGGACTGGCGCGCCTGTTCTACACGGCCGGCCGCATGGGCACCGGGCTGGCGCATGCCGACGATCCGATGGCGCTGCACCGCGAGCTCGATGAGAAAGCCTACGCGCTCGACCATATCGACACCAAACTGGCCACCCTGCCAGGCAAGATGCAAACCACGGCCGGGCGCCAGCTGGCGCACACCCGCTTCAACGAACTGACCGCCTTCCGCGACCGTTTCATCGCCGAATGGGCCGCCAGTCCGGCCACGCCCTGACCCTCTGCCCTCCGCGCTCATGACCACACCCGATACCGCGGCATCCGCCGCCCCCGCCGCATTGCCCGCCAGCGCGCCTGGCAACCTGAATTTCGTGCTGATCTGCGTCTTCATCGACATGCTGGGCATCGGCCTGATCGTGCCGGTGCTGCCGATGCTGGTGGGCGAGTTCACCGGCTCGCGCGAGAACCAGGCCCACTGGTTCGGCATCATGAGCGCGGTGTTCGGCCTGATGCAGTTCATCTTCATGCCCATGCTGGGCGCGATCAGCGACCGCATCGGCCGCCGCCCGGTGCTGCTGTATTCGATGGCCGGCATGTGCATCAACTTCCTGACCACCGCCTGGGCGCCCAACCTGGCCTGCCTGTTCATCGGCCGCGTGGTGGGCGGCATGTCATCGGCCAGCATGTCGGTGGCCTCGGCCTATGCGTCGGATATCTCGACGCCGGAAAACCGCGCCAAGAGCTTCGGCAAGGTCGGCGCCGCGTTCGGCCTGGGCTTCATCTGCGGCCCGATGCTGGGCGGCCTGCTGGGCAGCGTCGACCTGCACCTGCCGTTCTACGTGGCCGGCGCGCTGTCGGCGGCCAATTTCATCTACGGTTATTTCGTCGTGCCGGAATCGCTGCCCGCCGGGCGCCGCTCGCCATTCAGCCTGGCCAAGATCAATCCGCTGTCGGCGCTGTTCAAGCTGGCCGGCCGGCGCGACATCCGCGGCCTGGTCATCACCTTCGCGTTGGTGACGTGCGCGCAGATGATGCTGCAGACGACCTGGGTGCTGTACACCCACTTCCGCTTCAACTGGACGCCGGGCCAGAACGGCGCCGCCATGTTCTGCGTCGGCCTGATGGCGGCCGTGGTGCAGGCCGGCCTGCTGGGCATCCTGATCAAGCGCTTCGGCGAAGTGCGGCTGTCGATGATGGGCATGTGCTCCGGCGGCATCGTCTACCTGCTGTACGGCCTGGCCACGCAAGGCTGGATGATGTATGTGCTCATCATCTGCAACGTGCTGTCGTTCGCCATCGGCCCGGCGCTGCAGGCCATCGTCTCCAAATCCACGCCGCCCAACGAACAGGGCGAGTTGATGGGGTCTTTGCAATCGATCAGCAGCCTGGGGGTGATCTTCATGCCGCTGCTGGGCACCGCCATCCTCGGCCAAGTGAGCCACCTGCCGGCCAACGACTGGCGCATCGGCAGCACCTTCTACCTGTGCGCGGTGATGCAGACGATGGCCATCCTGGTGGCGCAGCGCTACTTCAGCCGCCACCACATGCAGGCGGCCAAGCCATGAGAGCGCGCGGCATCGCCCTGTCGATGGCGCTGTGCGCAGCGCAGGCCGCCGCCGCCGACTGTTCGCGCGACATCGCCGTGCCGGTATCGGCCAGCGGCGCCAGCGTGCAGGTGGAAGGCGCGCATATCGGCGGCATCTATCCCGACCTGCTGCGCAGCCTGGGCGCCCGCAACGGCTGCAACTTCGTCTTCAACCTGGTGCCGCGCGCGCGCCAGGTGGCCATGTACAAGGACGGCAAGGCGGACATCCTGGTGCCGGCCTCGCGCACGCCGGCGCGCGACCTGCTGGGCACCTTCGTGCCGATGATAGGCCATCGCGCCATGCTGATTTCCGTGGCCGGCCAACGCGCGCCGATCGCCGACGCCAAGGCCCTGCTGGAACGGCGCGAACTGCGCGTGGCCGTGGTGCGCGGCTTCGACTACGGCGAGCACTATATGGCGCTGATCAACGAGTTGGGCAAACAGGGCCGATTGTTCACCGAGGTCGATGTGGTGGCGGTGGCGCGGCTGCTGCACGCCGGCTCGGCCGACCTGACCATCATGGGGCCGACGCTGATGGCCGGCGCGATCCAGCGCGACCAACGCGTCAAGGGCATGCAGGACAAGCTGCGCATGGAGGCCATCCCCGAGCTGCCGTGGCACGAGAGCGGCGCCTACGTGTCGCGCGCGCTCAAGCCGGAAGACCAGCGGGTGCTGGTCGACATGCTGGAAAAAATCGGCAAGTCCAACCTGGTGATGGAAGGCTACCGCCGCTACTTCCGCGCGGACGTGCTGACCGGCAGCGTGCGTCCGCGCTAAGCCGCGCCTACTTGTTCTCCACCACCGGCAGTTCCAGCGCGCTGCTTTCCGCGCCCGCGTGATACACGCGCAGCGTGGCCTTCTGGTAGTCGGCCGGCTTGGCGTAGAAGATGTTCGGCACATAGGTCTGCGGGTTGCGGTCGTACAGCGGGAACCAGCTGGACTGGATCTGCACCATCACCCGGTGGCCCGGCAGGAACACGTGATTGGCGTTCGGCAGCGCGAAGCGGTACTTCTCCACCGCGTTCGGCACGACGGCCGACGGATGCTCCAGGCTGTTGCGGTAGCGGCCGCGGAAGATATCCATGGCGATGCCCAGCTGGTAGCCGCCCAGCTCCGGCTGCGACGGCACCTCGTCCGGATACACGTCGATCAGCTTGACCACCCAGTCGGCATCGCTGCCGGTGGTCGATGCGTACAGGTTGACCATGGGCGCACCGGCAATCTGCAGGCGCGTCTTCAAAGGCTCGCTGACGTAGCTGAGCACATCGGTGCGGTCGGATACGCCGCGCTGGTCGCTGACCAGCCATGGCCGCCACACATTGCCGTCGTTCATATGCACCGGGCGCGGCACGAAGGGCACGGGCTTGGCCGGGTCGGACACGTATTCGTCGTAGGCGGCGCCGTCCTTCGGCGCGTCGAAGTCGAGCTTGAAGCCGGGCTTCAGGTAGACCGGTTTCAGCGGCGCCGGGCAGCCCTGCTCGCAGGCCAGCGGCCAGCGCGGCAAACGCTGCCAGCGGTTCACGCCGGTCTGGTAGAACAGCACCGGCGGCGTGTCGGCCACCGGCGCGCCATCCTTCAGGTACTGGTCGAGGAAGGGTTGCATGACGTCGCGGCGAAATTCCAGCGCGGTGTCGCCGGTGAACTTCAACACGCCCAGGCTGGAGCCTTCGTAATTGACGCCGCTGTGGCGCCACGGCCCCACCACCAGGAAGTTCTTGTTGTTGGCCGTGTCCTGCGGCTCGACCGCCGAATAGAAGGCGTGGGCGCCGTAGATGTCTTCCTGGTCCCAGTAGCCGACCACGGTCATGGTCGGCACCTTCATCTGGCGCTTGCCGAGGATTTTGTCCAGCGCCTGGTGCTGCCAGTAGCTGTCGTAGGCCGGGTGCTCGAACAGCTTGCGGGTGAAGTTGAGCTGGTCCAGGCCGAACTGTTTGGCGTAGTCGGCGGTGGAGCCGCCGCGCAGCACGCCTTCGTAATCGTCGTAGACGCCGGTGGCCATGGTCTTGCCGCTGCCCTTGGCGGCGGTCTGGCCGGCGATGTAGGCCAGGTTGGGCAGGCGGAAAGCGCCGTTGTGGAACCAGTCGTCGCCGCGCCAGCCGTCGACCATGGGGCTCATCGGCACCGCGACCTTGAGCGCCGGGTGCGGATCGACCAGCGCCATCAGCACGGTGAAGCCTTCGTAGGACGAGCCTATCATGCCGACCTTGCCGTTGCTTTCCGGGACGTTCTTGACCAGCCATTCGATGGTGTCCCAGGCGTCGGTGCTGTGGTCGGTGCGGGTGTCGTTGAGCGGGCCCTTGATCGGGCGGGTCATCACGTAGTCGCCCTCGGAGCCGTATTTGCCGCGCACGTCCTGGAACACGCGGATGTAGCCGTTTTCCATCATCACTTCATCGCCCTGGCCCACCGTGGCCAGCACGCTTGGGCTGACGTTGCGCTGGGCGCGGCCGCTGGCGTTGTACGGCGTGCGGCTGAGCACCATGGGCGCGCGGGCCGCGCCCTTGGGGATGACGATCACGGTGTGCAGCTTGACGCCGTCGCGCATCGGTATCATGACGTCGCGCTTGACGTAGTCGGCGTTGGGGACGGCGGTGTCGAACTTGGCGGGAATGTCCGGCGCCATGGCCGGGGTGAACGTTTGCGCCGTTGCGGCGGAGACCATCAGGGTGGAAAGCACTGCCACTGCGAGTACGCGCATATCTGCTCCGGTAAGGGGTATTGCCAAGGATGGGCAATACTACCTTATCGTTACGATTAATGCATGAGCTTGAAGAGTACGGCGATCACGCCGGTTTGCACCACCACCGCGCCCAAGGTCCATTGCGTGATCCACTGGATCAGTTCGGACTTCAACTGCGCCAGGCGCAGATCGAGATAGTCCCTGGTGACGAGATGGCTGTCCATCAACTGGATCATGGCCGAGGTGAGCGCCTTGGCTTGTTTTTCCGAAAAGCCGCCTTCCGTCAAGGTATCCATAAACGCCACCGAATCGAAATTATTAGGCACGTCAGCCTCCATCAAGTATAAGACCCGGGAGCAGCAAGTCTAGTTCCCAATCCCGCGCGCGGCCTTGCGGCGCCTCACACCTTGACAGACCGCCGCTGAACTGCAACCATACGCGCATGAAATTTTCCACCGCACTTCACGCCTGCCTGATTTGGCGCCGCTCCTAGCGCGCGGCCACTGTCTACCCATAGTGATGTGATATTTTTATCAACGCCGCCCTTTGTCTGGTGGCGTTTTTTATAGTCGTCGCGCCGGACCGGGGCAACGTAAAGGAACCCTGATGAGCCTGACCGAACAGTCCGAAGTAATCGCCACCCCGCCGGCCGCGGCCAAAGGCCCCACCGTGATCCTGACCGGCGACCGCCCGACCGGCCCGCTGCACCTCGGCCACTTCGTCGGCAGCCTGCGCAACCGCGTGGCCTATCAGCACGACTACAAGCAGTTCATCATGCTGGCCGACGCCCAGGCCCTGACCGACAATATGGACGACACCAACAAGGTGCACCGCAACGTGGTGGAAGTGGCGCTGGACTACCTGGCCGTCGGCATCGACCCGGCCAAGTCGACCGTGTTCATCCAGTCGCAGATCCCGGAACTGGCCGAGCTGACCTTCTACTACCTGAACCTGGTGACGGTGGCCCGCCTGGAACGCAACCCGACCGTCAAGACCGAGATCGCGCTGCGCGGCTTCGAGCGCGACATCCCGGCCGGCTTCCTGACCTACCCGGCCTCGCAGGCGGCCGACATCTCCGGCTTCAAGGCGTCCATCGTGCCGGTCGGCGAAGACCAGATCCCGATGATCGAGCAGACCAATGAAATCGTGCGCCGCTTCAACCGCCTGGTCAACAAGGACATCCTGGTCGAGTGCAAGGCGCTGGTGCCGGAAATCGGCCGCCTGCCCGGCACCGACGGCAAGGCCAAGATGAGCAAATCGCTGGGCAACACCATCAACCTGGGCGCCACCGCGGCCGAGATCACCGCCGCCGTGAAAAAGGTTTATACCGATCCGCTGCACCTGCGCGTCGAAGACCCTGGCCACCTGGAGGGCAACGTCGCCTTCATCTACCTGGACGCCTTCGATCCCGAAAAAGACAAGCTGGCCGACATGAAGGCCCACTACGTGCGCGGCGGCCTGGGCGACTCCATCGTCAAGAAGCGCCTCGAAGTGGTGCTGCAGGAAATGCTGGCGCCTATCCGCGCCCGCCGCGAGGAGCTGGCGCAGGACAAGGGCTACATCATGCAGATGCTCAAGCAAGGCACGATGGAAGCGCGCGAAGTGGTGGCCCGCACCGCCGATGAAGTCAAGGCCGCCCTCGGCCTGAGCTACTTCTGAACCCGGTGACGCCGGACGCCCTGCCCTCGCAGCTCGCGCTGCTGTGGCTGGCGGCCGTGTACGGCGTCGCCAGCGTCATCTGCTTCATCGTCTACGCGGTCGACAAGTCGGCCGCCATCCAGGGCCGGCGGCGCACGCCCGAAAGCACGCTGCTGCTGTGGGGCCTGGCCTGCGGCTGGCCCGGCGGCTGGCTGGCGCAGCGCTGGCTGCGCCATAAAACCGTCAAGACCTCATTCCAGATCGCCTACTGGTGCAGCGTCGCGCTGAACCTGGCGGCGCTGGCCGCCGTCTGGTGGCTGTGCACCAATTACTGAGGAACTCCACCATGTGGCATGGCGTGTTGTGCGGATTGCTGGCTGGCGCCATGTGGGGCATGGTGTTCATCGTGCCGGAATTGCTAACGGCGTTCACGCCGCTGGAAATGGCTTGCGGGCGCTACCTCGCCTACGGCCTGATCGCCGCCGGCCTGATGCTGCCGCGCCTGCCCGCGCTGCTGCGCCGCCTCGACCGCGGCGACGTGGTCGCCATGATCAAGCACGCGCTGGCCGGCAACATCGTCTACTACATGCTGCTTGCGCTGGGCGTCAAGTTCGCCGGCGTGGCCGCGACTTCCCTGATCATCGGCGTGCTGCCGATCTCGGTCACGCTGATGGGCCAGAAGGACCACGGCTCGGTGCCGCTCAGGCAGCTGATGCTGCCGCTGCTGCTGGTGGCGGCCGGCATCGCCTGCATCAATCTCGACGTCTTCACCCACGACAGCGGCAACGGCGCGCCGCTGCCGGAAAAAATACTCGGCGTGCTGTGCGCCGCCGGCGCGCTGCTGTGCTGGACCTGGTATTCGGTGGACAACGCCCGCTACCTGAAGCGCAATCCGCACTTCAGCAGCGGCGAGTGGTCGGCCTTGTACGGCGTGTCGAGCGGCTTGATCGCGCTGCTCATCTCGCTGACGGCGCTGGCCTTGTTCCATGCCGACGTGACCGGCGCCGGCGCCGTGGCCAGCGGCCGCGACTGGACACTGTTCTGGATCGTCAACGCCCTGCTGGCCCTGGGCGCGTCGGTGATCGGCAACCACTTGTGGAATATCGCCAGCCGCAAGGTGCCGCTGACCTTGTCCGGCCAGCTGATCCTGTTCGAGACGCTGTTCGCGCTGCTGTACGGATTTATCTACAAGCAGCAGCTGCCGCGCGTGCTGGAGATCGCCGCGATGCTGCTGCTGGTCGCCGGCGTGATGTGGTCGATGCGCGTGCATGCGCTGGACGCGGCCGGCGAGGCCCACGCCGGCGATTAATCGGGCTTGAGGCGTTCGGCCACCAGCTGCGCCATCGGGTGCTGCTGCAAGCCCGCCACCACGCCGCGCTGGTCGGCCGCGTTGCGGTTCTGGCTGACCTTCCATTTGCCCACCAGGCTGTCGATCGGAATCTCGATGCCGATAATGGCTTTCATCGTCGCCGCCATGAAGTCGGCCGGCGCATCGTCCAGCTCCCACGGCTGCGGCAGGCCGCCTTCGTGCGCGGCGGTCAGATGGTCGAGCAGGCGGCGCAGCCAGAACGGTTCGTCCACCACGCGGGCGGCGCCGCGCGCCTGCACCATCGCATAGTCCCAGGTCGGCACCACCTTGTGCGTGGTGCGCTTGGTTTCATACCAGCTCGGGCTGATGTAGGCGTCCGGCCCCTGGAACTGCACCAGGCACTGCGCCCCCGCTTCCAGCCTGCGCCACAGCGGATTGGCGCGCGCCACGTGGGCGCGCAGCACGCCCAGGCCGCTGCTGCCCTCGTCGGCGTACAGCATGAAGGGTATCAGGTCGGCGGTGATGCCGTCGGCGTCGGCCACGATCAGCGTGGCCAGCGGATAGGCGCGCATCAGGCCGTGGCGGACTTCAAGGCGGTCTTCGGCAAAAGCGGGTTGCAGGTACATGGGCGGTGGCGATGGCGTGGATGACCGGGCCAGTGTAGCAGCGACACCCACGCGCCGACAGGGCCAGCGCGGCGCCCGCCGATGGAGCCAGCGGCGAGGCCAGGATCAGTCGAGCAGGCCGTTTTCGCTCAACACGTCCTGGATCAGCTCCAGCCGCAGCACGGGATTTTCCTGCAGCAGCAGGCGCTGCTTTTCTTCCACGTCCAGCCGCAGCAGCTCGCACCAGCGGTTCGCCACCCAGCCGGCTTCGTCCAGCCGGTACGGCGGCGCCAGCGGCATGTTGGCGGTGGAGATCTGCTTCTTCTGCAGCGAGCGGATCAGCGCGCCCAGCGCGTTGGCCACGTCCTGCTGTTCGCTCGGAATCGGCACCACCATGTCTTCGGCCACCTCGTCCACCTCGGCCATCCACAGCCCGTGCTTGAGCTGCTCGGCGGATTTGATCTGGAAGCGCGTGGTGCCGACGCAGGAGATTTGCAGCAGGCCGGGCAGCGGCGCGGTCCAGTCGAGGATGCGCGCCATGGTGCCGGCGTCGGACAGGGTTTCGTGCTTGTCGGGCACGCGGGTTTCGCTGCCTTCCAGCAGCGGCACGACGCCGAATTCTTCGCCTCGGGCGATGCAGCGCTTGACCAGGTCCAGGTAGCGCACTTCAAACACCTGCAACGGCAGATGACCGTCGGGGAACAGGATGGTATTCAGCGGAAAGAGAGGGATGGATGCCATTTCGCTATCATCGCACGAAATGGCCCAAACCGGTCTAGACAAGCACGTCTAACCTTACGCCTACCTTAAGGTGTGCGATAAATCATGCCGTCTTTCATCACAAAAGCAACGCTGCGCAGCGCGGCGATATCCTGGGTCGGGTCGCCCCGCACCGCCACCAGGTCGGCCAGATAGCCTTCGCGGATCCGGCCCAGCGACGCGCTGCGGTCCAGCACCGCCGCGTTGACCACGGTGGCGGCGCTGAGCGCTTCGGTCGGCGTCATGCCCAGCCGGACCATCCATTCCAGCTCGCGGGCATTGGCGCCGTGCGCGAACACGCCGACATCGCTGCCGTTGCCGATGACCACGCCCAGCTTGCGCGCCAGCTGGAAGGCGCGCGCGGCGGCCTGCATGGAAGGCGTCGGCGGCCCGCCGCGCTGGTACTTCTGGAAATACTCGCTGGTGGCCTCGGGCGCCGTCAGCGTCGGGAAATAGGCGACGCGGCGCTCGGCCATCAGGCGGAAGGTGGCTTCGCTGCCGCCATAGCCGTGCTCGATGCTGTCGACGCCGGCCAGCACGGCGCGGCGCATGCCCTCGTCCGTACTGGCGTGCGCGGCGACCTTGCGGCCCGATTCATGGGCGGCCGCCACCAGCGCATCCAGCTCGGCCTGGGAAAAGGTGGCGTGGGCGCTGCCGTCGGCGCCGCTGCGGTAGTCGGCGTAGACCTTGATCCAGTCGGCGCCGCGCGCGCCCTGCTCGCGCACCGCGCGCGTCACCTCGTCGACACCGCTGGCTTCCTGTGCGCCCTTGGGCAGGTCGACATCGGCCCGGTAGCTGCGCGGCGACGGCCCATACGTGCCGGTGGCCACGATGGCGCGGGTGGCGATGAATAAGCGCGGACCGGGTATCACCCCTTCCTCTATCGCTTTTTTAATCGCCACATCGGCATACAGCGCGCCTTCCGTTCCCAGATCGCGCAAGGTGGTAAAACCGGCCTGCAATGTGGCGGCGGCATGGCGGCCCGCCAGCAAAGTGCGGTATTCCACCGATTCCTTTAAGACCTGCTCGTCCCACGAGGTTTCATTATAGGGATGGAGCAGCACATGCGCGTGCAGGTCCATTAAACCGGGGATCAGCGTCGTACCGGGCAGGCTGATACGTTCGGCGCCGGCCGGCACATTCAATTTATCGGCGGGACCGACCGCGGCGATCTTGCCCTGGACAATAAGCACGGACCAATTGGCGTGCGGCTGCCCCTCGCCGGTCCAGACCCGGTCGGGACTTAACAGGCTATCGGCGGCCCGCGCGGCGGGAGAAAACAGGGAGATTATTACGGAGAATAAGACTGCGGCACGGCTGATCATGGATGGCGTCCGAAAAGAGAAAAGCCGGGAGCAGGGTTTATAAAAAATATAAACCCTGCTCCCGGCTTCGCAGCGGGCTTACCGAGTAGCTTGCCGAGTGGCTTACTTAATCAGATACTGCTCTTTGTCCTTGCCTTCCAGCCATTTCGGAGCACGGCCACGGCCGGTCCAGGTCTGGCCGGTAGCGTCGTCACGGTACTTGGTCGGCACCGGCGCGCGGGTCTTGACCGTCTTCACCTTGGCTACGCCGCCCAGATCCGCCACGGTCAGGCCATATTCACGCATGATGGCGGTGACTTTCTCTTTTGCCTGAGCGATTTCATTTTTACGGGCGCTTTCGGCCAGATTTTCCAGCTCGGCGATCTTTGCTTTGTATTCCTGGTAAGTCGTCATCTTATTTCCTTCTTATCGGCGGGTTAGATTTAAAAAAAACCACTGGTGACAATGTGTGAGAATTGATAAGCGCAATTTACCATAACTTTGCGCTGATTCTCCAGAGATATACGCGACAAATACCAATATAGCGATAAAAATGAATATTTTCCACCACTGTTGTTCAAACGAATCGCATATCAGACGGATTTACGACGCCGCCGCAATATCCAGGTGGAGAGGCCGGTAATAAAGAATACCGTGGGCAGCAAACCGGCTATCACCATTAGCCAGCGGCCTATGGCGCCACCGAATTGGCCTGAATGCAGAGGGAATAAAGCGGCCAGCAAGCGGTCGCCGCCGGTGCCTGCCAGCGGATTAACTGTTTCAATCACCGCGCCGTTGCGGATATCGATCAGCAGGCGCAGCGTGCCGGTGCGCTGCCAGTCGTCGGCGCGGCGCAGGCGTACCTGATAGATGCCGCGCTCGGGCAAGCGGTTCAGCGCCAGCAGGATGGCGCCGTCGCTCAGGTGCTGCTGGGCGATGGCCTTGGCGTCGTTCCAGGAAATCGTGGTTTCGCCTTTCTGCAAGGCCGGCAGGGCGATGCTGCGATGCTCGGTGCTGACCGGCGCCACCTGCCCCACCAGCGCGCGCGCCAGCTCCGGCAGGCCGTTGTAGAAACCAGTCACGGCCACCGTCAGCATCAGCACGATCGCCACCAGCCCGGCCGAACGGTGCAGGTCGAAATGGGCGCGGTAGGCGTTCTGCCGCCAGTTGATGCGCAGCGCGCGCCGCCAGCCCTGTGCCGGCGTCGGCCAGGCCAGCAGCAGGCCGGCGATCAGCAGCGCCGCCCAGGCCAGCGCCAGCCAGCCGAGCGCGGCGCGGCCGGCCTTGCCCTGCATCAGGCTGGAGTGCCAGCGCTGCAGGGTCGGCATCAGGTGGCGGCCGTCCAGGCCGGCTTCCTCGCGGTTGCGGCTGCCCAGCAGATCGCCGCTGCAGGAATCGAGCATGACCTCGTTGTCGGCCGTGCCGGGCGCCTTGAAATACAGGCGGTAGCTGGCGCCTTCGTGGCTGGGCAGATAGACCGAGCTCACCTTGGCCTGCGGCCAGATGCGCTGCACGCTGGCGACCGCGCCGGCAATGTCCAGCGGCGCGACGCAGGGTTCGTAGTTGTGGACCAGTTCGGGATTGAGCTCGGCGTCGAGTTCGTGATGGAAGACCAGCAGGCTGCCGCTCAAGCCGGCCAGCACCACCAGCAAGCCCAGCGTCAAACCCAGCCAACGGTGCAGCCACAGCACGCCCGGACGGATGGTCCGGCGCAGGCTGCGCAGTGGTCGCTGGGCGTGTTGGGTCGTGGCGGACATTGGACTCGGCGGCAAAGGAGGACGCCGATTATACAAAAGTTTCATACCAAACAGGAATAATTCTCAATTACACCTCATTCGCACAGCGGGCGCAGCTCGATGCCCTCCTTCACCACCTTGCGGATCGAATTCGCCAGGCGGCAGGTGGCGGGCCCGGCCAGCTCCGGGTTGGCGACGATCAGCGTCAGCGATTGCTTGCGGCGCTGCCCCACCCGCAGCGGCAGCGGCTTGAGCAAGCCTTGCTCCAGCTGGGTCCGTATCTTGTGCTCGGGCAGCCAGCCGAAGCCCAGGCCGCTGCAAATCATCTCCAGCCGCGTGTGCGGGCTGGTGACGGTCCAGCGCTGATTGCTGTTGAGCCAGCCATGGTCGCGCGGATTCAAGGTGCCCGAATCGCGCACCACGATGTGCAGGTTGCGGCTCAGGTCGTCCGATTCCAGCTCGCGGCCCAGCGCGTGCAGCGGGTGGCAGGGATGGGCGACGGCGACGAACTCGATGTCCATCAGCGCATCGCCGAGGAAGCCGGGCGGCACGCGGCTGACGATGGCGATGTCGACGCGCTGCTCCAGCAGCGCATCCTCGGAGCCGGACAGCACGGTCTCCTCCAGGTTGACGCGGGTATGCGTGGCCGACGGCTCGAACTCGCGCAGCACCTGCACCAGCAGCTCGACCGGAAACAGGCTGTCGACGGCGATGCCGACCTGCGGCTCCCAGCCCTCGGCCAGGCTGCCGGCCAGTTGCTCCAGCTGGAAGGCGTCGCCCAGCAGCTCGCGCGCCCTGGCCAACAGAGCCTCGCCGTTTTTGGTCAGGCGCGCGCGCCGGCCGTCGATCTCCAGCAGCTCCACGCCCAGCTGTTCCTGCAGCTTGGCCACCATGTAGCTGACCGACGACTGGCTGCGGTGCAGCGCCTCGGCCGCCTGCGCATAGCCGCCGCATTCCACGATCGCCTGCAACACCTGCCATTGCTCCAGCGTGCTACGGGGGATCTTCACTTGGATTCCATCACAAAAGTACCGTCCCAATCGTCGGGCGGCGGCTTGGCCGCCATGTGGGCGCAGCGCTCGATGTACAGCGCGGCCACCTTGTCGTGCGGATTCAGGGCCAGCACCTCGCCGAACAGCTTGCCCGCCGCGGCCCAGTTGCGCTTGCGGTAGCTTTGCAGGCCGTTGCGGAACAAGCCCATGGCCTCGATCAGGTGCGGATAGCTGTCCTCGCCGTGGAAGTCCATCACCTCGTAGATCGACACCGGCTTGGTCTTGCCCTTGACCACCACGATGTCGACCTCGCGCAGGCGATAGGTGCCGCGCAGCGCGCGGTAGGTGAATTCGCTGATCAGGATGCGGGCGCCGTACTGCTTGCAGGCCGATTCCAGCCGCGCCGCCAGGTTCACGCCGTCGCCGATGATGGTGTAGTCCATGCGCTTCTTGGAGCCGATGTTGCCGGACACGACCAGGTCGGTGTTGAGGCCGATGCCGATCTCCACCGGCGGCTTGCCCTCGCCCGCGCGCGCCTGGTTCCAGGCGCTGAGCTCGGTCATCATGGCGATGGCGGTGCGCAGCGCGCGGTCGGCGTCGTCATCGTGGCCGACCGGGATGCCGAAGGCGGCCATGATGGCGTCGCCGATGAACTTGTCGAGCATGCCCTCCTCGCGCTGGATGCAATCGACCATCAGCGTGAAGTATTCGTTGAGCAGCGTCACCGTGCCCTGCGCGCCCAGCTGCTCGGTGATGGTGGTGAAGCTGCGGATGTCCGAGAACAGCACCGTGGCCGGCACGTTCTTACCGCCCAGCATTTCGGCGCCATTGGCCACCATCTGGTCGGCGATGCCCGGGTCCATATAGCGCGACATGGTCGAGCGCAGCCGCTTCTCGCTGGAGATATCCTCGATCATCAGCATCCAGCCGATGCGCTTCTTCTCCATCGACAGCAGCGGCTGCACGCTGAAGTTGACCGACAGCGTGGCGTCGTCCAGCACCAGCTCGGCATCCATCAGGTGTTCGGCGGACTGGTTTTCCTCGACCTGGCGCAGCTTGTCCATCACCCAGGTGTTGGCGGCGCCGAAGAAGTCCGCCGCCGAACGGCCGACGATGCTGGCGGCGTCGGTGCGCAGGATGCGCAGGCCGGCGGCGTTGCAGGTGACAATCTTCTCCTGCCCGTCCAGCGTGATGACGCCGTTCGACATCGACTCCAGCATGGCTTCGTTGTAGTTCTTGATCTGCTGGACGTCGGCAAACAGCTTGGCGTTTTCCAGCGCGATGGAAATCTGCGCGGTGAAGGCGCGCAGCCGCGACTCGTCCTCGTGCGTGAACGGGCCGCCGCGCTTGTTGAGCACCTGCGTCACGCCGATGATCTTGCCGGCCTTGTTGACGATGGGGACGCACAGGATAGAGCGCGTGAAATAGCCGGTGCGCTTGTCGAACGCCGGATTGAAGCGCAGGTCGGCGTAGGCGTAGGGAATGTTGATGGTCTTGCCGGACGTGAAGACGGCGCCGGCGATGCCGGCCGAATTGGGCAGGCGGATCTGCAGCGACTCCAGGCCCTGCCCCACTTCCGACCACAGCTCGCCGGTCTTCTCGTCGTTGAGGAACAGCGTCGAACGTTCGGCGTTGAGCAGGCGCGTGGCCTCGCCCATGACCTTTTGCAGCAGCGAGCCGAGCTTGATGTCGGCCGTCACCTCGGACACCACGTCGATGAACTCCATCTCCTGGCGCCGGATCTTCTTCATGCTTTCCAGGAAGCGCGCGCTTTGCAGCGCCAGCGTGCCCTGCGTGGTCAAGGCCTCCAGCAATTGCAGGTCGGCGCGGGTGAACTTGCCGCGCCGCTTGTTGAGCGTCTGCGACACGCCGATGATCTCGCCCTTGAAGGTCTTGATCGGCACGCACAGGATGTTGCGGGTGACGAAGCCGGTCTGCTCGTCGATGGAGCGGTTGAAGCGCGGGTCGGCATAGGCGTCGGCGATGCTGACGGCCTCGCCGGTGGTGAACACATGGCCGGCGATGCCGGTGTGGTTGAGGAAGCGGATCTCGCGCTGGATATTGCCCTGCGCCACGCGGGAGAACAGCTCGCCCGTTTCTGCATCGTTGAGGAACAGCGTGCCGCGCTCGGCGTCCAGTTCCTCGGTGGTGACGTCGACCAGCGCGGTCAGGATTTCGTCCAGCGTATCGTAGGCGGCCATGCGGCGCGACACTTCCAGCAGCAGCTCGACCTGGCGCAGCCGCTTGCGTTGCGCGCCGGCCGCGGCCTGCGCGGTGGCGGCCTCGCTTTTGGCGGCCGCCGGCTTGGCCGGCACGCTGCGGATGGCGGGCTTGACGCTCATGCGCGCGCCTCCAGCGCGTCGCGCAGCGCGCGTATGGTCTCGTGCAGCACGGCCACTTCGGCATGGTGGACGGTGCCGGCCTGCTGCAGCGCGTCGATTTTTTGCTGCGTGAGTTTTTCCAGGCTGGTGCGCAGGGCCGCGATGGTGTCGCGCAACTGGGTGATCTCGCTGTGGGCGAAAGACAGGGCGTCCTGCACCGCGTGCTGGCGTTCCTGGTGCGAGGTTTCCAGTTCCGAGCGCAGCACGACCACGGTGCGCTGCAAATCACGCACCTCGGCCAGCGCCAGACGCAGGCTGTCGTCGTCGGACTGGATGATCTCGGTAACTTTAGGCTTTTTCAGAGGAGGCCCGCGGCAATTAAGTACACCGCAGCATCATATCACCTCATTATCCCGCCTTCAAAAACGCTTTTCCACCGTGACGCGCAGCTGGGTTTCGCCGCCAGCCACCGTCATGCGGTTGCTCGTGCCGTTGCTGTCGCTGTACAGGCTTTCCATCACGTAGTCCTGCGCCAGCAGATTGGAGACGGCCACCCGCAGATTGTTCTGGGTGTCGATTTTCCACAGGGCGTAGACATCCAGGTCGCGGCGCACGCTGGTGTAGCCGCCCTGCGTGCCGCTCACGCGGACCAGGCCGCCGTTGCGGAAACTGAAGCTGCTGCCGGTGGTGAGCACGCCGCCCGGACTCTTGTAGTCGATGCCCAGCGTCGCACTCAGCGGGGTCTGCTGGTCGAGGCGGTTGTCCGGCCCCGGCACGCTCTCCACCCGCGACCAGTTACGGCTGACGCTGGCGCGCAGGTCCAGCGCCGGCGCATGCTCGACCAGCGCGCGCATGGGGAACTTGGCCTCCAGTTCGATGCCGCGCGTTTCGGCGCGGCCGTCGTTGATCGAGGTCGAGACCCAGCGCTGGTTCTCATACAGCAAGCCCTGGTGCGTGTAGTTGTCGATGCGGCGCATCGAGGCGCTGGCGCTCAGCAGGCCGCCCTCGCCCCAGTAGTGTTCGAACGACGCGTCCAGGCCCAGCGCCAGTTCCGGCTTCAGGTGCGGATTGCCGCGGCGGTCGGGATCGGTCGCGCTGTTGTTGGTCGAGGTGAACTTGCGCGGAATCAGGCTCGATGTCGACGGCGCCTTGTAGGTGCGGGTCAGCGCCACGCGCAACTGGTCCTTCTTGTTGGGGAACTTGAACAGCGTCTGCATCAGCGGGCTGAACACGCTGGAGCGCTGCTGCACCGCATCGAAGGTATTGCCGTCGCTGCGGGTGTCCAGGCCTTCCCAGCGCAGGCCGGTGTAGAGCGACCACTGCGGCGTCAGGTTCCACTCGTCCTGGCCGTACAGCGCCAGCCGCGTGACCTTGGCCGAGAAGCCCTCGTCGCTATTGTCCGGCGTGCTGCCCGGCAGCGCCGCCTCGCGCTGGGTGCGCTGGTCGTCGCGCTGGGTCAGCCCGGCATCCCAGCCCATGGCCAGCGCATGCTCGGTCGGCGCCTCGCCCTTGCCGTCGGCCGGCGCGGCGCCGAAGGTCAAGGGCCGCGAATACTTGCCCTGGGTACTGAAGCCGTGCTCGGTGCCGACCGAGGTGACGGTGCGCGCCAGCGTCGGCGGCAAGCCATGGTTGCCGCCGATCTGCAAGGAATCGGAAGTGTTGCGGTTGTCGCTGACACCGGCCTTCAGGTCCAGCTTGGCGCCGCCGTCCAGCTTGTGCACCCAGTTCAGGTCGGTGCGGCCGAAGCCGTTGTGGCTGCTGTAAGTGCTGTCGATGCGGTCATAGTCCGGGCCCCGGCCCAGTGCGGTGGCGGTGCGGCTGTGGCTGTTGCTGACGAACTGGTTCAGATTGATGAAGGTCTGCGACGTCACCGTGTCGCCGTTGTCCAGGGTCCAGTTGATGCGCGGCGACAGGTTCATGCCGTCGGCGCGGCCCTGGTCTTGCCACGGGGCGGAGCGGCTCAGGTTGGGCAGGCCGGCGGCGTCCGTGCCGCTGTCGAACACCGGCGTCAGGCGGTTGTACATATAGCGCCAGGCGTTGCTGCCGAACGAGTACGAGGTCGAGCCCAGCTTGTCCGACATCTGCAGGCTGACGGACGGCGAGCTGAACTTGCTGCCCTTGGCCTCGCTGAACTTGAACTCGCGCTGGGCGGCTTTCAAGGCCTTCTTCAGCACGATGTTGATGGTGCCGGCGATGGACTGCGTGCTGAACTCGGCGCTGGCGGCGCGCAGGATTTCGATGCGTTCGATCACCTCGGGCGCCAGGCTGTCGATGGCGAAGCCGGCCGGCGCGCGTTCGCCGTTGATCAGGATCTGCGTGTAGCCATTGCCCAGGCCGCGCATGCGGATCTCGCCGCCGCTGCGCCCGGCCGCGCCGCTGACGGTGATGCCGGGCACGCGCTTGAGCACGTCGTTGACCGAGGTGTCGCCGTATTTCTGGATCTCTTCGCTGGTGACGACGGTCTTGCTGGCGGTGTCGTCGCGGCGCGCGTCATAGCTGGCGGCGGCGCCCTTGACTTCCACCTTCTGCATCGTCGCGGCCTCGGCCGGCTTGGCTTGCTTGAGCGGTTTGGCGGGCGCCTCCGGCGCGTCGGCCTCGGCCCGGGCCGCACCGGCGGTCATGTAGAGGGAGAAAACGGCGGCGGCGATCTGGGTCAGGCGGAATTGGCGTGCAGGCATTATTCTTGAAGGCAAGTTGTCGGACAAGTGGAAGCGTGCATTATGCCTTGTTTTATTCAAAACGTTCCGTAAATAACAAGGGCTTCAGATTGTTTAGTACGAATTCCTAAACCCGGGCGCTATAATGCGCAGTCGTTCACCACATGGATTCCCTATCGTGTCCCGTCTTGCCGTCCTGCCGCACTACCTGCTCCCCAAGGGAGCGTTGACCAATTTCGCGGGCCGCGTGGCCGGCGCCAAGGGCGGCAGCAAGACGACCTGGCTGATACGCTGGTTCGTCGGCAAGTACAACGTCAACATGGACGAGGCGCTCGATCCCGACATCGCCCACTACGCCAGCTTCAACGAATTCTTCACCCGCGCGCTGCGCCCGGAAGCCCGGCCTATCGCCGATGCCGACTTCATCTGCCCGATCGACGGCCGCATCAGCCAGTTCGGCGACATCAAGGAAGACCAGATCTTCCAGGCCAAGGGCCACAACTTCAGCACCACCGCGCTGGTCGGCGGCGACGCCGAACTGGCCGCCAAGTTCCGGAACGGCAGCTTCGCCAACCTGTACCTGAGCCCGCGCGACTACCACCGCATCCACATGCCTTGCGACGGCAAGCTGACCCGCATGATCTACGTGCCGGGCGAGCTGTTCTCGGTGAGCCCGGCCGCCGCGCGCGGCATCCCCGGCCTGTTCGCCCGCAACGAGCGCGTGGTGTGCGTGTTCGACACCGCCCACGGCCCGTTCGTGATGACGCTGGTCGGCGCCACCATCGTCGGCAGCATGGCGACCGTGTGGCACGGCGTGGTCAATCCGCCGCGCCAGCCGCACGTGTGCGAGTGGCAGTACGACGACCAGAACATCGTGCTGAAAAAAGGCGAGGAACTGGGCCGCTTCCTGCTCGGTTCCACCGTCGTCATGCTGTTCCCGCAAGGCTTGATGCACTTCAACCCGACGTGGCAACCCGCCGGACCGGTCCAGTTGGGCCAGGCCATGGCCACGCTGAAGAAGTAAGCCTCACACCCCGTACGGCCGCCCCTCCTCAAAGGCGGCCTCCAGCATATCGAGGAACACCCTGGTCTTGGCCGGCATCAGCCGGCGGCCGGGGAACACCGCCCAGCCGGTGACGATGGGGAAAGCCCACTCCGGCAATACCCGCACCAGCGTCCCGTTCTGCAAATGCTCGCGCGCGAACAGCTCGGTCGACGCGGCGATGCCCACGCCGGTGGCCGCCATGCGCACCAGCAGTTCCGGCGAGTTCGCCAGCAAACGCACCGGCAACTCCCTCTCCCACTCCGTCTTGCCGCGCAAGAGCTTCCAGCGTATCAAACCATTCAGCCTAGGCGGCAGGCTGAGCAGGTCGTGCTTGAACAGATCGTCCGGATGCTCCGGCAGCCCGCGCAGCGAAGTGTAGAGCGGTGACGCGTACAGCGCGATCTTGCTCAGCGTGACGCGGCGCGCGGCCAGCGAGGCATCGTCCGGCAGGTCGCCCATGCGGATGGCCAGGTCGAAATTTTCCGCCACCAGGTCCACCCGGCGCGGCGACAGGTCCAGTTCCAGCGCGATGGCCGGGTACTGGTGCATGAAGCGCGTCATCATCGTGCCCATCGCCACGTTGGCGAAGTCGGCCGGCATCGATACCCGCAACAAGCCGCTCGGCGCGCCCTGGCGGTGCTGCGCCAGCGCGCCGGCCTGTTCGGTTTCATCGGCCACCCGGCGCGCGTGTTCGAGCAGGCTGGCGCCGAACTCGGTCAGCACCAGCTTGCGCGTGGTGCGCTGGAGCACGCGTTCGCCCAGCTGCGCCTCCAGCAGCGAAAGGCGGCGCGACACCGTCGATTTGGGCAGTCCCACCCGCTGCGCCGCCAGGCTGAAGCTGCCGCATTCGACGATGCGGGCGAATAAAAGCAGGTCTCCCGGGTCAATTTCCATGTGATTGTTCCATAGGTGGATTAATGTTATCCATTTTAGCGTCTTCCGGAATGAATTTGAAACGATTAAAGTGACTCCATCGCAGCACACACCCGACAACAAACAAGGAGCAACACCATGAACATCCTGCAAATCAACTCCAGCGCCCGCAGCACCGGTTCCGAATCGACCCGCTTGGCCGACGCCATCGTCGCCAAGGTCCGCGCCGCCAATCCAGCCGCAGCGCTGGTGCGCCGCGACCTGGCAGCCGATCCGCATCCGGTGATCGACGAGCCGACGCTGCAAGCCCTGTTCACCCCGGCCGACCAGCGTACCGAAGCCCAGGCTGCCCGCGTGGCGCTGGATGACGCGCTGATCGCCCAGGTGCAAGCTGCCGACGTGATCGTCATCGGTGCGCCGACCTACAACTTCGGCATCACCGCTCAGCTGAAAAGCTGGTTCGACGCGATTGCCCGCGCCGGCGTGACCTTCAAGTACACGCCAACCGGCCCGGTCGGCCTGCTGAGCGGCAAAAAAGTGTATGTGGCCCTGTCGCGTGGCGGCGTGCACCGCGACGGTCCTAGCGATACGCAACTGGCGCACATCAAGATGTTCCTGAACTTCGTCGGCCTGAGCGATGTGCAGTATGTGTTCGCCGAAGGTTTGGGCATGGGCCCGGAAGCCGTGGCCAAGGCCCAGGCGCAGGCTGAAGCAGAGATCAACGCAGTACTGGTGTAACAACGGCGCCGCACAGGCGGCGCTACAACGAAGCAAGGAGCATGACATGACCGATCAAGTAAGCACCCCTCGCAGCGTAGAGCGCGTTATCACCGGCCAGGCCGTGATGGACGGCGCCGGCGTCAAGATCAACCGCGTCCTGACCCAACCGTTACAGCGCCGCCTGGACCCGTTTTTGATGCTGGATAATTTCGGCAGCGACCAGGCCAACGATTACATCGCCGGCTTCCCCAGCCATCCGCACCGGGGCTTTGAAACCGTGACCTATATGCTGGAAGGCCGCATGCGTCACAAAGACAGTTCCGGCAACGAAGGCTTGCTGACCAACGGCGGCGTGCAATGGATGACGGCCGGCCGCGGCGTGATCCACTCGGAAATGCCGGAGCAGGAAGAAGGCGTGATGGAAGGCTTCCAGCTGTGGCTGAACCTGCCTGCCAAGGACAAGATGCGCGCGCCGTGGTATCGCGATTTCAACGGTACCGATGTGCCAGCCTACACCACGGCCGATGGCGTGGCGGTGAAAGTCATCGCCGGCAGCAGCCACGGCGTGGCGGGCGCGGTGCAGCGCGAGGTGACGGAGCCGATCTATCTCGACATCCACCTGCCGGCCGGCGCCAGCTTCAGCCAGGCGCTGCCGGAAGGCCACAACGCCTTCCTCTTCACCTATCGCGGCGAGGTGAGCGTGGGCGACAAGGCGGTGGCGTCGGGCCGCATGGCGATCCTGGCGAACACGGCAGGCGCCGATGGCGTGACGGTGCATGCGGCGCAAGCCAGCCGCTTGATCCTGGTGGCGGGCCGGCCGCTGAACGAGCCGATCGCGCAGTACGGCCCGTTCGTGATGAACACGCAGGCCGAGATCTTCGCCGCCGTTGAAGATTTCCGCGCCGGCAAGCTGGGCGAGGAAGCCCACGCTTAAATCTCAACCGCCTCCGGACAAGCTTCTTGTCCGGAGGCGTTTTCTTTACGGCGTGCTGATGCGCTTGCTTGTGTACGCTGCGTCGCCGGTGATCTGCGCTTCAGTGTACGGTTGGGTGATCCACGCCTTTTGCGAGAAGCGCTCGGTCTGGTCGGCAAAGTATGGCGACGACGGCTGGCTCGACTGCGAATAGCTCAGCATCGCCTGCGCCACCGGGCCGTCCTTGTCGAAGGTGACGGCCTGGATGTAGCTGGTGCCATCGGTGACATCGCGCTGGCCGCCGCCGATATCGGCGCTGCTGATGGCGTTGTAGACGCCGTAAATATCTTCGCCGCCGTGGATAGAAATCCTCTTCGATCCGCGCACCGCCACCTGGATATCGCCCCACTTCGCTTCCGGCGACCAGCCCTTGGCGGCTGCGGCGCGCACCGTGTCCTGCAGCGCCAGCCGCAGCGCCGACACCACGCCCTGATCGGCCAGCTTCAGGCCGCGCGGCGTGCGCACCGGGTCGGCCGCATCGAAGGGCACCGCCCACACATCCTGATCGCGCACCCGGTCCCACAGGCCGGCGAAGTAGACATAGCCCATGTTCGCATCCAGGTTGGCGGTGCGGTCCCATGCGCCGAGCTTGGCGCAGGCCACGGCAAGCTCGGCGCCGCTGCATACCTTCAGCACATCATCCAGCACCTGCTGCGCCATGTAGACGCGGTTGTTCAGCGCGATCTGCTGCAGCTGCGCCAGGCTCATGCGGTTGCCCGCCAACCCGTCGCTGCCGGCCAGCCGCGCCTGCAGCTGGCTGATGCCGATGCGCGTGCGGCCGCTCTGCTCCACGCCCTGCACGCTGACGATCGTCGGGAACGACACCAGCGGCGCCGCCGGGTTGGTCAGCCAGGCGCTGTCGTTGGAATTCTGCACGAAGTCGCTGCGCGACAGCACCGGCAGGCTGGCGCCGGCGAAGATGCCGGGCTGCGGCGCGGCCGGATCGCTGCCCCAGGCGCAGGCGGCGCGGCCGCCGTCGAGTATCACAATGCCGAAGCCGGCCAGCGCCTGGTCGGCCGCCGCCACGCAGTCGGCCTGCTTGGCGAAGGAGACGTTCGGCACGGCGGTCACGTCCAGGTACAGCGCCTGGCCGTCCTTGTCGGCCGCCAGCGTGTTCACCCACGGCAGGCCGACCATGCGCACGATCGCATCCTTGAACTCGGCTAACGAGGTGGCGCGGTCCATCGCGTACCACTGCGACAGCAGGCGGTGATTGTCCTTGTTGGCGTCGCCCAGCGCGTAGGCGTTGCTGCGGTCCCAGGCGGCGACGCCGGGCACCACGGCGAGCATGCCAAACTCGGTGCTGTAGAAGTCGCGCGATTGCTGCTTGATGGCGCCGTCCGCGGCCTTGACGTCGACCGTCACGGTGCGTTTGGTCATGCTCTTGCTCTGGCCGTCGATGAGGTATCGGGTCGGATCGGCCGGGTCCAGCTTGAGCCGGTGCAGCGTGAAGTGCGACGAGGTGTTGACCGTGTGGCTCCACGCCAGGTTCTGGTTGAAGCCGATGTTCACCAGCGGCATGCCGCCGAGCGAGGCGCCCATCACGTCCATCTTGCCGGGCATGGTCAGGTGCAGCTGGTAGAAGCGCAGCGGTCCCTTCCACGGGAAGTGCGGATTCCCCAGCAGCATGCCCTGGCCGTTGTCGGTGGCGTCCTTGCCCAGCGCGACGGCGTTGCTGCCGGTACGCTGATGCAGGCGGCGCCAGTATTCCGGGCTGAGTACGTTCGGTTGCGCCGCCGGCGTGCCGGGGCCGCCCGCGCGTTGGCGCGCGCCCTGCGCCGTCTTGCCCGGCGGCGCGGCGGCGTTCAGCGCGCCGATGAACTGGCCCGAGCTGCCCTCGACTGCATAGCGGCGCACCATGCGCATCAGGTCCGTTTCGCTGAGTTCGCGCACCCATGCGGCGCCCTTGCAATCGCCCGGCAGATTGGCGACGCCGGTCTCTTTCAGGTATTGGTTGTAGCCGGCCACATAGCCCTTGACGAGCGCCCGGACCTCGTCAGGCTGGGCCGCCCACGCCTGCTTCAGCGCATCGGCGTCGTTGAGGATCTGGTAGAAGTAGTCAGCCTCCAGGTTGCTGGTCTGGTAGCCCGTGCGGGTGCCGTCCGGCCCGAAGTAACGCGAACGCTGGCCGTTGGCGGTGACGATTTCCTCGGCCAGCGCACACAGGTTGTCTTCCGCATAGGCATAGCCGGCGCCGTAACCGATATCGCCCTCGGTATTGCCTTTGATGTGGGGGATGCCGAATGCGGTGCGGCGGATGTCGGCCTGGTATTTCGGGGCCGGTGTGGCAGGCGTGCCTGGTTGGTCCGGCGAGTGGCTGCCGCCGGAGCAGCCAGCCAGCGCCGCCAGCATCGGCAGCAGCGTGCGGCCGAGCCGCAAAGTTCTATAGGTCATGGGAAAACCCTTTCATCGGAAGGAAGCGACAAGGTGCCGCAATATTGCAAACCTTGCACGTAAAATCCATCCGCTTTTGAAAGGGCTCAAAGACCGGGACTACCAGTGGCGCCTGACAATACCGATCGCTTGGCCTTCCTTGTCCAGCTCTCGGAGGGCATCACATCCGATGCGGCGGCCCGACTCAGGATAAAATGCCGGCATGATGCCCACACTCCTCAAATGGCTGCGCTACCTGAGCCACGTTCTCGGCTTTGAGACGGCCGAATCCTTCCCGCCCGGCCATCCGTACGAACGGACGCGCTGGAATGGCGCCTATTTCGATATCGCTTCCGACGTCAAGCCGGACCAGATCGAAAGCCGTCTGTGCGAGGCGATAGTCAATACGCCGCTGGTGTTCGGCTACATCACCAACCCGACGCCGCGCATGCAGCGCGCGCTGCTGGCGATGCTGGAAGAACGCATGCGCAACAACCGCGGCCGCGCCAGCGAACTGGCGGCGTTGCTGGTCCACGCCTACGACAGCCCGCACATCACCGAAGTGGTGCCCGGACTGCGCGCCGCCATCGCCGCCACCCGCCACGAAGACACCGCGGAACGCGCACGCAGCGTGATGGCCTTCCTGGGATCGATGCAGTCGCCGTTCGACGTGATCGAGCTGAATTAGCTAATCCGTCATTCCCGCGAACGCGGGAATCCATGCTGAGTATCTGTCCGGCGACAGTATGGGCTCCCGATTTCGCGGGAGCGACGGGTTCTGCTCAGGCGACAACGCCAGTCGGCACCACCGGCCTTGCGAAGTTGCCCGGCACATAGCGGTCGCGCAGCTTCATGAACGGCGTCTCCACCAGCAGATACAGCAGCCAGCCGGCCAACAGGCTGGCCGCGCTCATCAGCACGATGGCCTGCCAGCTGTCCGGCCCCCAGCCCTCGGCCTGCAGCGGCGCGCGCAGCAGCACGCACAGCGTCTTGTGCGTCAGGTAGATCGCATACGACCACAGCGCGATGCTGGCCGCGCCCGGCACGCGCAGCCTTTGCAGCAGCGAGCCGGGGCTCAAGGCCGCAATCAGCAGCAACGTGAAACTCAGGCCCAGCATCGGATAGCCGATCACGGTCATCGCATAGCCGTAATGGTCTTCGATGAACAGCGACCAGGTCAGCGCCAGCAGCGCCGCGCCAGCCGCCAGCGCCCAGTTGCCGCGCGAGGTCAGCCGCGCCCAGGCGCCGGCATGATGGTTCTTCAGCAGCGCCAGCGCGACGCCGGCCACCAGCTCATCGAAGCGGCACAGCGACGAGTAATAGATCAGCGTGTAGTAATGGAAGCCGCCCTGCTCCACCGTCCCCGCATGCGTGGTCCACAGATGGCTGCGGATCGCCATGCCGGCCAGCAGCGCGCCGACCACCGCCAACCAGGCCAGCAGCAGCGGGCGGCGGCAAGCCGCGATCGCCAGCGCCACGGCCGGCAGCAGGAAATAAAACTGCTCTTCGACGCATAGCGACCAGGCGTGCGAAAACGCCGTGCCCGGCGTCAGCTGGATATTCTGGGTAAAGGTGAGGAACTTCCACAGCGGCGGCAGCACGCTGGTGCCGCGAAACGCCGGCCACAAGGCGTACAGCGCCAGCACGACATAGAAATTCGGCAAGGTGCGCAGCAGGCGGCGTGCATAGAAACGCACCAGCGAAAAGCGCTCGCCGCCGTCCGACTGTCGCGAGCGGCGAATGCCGCCCAGGATCTGGTTGCCGATCAAATAACCGCTGAGCGCGAAAAACAGGTCGACACCCGTCCAGCCGATTTCGCTGAACCAGCCAAAAGTCGGCGTACCGCTGACAAACAGCATGTAATGGTTGGCAAACACCAGCACGATGGCCAGTGCGCGCAGGGTGTCGAGGCCGGCGTTGCGGCCCGGGGAACTAGGATTCATGCCCGCATCTTACCAAATCAGGGCGAGATCACCATGCTGAGGACATTGTTGACCACGCTGAGCACGGCCGTGCTGTCGGCCGCGATCGCGTGGTTGTGGCCGTGGCTGGAGTAGTAGTCGGTCCTGCCCAGCCGGATGCAATCGATCGCCGCGCTGACGCCATTGCTGATGGTATAGGCCGACAGCAGCATGTCCGGCGCGGTGACAAACTTCAACACCACGTCCTGGCCGGTATTGTTGAGAAAAATGGTCTTGGATGGCTTGACCGTCTTCAGCGACACGGCTTCGGTGAACTGTATCGTCAACATCACAGCACCCGGAACAGACCTGCCGGATAGCCATCGTTGGTGCGCGTCAGGTCGACGCTGATCCGCTTGCCGTCATCGACCAGCAGGCTGGCGGCCGCCAGTTGCTTGAGGCTGAAGCCGACATAGTCGCGCGAGCCGTGGTACTCGGGCGACGGCGACAGCCAGCTCAGCGCCGCCAAGCCCTTCAACACCATCGTCTCGCAGCAGGCGCCGGAACCGTACACGCCGACCTGATAGCGGGGCTCCCCCGGCCCTGCCGCCCGGAACGCCTGGTTGACGCCCTCGAAATACGCGCTGACCGGGCCGGCGATGGCTTCCTCCGACGGATTGAAGTCCACCGCAAAATAAATCGCCGAGCCGGACGGCTGGGTGATGACCGACTGCGCCATCAGGTAGGCGGCGGCGCCGTCCGCGCACCCTTGCGCCCGGCTGAAATAGTTCAGGTGATCGCCGCCAGCCTGCCACAGCGCACCGATCTGAATGCTGGCGTCGGTCAGCGACCGGGCTTCGGCCAGCGACAGGCTCTTGCCCGCCTGATGGCTGTAGTAGCGGATCGCGAAATCTATCCCCTGTTGCTTGATAGCAATTGCGTGCTGCGTCAGTTCAAATGGCGCTTTCAGGCCAGTCAGAACAACCATGAGATCTCCGGGTAGAAAGGGGTGTGGTTTCCCCTTGTTAATGTTAATATTTGAAAAATATGTAGATATGAAACAACTGTAACCATACAGACTAAAAATGGCCTTCCGAAAACCTTCCGAATGCCAAGTTGTTGATTACAAAGAACTTATATCCGAACAAAGAAGGTCCGCGTGAATCACAAAAGTTTTCGTTTCGGGCAGTGGCGGGTCGATCCCGCCACCAATACACTCAGTTGCGGCGACCTGAGCCGCCAGCTGGAACCCCGCGCCATGGATGTTTTATTGCACTTATGCAAACATCCGCATGTCGTCGTTTCAGCCGAAACCCTGCTCGACGCATGCTGGGGCGACATCTCCCCCAGCGACAACGCCGTACATAAAATCATCACCCAGCTACGGCGCGCGCTAGACGATTCGGCGGTCGAACCGCGCTATATCGAAACCATCCGCAAGCGCGGCTATCGTTTGCTGGCCGAGCTCAGCTACGACGACGACGTCAGCAACGGCAGCTGGCTGCACGCCTCGCCATTCCGCGGCCTGGAAGCCTTCGAAGAGCAGCACGCCGCCATCTTCTTCGGCCGCAAGCTCGGCGTCGACCAGCTGGTGCAAGTGGTGGTTAGCCAGGTGCAGGCCGCCTGCGCGATGGTGCTGGTGCTCGGTCCGTCCGGCGCCGGCAAGACCTCGCTGGTGCAGGCCGGCCTGATCCCCGCCCTGAAAGCGGGCGCCGCGCCGGCCGAATCCGGCGTGGCGATCGCCAGCCATCTGCAACTGGACTGCGCCGACATGGGCCAGGCCAGCCTGCTCGACACCCTGGCCAGCGTGCTGCTCGATGCCGAGCTGGACGGCCAGCTGCTGTTTGAAAACACCAGCGCCGTATCGCTGGCCCAGCGCCTGGCGCAGGACCTGCCGGGCCTGATCGCCCAGTTACAGACGCGGCTGCCGGCGATCCGCCTGATGCTGTTCATCGACCGCTTCGAAGCCATCTTCCGCCTGCCGCATATCGGCGAGCAGGAGCGGGCCGTGTTCATCCACGTGCTCGACCAGCTGGCGCGTTCCGGCTGCATCTTGCTGGTGCTGGCCTGCCGCAACGACTTCTACCCGCACCTGACGGCCTACCCTGCGCTGATGAGCATGAAGCTGCGCGGCGGCCACTTCGACCTGGCGCCGCCCGGCGCGGCCGACATCGCCCAGATCATCCGCCATCCTGTGCAAGTGGCGCAATTGCGCTACACGGTCGATGCCGCCGGCGAATCGCTGGACCAGGTGCTGATCGACGCCGCCAAGGCCGGCCCGGACACGCTGCCGCTGCTGCAATACTGTCTGCAGGAACTGTATCGCCTGCGCAGTCCCGATGGCGAGCTTAGCCACGCCAGCTTCCACGCGCTCGGCGGGCTGGAAGGCGCCATCGGCGCGCGTGCCGAACAGGTGATTTCGGCGCTGGGCAGCGCGCAGATCGCCGCGCTGCCGCATGTGCTGTCGCAGCTAGTGCTGGTGGCGGAAGATGAATCCACCGTCACCTCGCGCCGAGTGCCGTGGTCGGCGCTGCGCAACGAGGCCGATCATGGGCTGGTGCAGGCGCTGGTCGATGCGCACTTGTTCGTCAGCGATCTGCACGGCGGAGCGCCGGCCTTCGGCATCGCCCACGAAGCGCTGCTGCGGCGCTGGCCGCGCGTGGTGGCGTGGATCGAGGAACACCGCCAGGCCTTGCAGGTGCGCAGCCGCGTCAGCGCGCAAGCCAAGCGTTGGCAGGACAGCGGCCGCAAGCCCGACATGCTGCTGCCATCGGGCACCCAGGCGAACCAAGCGCGCCAGCTGCTCAAGACCAGCGACTTCAGCTTCACGCCGCAGGAGCAGGCCTTTGTCCACGCCTCGCTGCAAGGCGTGCGGCGCGGCGAGCGGCTGCGCTTGACGATCACCATCGTCATGGCTGGCCTGGCGCTGCTGGCCGGCGGCCTGTTCCTGATGGCGCGCTCGGCGCAGCAGGCAGCCGAACAGCACCGCACCGAGGCCGAGGAATTGATGGGCTACATGCTGGGCGACTTCGTCGACAAGCTGCGCCCGCTGGGCAAGCTGGACCTGCTCGACAGCGTCAGCAACCGGGCGCTGAAATATCTGTCCGATCCGATGCGTAGCGATGATGGCGATGCGGCGTTGGCCCAACGTGCCAAGTCCTTGCAAGTGCTGTCTGAAGTAAAGATTTCGCGCGGCGACCCAGCCGGCGCCAACACCGCGCTGCTGGCCGGCCGTGACATCCTCCGTCACCAACTGAAATCCAAACCGGATGACTTGGCGCTGCTCAAAAGCGCGGGCGAAAATGCCTTCTGGCTGGGGCAGATTCAGCTCGATCAGAAAGCATGGGACAAATCTCAGGAATACTTTGAGCAGTACCGGAGCTACGCCGACCGTCAAGCAGCAGTCGCGCCAACCTCGACAGATGCGTGGATTGAGCAGTCCTACGCCCACAACAATCTTGGCACCGTCGCCCTGCGGCGCGGAGACACGCAGCGCGCCGCCGATGAATTTGCACTGTCCGTCGATTTGAAACAACGCGCTTATGCGCAGACACCAAAAAACAAACGTCTCGCCGCCGATCTCGCCGACAGTCTTTCGTGGCAAGCCCGCGCTCAGCTGCAACTGGGGCAGTTGGCGTTGGCCGAAACACTAGGGGCACGCGAGCTCGCCCTGCTGCAAACACTGCGTGACGCCCATCCCGCCGAGACATTGTGGGTCAACCGCCTGTCATCTGCCTGGTCGCATCAAGCCGACCTCCGCCAGGCACGCGGCGACCTCGCCGCCAGTCATGAAGCCATGCAGCAGGCATATACGCTGCTACAAACCATCGTGGAGAAAGATAACAGCAACCGGAATTGGCAGCGTAATTTATACATCGCCGAGGTAGGTCTCATTGAAACGGAAAACGAAGACCAGAAACCGGCGTCGAAGCTTGCGCGGCTGGATAAACTGGAGCAGAATTTTTCGGAGCTCATCCGCCTGGAACCCAAAAAACTAAACCTTCAAATGGTCCAGGCCAGGGTGCGACGGATCAAGGCGGCGATTCACTTACGGGAGCACCGACTCGCAGACGCCAGCGCCAACTTGGGGCCGGCTGTCGAGAAGCTGGAGCAGCTTTACTCGGCCACGCCCACCGACCAACTGATACGTTCTGTCTTGATCGACGCACTACTCCTGGATGCGGAGCTGAGCGCATATCAAAATGCAGACATCGCACATCGTCGCTGCGAAGCAGTGCAGACATTACTGCGGCCATTGGTCAAAGGGAGCACCGATTTCCGGGTCCTTGCGCCATGGGTCAAAGCCCACGCATGCCTTGGCCAGAATGAACAAGCGGCGCCTATGCGCAAGCAACTCGAGGCGATGTCATATCGTGATCCTGCCTACCTGCAATACCTTTCCACCCACCCACTGAAGAAAGCAAGTTCATGAGTAAATTCATCGCATGCACACCATTCATCAACATTTTGGTAAAGGTCCGGCCCGGAGTAAAACCTGGCACTTACAAGGTCGAAACCATGCCTGCCATTCTTCGCGTTTCGCAAACCGATACGATCATCAACTACCAGATTTTCGATAGCGGCAACGACAATATCGTATTCACCGGCATGACCGTGGTACCGGAAGATAACGATCAATTCAGCGAAGAGAGCATCAGCATCAGCGGCAAACAGCTGACCTTCTGCGACGCTAACACCTCCAAAATGACGCTGAACATCATGCTCCACTTCAAGGATGACGCCGGCGTGCAATTCATGCACGACCCGCAAGTCGAAAACGAGCCTGAAGGCGGCTAAGCTCATCCAGTCCGATGCCGCAGCGATGGGCATCGGACTGCACAATTTCCCATCTTTTGACGCAAGGTATAAACTGTTTACTTTGATGACTCTGATGGGGTAGGCATGATCGTCACTGCCAGCTTGCAGTTCAAATCCATTCAATACAACGGCCAACACCCCGGCACGCGGCTGATCGTCACCGGCGCCGTGCATGGCAACGAGACCTGCGGCACCAAGGCCATCACGCGCGTGATGGAGCAACTGGACAGCGGCCAACTGACGATACGCAACGGCAGCGTCACCTTCGTCCCCATCGTCAATCCGCTGGCCTACGCCAAGGGCGAACGCTCGGGCGACCGCAACCTGAACCGCAACCTGTTCCCCAACCCGAACCCGCAAGACTTCGAAGACCGCGTCGCCAACTGGCTGTGTCCGCTACTGGCACAGCATGATGTGCTGCTGGACCTGCACTCGTTCAACGCCGCCAGCGAACCGTTCGCCATGGTCGGCCCGCGCGACAACGACGGTCCGCTCGAACCCTTCAAGCACGAGCAGCAGGAACGCGCGATGGCGCGGCGGCTCGGCGTGCGGCGCTTCGTCGACGGCTGGCTGCGCACCTACGGCGCCGGCGTGCAGCGCCGCCTGCGCAATGAAGGCGAACTGCAAACCGTGCTGCGCTACGGCATGGGCACCACCGAATACATGCGCAGCACCGGCGGCTACGCACTGACGCTCGAATGCGGCCAGCACGCCGATCCGCAAGCGCCCGAGGTTGGCTATCGCGCCATCGTCAACACCCTGGCCTTCCTCGGCCTGATCGACGCGCCCTCGCCCGAGCCCATCGCCGACGATGCGATGGAAGCGCTCAGCATGGTGGCGGTGTACGACAAGCAGCATGCGGACGACCGCTTCAGCCGCGCCTGGTCCAGCTTCGATCCGGTGCAGCAAGGTGAACAGATCGGCACCCGCAACGATGGCACGCCGGTGCTGGCCGAGTTCGACGGCCGCATCCTGTTCCCCGACGCCGCCGCCGGCGCCAACAGCGAATGGTATTACCTCACGCGCGCCAATCCTGCTTTCTGATCAGACGGCCGACAGCTTCAGGCCGACGATGCCGCCGATGATCATGGCGATGCAGCCGATGCGCAGCGCGCTGGCCGGTTCGTTCAACACGACAATGCCGAAGATCACGGTGCCGACGGTGCCGATGCCGGTCCAGATCGCGTAGGCGGTGCCCAGCGGCAGCGTGCGCAGGGCCAGGCCCAGCATGGCGACGCTGCCGGCCATGGCGGCCAAGGCCAGCGCCGTCGGCAGCGGCTTGCTGAAGCCGTCGGTGTATTTGAGTCCGACCGCCCAGGTCACTTCCAGCAGGCCGGCAAGGATGAGGATAATCCAGGTCATTGTGTATCTCCGTTGAAAAATTGGCGGAACTATAACACCGCCAGCGTAACTCTGCTGACGGCTTCCCGCCGCAGGCGGCACAGGTCATAATGCCCGTTCAACAATAACAAGGAGCATCCATGCAATTACTGGCGCAGATCGTCACCGGCCTGGTGGCGCTGATACATGTCTACATCGTTCTGCTGGAAACGGTGCTGTTCCAATCGCGCGGCCGCCGCGTGTTCGGACTGAGCAAGGAGAAGGCCGACATCGTCCAGCCGGCGATGTCCAACCAGGGTTGCTACAACGGCTTCCTGGTGGCGGCGCTGGTGGTGGGTTTTGCGCATCCGAATCCGGCGATCGCGTCGGCGTTCACGGTGTTCGGCCTGGCTTGCGTGGCGGTGGCCGGCATCTGGGGCGGCGTGACGGTCAAGCGCACTATCCTGCTGATCCAGACCCTGCCCGCCGTCATCGCCCTGGCCCTGCACTTCGCCTGACATCCGGGGTCAGGTCCGCCATTTCTACACGGCCTCAGCCGTTGGTGGGCTTGACGCCGTTCAGGCTAGGCAAGGCGATGGTCTCGATCACCACCGGCGCCGGTTCCGTCGCGGGCTTGGCGCCGCTGCCGCGCAGCGCCAGCAGCCAGCCGATGCCATCGAACCAGAACGGCGCTCCCAGCGACGAGGCGAAGGCGGTGATGATCCATCCCATCAGCGCGAACATCAACGCGGCCGTGAAGGCGCCCACGCCCTGGTCCCAGGTGCCGACAAAGCGCGACGACGACCAGCCGATCGGCAAGGCTTGCAGCGCCTGCACATCCTTTTTGGCCTCGGCCGCCTGACTCAGCGCCGTAGCTGCCGGAGTGCCTGCTGCTGCGGCTGCGGTCGGTTTCATGCTACCGCCGGCCATGGTGTCGCCAACCTGCTGCGCCGTCCTGGTCGCGAAGGCTTCGTCGCGCCACAGGCGCTGGCTCAGCTGCAGCGCATCGATATTCATCGCCCCGGCATAGAACAAGCCCACGCAGAACAGCACCAGCTGCGAGCGCCGCTTGTACCAGCCGGTGATGCGGTCCATCACCGTGTCGTACCAGATGCGCACCGCGTTCTCCAGCGCGGCCACGTCGTCCGGCCCCTCGCCCATGATGGCCAGCAGCGTGCGGCTCAATCCTTCATTGCCGACATTGGCCAGCAGCAGTGCCGCCGCCTGCCCCTTGCCATACTTGGCGGTCAGCGTCGACACGAACGCCCGCGCGAAGATCGCCGACGGAATATAGGACGGCATGCGCCCCTGCTGCGCCAGGCCGGTGATCAACGGATGCGTCATGACCTCGGCCGACAGCGAATGCGGCCCCAGCTTGGCCAGATTGAAGCCGCTGTCCAGCCGCAGGAAGCGCTGGATCGAGGGAATGATGCCGCGCAGATGAGACTTGCCGGCCGGCTCATGCAGCATGGTCAGCACGCCGTCGACCAGGATCTTGGCCCGGGTCTGGAACAGCGAGGCGATGGCTTCGCGCGTGGCGCTGCACAGCAGGCTCACGGCCAGGAATGTGTAGGACAGCCCGATGGCCACATCCAGGTAATGACTCGACATACGGCCCTCATATACTTCGAACAATGTTCCCATAACATAAATGATTTTTTGGCCGCCAGCACGTTTTTCTTTTATATCGTAAGATGACGATATTGAAATCGGAAAAAGACGATCCATATATCGTTACATGCAAATGGACATAGACGCTATCCACAAAGCCCTCGCCAACCCGATGCGGCGCCAGATCCTGGCGTGGCTGAAGGAGCCCGAGGTGTATTTCTCGGACCAGCAGCATCCGCTGAGCCTGGGAGTATGCGCCGGCCTCATCGACCGGCGTTGTGAACTGTCGCAATCGACGGTGTCGGCGCATCTGGCCACCCTGCTCAAGGCCGGCCTGATCACCTCGCACCGCGTGGGGCAATGGAATTACTTTAAACGCGACGAAGCCCTGATCCAGGCCTTCATCGATCAAATGACACTATAGGAAACTCATCATGGCAAATCTTTTCGACCCGCTCACCATCGGCGACATCACCCTGAAAAACCGCATCGTCATGGCGCCGCTGACCCGCGCCCGCGCCATCGGCGGCGCCCGCGTGCCGAACGCGCTGATGGCCAAGTACTACGAGCAGCGCGCCACCGCCGGCCTGATCCTGAGCGAGGCGACCGCCGTCACGCCGCAGGGCGTGGGCTATGCCGACACCCCGGGCCTGTGGTCCGACGAGCAGGTGGAAGGCTGGAAGCAAGTGACCGAAGCCGTGCACAAGGCCGGCGGCGTGATCTTCGCCCAGTTGTGGCACGTGGGCCGCATCTCCGACCCGAGCTTCCTGAACGGCGAAGCGCCGGTGTCGGCCAGCGCCATCGCGGCCGAAGGCCATGTCAGCCTGCTGCGTCCGCAACGCGCCTATCCGGTGCCGCGCGCGCTCGATACCGAAGAGCTGGCAGGCATCGTCGCCGCCTACAAGAAAGGCGCGGAAAACGCCAAGAAAGCCGGCTTCGACGGCGTGGAAATCCACGGCGCCAACGGCTACCTGCTCGACCAGTTCCTGCAAGACAAAACCAACCAGCGCACCGACAACTACGGCGGTTCGATTGAAAACCGTGCCCGCCTGATGCTGGAAGTGACCGATTCCTGTATCGAAGTCTGGGGCGCCGGCCGCGTGGGCATGCACCTGGCGCCGCGCCGCGATTCGCACGACATGGGCGACTCCAACCCGGCCGCCACCTTCGGCTACGTGGCGCGCGAGTTGGGCAAGCGCAAGATCGCCTTCATCTGCGCGCGCGAAGCGGTGGGCGAAGACAGCCTGGGTCCGTTGTTGAAGAAGGAATTCGGCGGCGTCTACATCGCCAATGAAAAGATGGACAAGCAGACCGCGCAGCAAGTGCTGGACGCCGGCACCGCCGACGCCATCGCTTTCGGCAAGGCCTTCATCTCCAACCCCGACCTGCCGCGCCGCCTGCAACTGGACGCGCCGCTGAACGAGTGGAAGGCCGAAACCTTCTACGCGCCCGCGGAAGAAGGCTACACCGACTACCCAGCGCTGGCTTAAGCTCGTCGCTTAGCGCGGCAACGCGTAGTCCACCGGCACGAAGTCGTAGCCCTTGCCGTTGACGCGCACATGGCCCAGGGCCGGGAACGACAGGTGGGGCGCGCCGATCAGGTAGCCCCCCTTGGCCGCCGCCGCGAACGCTTCCTTGCGTTCGGCGATGGCGATCTTGCTGTCGGTGTCGAAGCTAACGCCGACGCCGGGCGTTTCAAACTGCACCGCCTGCACGTGCAGCAAATCCCCCAGCAGGGCCAGCTTCTGGCCCTTGCTCTCCACCACATACGTGATATGCCCCGGCGTGTGGCCGCCATTGAAGTAGGACTTGATGCCCGGCACCAGCTCGCTGTTGGCGACGATGGGCTGGAACTTGCCCGCCTTGACATAAGGGTTCAGCGACATCATCGCGCCCTGGAAGTCTTCCTTCTCCTCGCCGGTCGCCTTGTCCAGGTTGCTCTGGTTCAGATAGAAATCCGCATCCAGCTTGCCCGCCCGGACCACCGCGTTCGGAAACACGCGCTGCTCGTTGGCCGCCAGTCCGCCCACGTGGTCGCCATGCATATGGCTGATGTAGATCTCGTCGACCTGCTCCGGCTTGTAACCGGAGGCCTTGAAATTGGCCAGCATCTTGCCCGCCGTCGGGCCGAACAGGCTGGCGGCGCCGGCGTCGATCAGCACCAGCTTGCTGCCGGTGTTGATCAGGAAGGCGTTGATCGAGGTCTCCAGCGGACTCTTCTCGAACGAGCGCGCCAGCGCCGCATTGGTCTTGGCCGGCGGCTGCTTGAGCAGCTTGTCGACCGGCAGATCGATGGTGCCGTCGTTGAGCACGGTGATTTCGAAATCGCCCAGCGTGGTGCGGTAGAAGCCTGGCGCCTGGAACTTGGCCATCGGCGCGGCGGCCTGCGCCATCGTACTGGCCATGGCCGCAGCCAGCACGGCTGCGGTTCGGGTCAAGGTGGTCGTCGTGATCATAGCGTCCCTGTTTTTTTAACAATCGAGAATCGCTACGATACCGCAAAATCGGCCTTTCCGGTCACGCGCTCTACAGTGAGAGCGGCATGCGGAACGATAGTTGCACGTCCGGCGTATCGCGCGTGAGCCCCGCGCCCACCGTGATGTTGACGGTGCGCTTGTCATTGAGCCGGTAAGACAAGCCCATCAACAACGTGCCCAGCTGCGTCCGCACCGAACCCGGCACCGGCACGCCGTTCTGCCGCGTGCGCGCGATCGAGCTGTGATCGTAGCCAAAGCTGATCAGCGCCCTGTCGTTCAAGGCCAGGCCCATGCCGAAATTAAAGCCCGCCACATCGCCCGGCGCGACCGTGCCCAGCGGCTCCCATTCGCCGTTCAACACCTTGCGGTTGACGTTGCTGCGCTTGAAGTTGACCAGGTAGCTGACGCCGCCGAACAGGATGGCCGGATCGCTGGCGTACAGCCACGTCAGGCTGGGCTGCACGGCATAGAAGCCGGATCCGGTGGGCAGTTCCAGCGGCAGGCCGGTGCCGGTGGCGTTGGGCCCCACGCAGCGCTTGCTGCAATCGGTGACGACCTTGAACGGATCGGTGCCGGTGCGCGACTTCACGCGCAAGCCGGCCACGTAATACGGCCGGTCCGGCGCTCCCTGGTTGAGCTGGTAGCGCAGCGCCAGCTCGGCGTCGCCCACGCCCTTGCCGCTGGTTTCAAACACCTTGTCGACACCGGTGCCGGTGAACAGCTCGCGGCTGACGGTGGAATCGGTGCGGTACACATAGGGCAGCTTCAACTCCACTTCCGCGCGGTTGCCCAGGCCGTAGCGCAGCGAGACGGCGCCGGTCAGCGTGTTGCGCTTGATCTCGCGCACGTCGACCAGCCCGATCAGCAAGGCCGGGATGATGGTGTAGCCGACCAGCACCACGCGGTTGCTCGACGAATAGCCGAACTGCGCCGACGGCTCCAGCACCAGCTTGCCGCGCGGCGTCAGCACGCCCGGCTGTTCGAACAAGGGCGCCACGGCCGGCGGCGCGGCATCGCCCTGCTGTTGCTGAGCCTGAGCCTGCGCCGCCGCGCACGCCATCCACACCAGCGCACTGGTTTGCCATCTCACACCTCGCATCGCCACCCTCCCTCGTCGTGTTCATTTCGGCCCCACCGCAGCGCTCAGGGCATCGCGCAACATGCTTTCAAAATTGACCGCCTTGAGCAGCGCCAGATTGCTGACCGTGGTGCTGATCGTGGTCTGGCTGCGGATGGCCTGGTCGTTGACGCTGTTCTGTATCAGCAAGGAGCCCAGTGCCGGCGTGGCCTGCATGACGTCGGCCACATTGCCCGCGCCGTTCTGCACCACCACGGCAGCGAGCGCATCGCTGGCCATGCGGGCCTCTTCAGCGCTCAACTTTGTCACATCGGCGATCGCAAAACGACTGTTTGCTACAACACTGCCATTGATCGAGACCAAACGTTCGACACCTAGCGAGACCATGAGTCCGCTGCCCAGCTCGTAGCCGCCGCGCGCCTGTGCCAGCGTGGCGTCGTCGACGGCCAGCCAGCCGTCGGTCGGGTCCGGCAAATCGCCGGCGTGCGCCACCGCCCCGCAGGCCAGCAGCACGGTCAACATCGTTGTGCGCATACGCGCCTCCGTTCAGTAATTGCCGCTGCCGTTCTTGGGCAGCGTGATGTCGGTCAGCGAGCCGCGATTGATGCCCTGCTCCAGCGGCGCGCGCGGCGCCACGCGCCAGTCCGCGGCCTGGTTGAAGTGCGGCTGCCCGCGCCAGTTATGGATCAGGAACAGCAACTGGTCCTGCCACACCGCCTCGAAATCCGCGCGCCGCATCGCCCGCGTGCCGCCGGCCGGATCGCCCAGCAGCACGCGGCCGTCGTCGACGCCCTTGATGACCACGAAATGTTCATAACCGTTTTCGCGGATGCGCACGATGGCCGGAAAGCGCGCCTCGGCCAGCTTGTGCAAGGGCTGCTGATAGCCGTCGGCGATGAAGCCCAGCCCGGCCAGGTAACGCTTCATGTCCAGCAGCGAAAAACCTTCGCGCTGGATTTTCTGTTGGTCGCCCAGCGCGTACATGGCGTCGAACACCTGCCGCTCGCTGACGGGCGTGTCGTAGTGATAGCTGAGCAGCGTCGCCACCGCCGCCGAGCCGCAACTGAAATCGAACTGCTGGCGCACCGTGGATCGGAAGCGCGCCTCCTTCAGGCTGGTGACGTGCAGCGCATAGCTGCCGCCCCCCGCGCCGGGCAAGTCCACCGCGCCCGCCTGGCCGCACGCGATGGCGGCCAGAACTGCATAAGCGTAGGTCTTCATCGCATCTGGATGTTGATGATGGTGGCGTTCTGGATCAGCACATTCGCGCCGGAATTCTGTATCGCCACCGGCAGGCCGGCGGCATTGCTGAACGAGCCGCTGCTGATCGAGTTGGCGCCGGTGTACACATTGACAGCGGAGTTGCCGCTGACCGCGCCGCTCAACTGCATGTCGTTGTTGACCGCATCGGCGCCCGCGCGCTTGCCGGCCAGCCTCGCGGCCGGCACCGCGCTGTTCTCGAACCCGGCCGGATCGGCGGTCGTGATGACGATCGCGCCCGGCAGCAGCACCGGCCGGGACAGCGCCGCCGGCGGCAACAACGGCTCGATCGACGGCGCCGCCAACGCCTTGCCGCCCAGCGCCAAGGCCACAAACAAACTGAAAACTGATGTATGCATACCGTACTCCCTGTAGATGGCGGGATGCGCCATGCTGCGCGCATCCCGCCCCCGCGCTACTTGCCGACCGCCAGATTGGCCTGGACGTTGACGCTCTGCTGCACCAGCGAGGCGATGCCGCTGTTCTGCGCCGTCACCATGATGCCGGCGGCCGACTGGCCGACATTGCTCATGGTGTTGGACATATTGAACGTGCCCGCCGTCACCGACACATCGCCACCGGCGCCGCCCGTGCCGCCTGCCGCCGCGCCGCCCGTGGCCGCACCGCCGGTAATGGTGCCGCCGCTGCCGCCAGTACCGCCGGTGTTCCCACCGCCGCCGCCGCCACCGGCGCCGCCCGCACCGCCGGTCGAACTGCCGTTGGTGGGATTGCCGTTGCTGGCCGTGCCGCCGCTGGCCGCACCACCCGCCGCACCGGCGCCGGCCGTATTGCTGGCCGCACCGGTGCTGGTGGCCGAGCCGCCTGCGCCGCCCGCACCGCCGCCGCCCGTGGTACCGGCCGCGCCTGCGCCACCGGTTTGCGTCACGCCGGCCCCCGCAC